>JADQBC010000060.1 GCA_016903655.1 Gomphosphaeria aponina SAG 52.96 = DSM 107014
TACTTGAAATTAAATATTTACACAACTAATTTTTAGAAATCAATGCTTGAGCTCATGTAGGCTTTGACAAACATAAAAGCCAGAATAACGATTTTTGTTAATTTTACCCAAATTGTTAGAAATCTAAGCCTGAAACCGTTAGATTTTAAGGGTTTTAAAAAGCCTTAAATTTTTAAATGAAACAGCCCTGCCTTTGGGAGAGGGGCTGGGGGCGAGGGTTTTTTCACGATAGTGCGAAACTAAAACCAAAATCAATTTTTATATTTATTTCATGTAAAACTCTCCCTACTCCCTCCTCCCTACTCCCTACTAAAGATATGCCTGCCAGAATGTCTATTTAGGAGCGCTAAATTTTATTTTTGCCTCACTATTATCCTTGACCAAGATAATTTTTCCCTGAGTTTTTCCTAAAAATTGCTCAATTTTTTTTCCTACTTAGCAGACTGAAATAAGAGAAAACCCCCTGCTCCCAAACCCAACAAATTAGGTAACCAGGCTGCCATAAACGGAGAAAATGCCCCTAAAACTCCCAGAGAACTAGTAATAAATGAAAGCAAATAATAAGCGAAAATTAAAGTTACACAAATACCAAAGCTAGTAGCCTTACTATTATTACTCGGTCTGAGTCCCAAAGCTGCACCAACTAACCCAAATACCAAACAGACAAAAGGAAGAGAAATTTTTTCTTGAATGCGCACTTTCAGCTTCCGAATTTTCTTTTCATCCCCACTTAATTGCAATATTTTCAAATATTCTTGAGCTTGAAAAATGTTCATTTCATCATAATCTAAGCCTCTTTTGGCTAAATCTAATGGCGCTCTTGGTAGGGCTAGTTGTTGATGTTCAAACCGCAGAATATTGCGATAAGAACCATCAGCAGCGATCGCATATATTGTCCCTTTAAAAAAATCCCACTTATTTTCTGATATATTCCAAGTTGCTTCTTGAGAAGTAACAATTTGACTTACTCCCTCTTGAGAACGGTCAAGAATGGTCACATTTTTCATGCGCTGCCCATTAAATTCTTCTGCATAAAATATTCTAGTTAATACCGTATCTTTTGACCCATCCTCTCTTCTAATTTCATTATATTCTGGATAAATAATATTAGTTTCTTTAAAAGTAGGCTTAATTTCATCCAGGGCTTTATCTAAAACAATTGATGCTTGGTAGTTAGCTGCTGGAGCCACAAAACTGTTAAACAAAAAAGTTATTCCTGTCACCAATAAACTTATAATTATGCCTGGAATAACTATTCGATAAATACTTATGCCCACACTGCGCATCGCGATTAATTCACTATCACTTGAAAGCCGACTATAGGCCATGAGGGTAGCCAGGAGCATGGACATAGGAAAGGCTAAAACGATAAATCCTGGCATTTTTAACAACAATACTTTGATGGCAATAGATAAAAGTAAACCTGATTCTGTTACTTTTCGTACTAAGTCAAATAAAGTGCCAATTGCTAACCCCAAAGACGTAAATAAACCCATTCCAAACAGCAATGGCCCAATGAGTTCTGCGGTAATATACCTATCCATAATTGATAAGCCAATATTTGCCGCTGTTAACCAATTTTTTTTCTTTGTCATGGTGGTGTTAGGAGCGCTCAATCAAACAATCACTAAAGTGATTACTAGAGATTTTCAATAACCACTTTAGTGATTTCTTTGCCGTTAAATTAACTTATTTTGCTGGAGTTAATTAGGGAATTTTTCCTATTTAATGCTTCTACCAAGCTGCGTACTGCTGCTACCATTGCTACTTCGTTATTTAGTTGGTTAATCCCAGAACCTACCCCTACTCCCGACGCTCCTGCAGCGATCGCCATTGGTACGGTTACGTTGGATAGTCCAGAAGCACACATGACTGGCACATCTACTGCCTGAGCAATGCTGTAAGCTGCTGCTAAGGTAGGAGTTGCTTTTTCAATTAGCCCTAACACTCCTGCATGTTCTGGTTTAATGCTTGTTCCTCCTTCTGTTTGAATAATATCTGCTCCTGCTTCTACTAAAGCTTCTGCCAGTCTTACCTGTTCATCCAGGGGTAAAATATGGGGTACTGTCACTGATAAAGTAATATCTGGTAACAGAGCGCGGGTTTTTTGGGTTAGTTCTAATACTTCTTGTGCTTCAAATCCTCTGCCCTGAGCATAAAAACTATCAAAATTGCCAATTTCAATTAAATCTGCACCAGCTTTGACTGCACCCACAAACGCTACTGGAGAAACTGCAGAAACACAAATTGGCAAACTAATTAGTTGGCGCACTAATCGCACCAGTTCTGGATTTGCCGCAATATCAACAAAAGTTGCGCCTCCAGCTTCTGCTGCTTTTACTACTGCTACAACTCGCCCTGTGTCGAAGTTGTTTAACCCACTAATTACTTTAAGGGCTTTTTTTTGCTCAAAGGCTTGCTTTAATTTGGATGATCTCATCTTTACTCGTCTTTCCCTTGTGGTTTATAATTTTGCAATTGATGGAGCAGAACTTCGATTTCTGCTTGCAAATATAGATATTTTACCCGCTGATCGGCTTGATAACAATTCATGGCTGGATGCTTCAGAGAGCTTCCCGAAGTATATACTGGAGATGAGCTGGTTGACATCAATGGTTAAATTCTCTTTTTATTTTGATTTACAAAGCGATGTTATTTTAACCTAAACAGAGCCGTTGGTTGTAGCGAATTTTTCAGTTAGTTAACTTTTCGGGAAAACTTAATGGCAAACTAAAGGGAGAAAGTTCTTTGTCTAGTTGGGTTGTAATCATAGCTAATATTGATTTGAGCCCACACCAGAACAGCTTATGAGGAGAAGTCGTGCTGCTATCTAAAGGTTTTGAAGTTGAAATTTACACAGGTACACCACTGGGTGAAATCGTTGGTCTTTCTGAGCAGATTGTGCGAGACTTAGATGGGTTTGTGCGTGAACCAGACAGCCGTAATGTGGAATATACTACTGCGCCCCTGTGTTCTTATCCTCGCCTCCTCTGTGCTACCCTTCGCCCCAGACGACAGCTCAGAGCTTATTTACAGCGTCTGGGTAATTATACCTTAATTCCTGGGAGTACTCTGTCTCTGGAAAGAAGCGATGGCTTTTTCCGTTCTGACCCCCAAAATCCTTATCATACCTATATTGAGCAAACTTATGGGACTTCGGTGGTAACGGCTAGTATTCATATTAATATTGGCATCTCTGACCCTGAAGTTTTAATGCAGGCTTGCCGTTTAATTCGCTTGGAAGCGCCTCTCTATCTGGCTCTTAGTGCTTCTTCTCCTTTTTTACATAGTCGGGTAACAGGTTTTCATTCTACCCGCTGGCAGATGTTTCCCAAAACTCCTACCTTTGTACCGCTGTTTACGAGTCACAGTCATTTTATTCAGTGGAATGAAGCTCAGTTGCAAGCAAAAACCATGCAAAATGTGCGCCATCTCTGGTCTTCTGTTAGGCCAAATGGCGATCGCCGCCCCTACAATCTTAACCGTCTGGAATTGAGAATTTGTGATTTAATTACTAATCCCATCTCTCTTTTGGCCGTTACTGCTTTACTTGAAGCTCGCATTACTCAACTCCTCCATGATCCTACCCTCGATCCTTTACAAATATCTCACATTAATAGTGCTACGCGCCAAGAAGATTTAGTGGCGATCGCTGATGAGAATGAGTTAGCTGCTGCTCATCATAGTCTTGATGCAGAGTTACGTCATTGGTTGGATGGGCGGAAAATTACAGCCAGAAACTGGATTGAAGCACTTTATGGGGAAGTTTTCCCCATGGCCAAGGCTAGAGGTTTTAGTTGTTTCCTCTCTCCTTTGAAAAAAATTCTTCAAGAAGGTAATCAGGCAATGCAATGGTTGCAACAATATGAAGCTGGTGTGAATGTACCTGAGATTATCAGGCAAGGAATTAAAACAGTAGAGCAACAAGAACAAGATTTAGAAGATAAGTTATGTGAGCCCATTTTAGTTGCTTGAAGATTAGACCAATGAGCGAAACCGTAAAAAACCCCCCCCGCAGGGAAAGGAGGGGTTAACACAATCATAGCGCTCATTGGTCTATTACATATGAAAAACAGCCCCCTCCCCAGGATAAGTACCTAAGGCAAATCAATAGACCTTTTGCGAAACCGTAAAAAACCCCACCCCAACCCTCCCCGCGGGTTCGGGAGGGAGCCCTACATTCCAAGCATTTCTCCCCCCCGAGCCCGCGGGGGGGTAGGGGGGGTTAACACTACTTTCGCTCATTGGTCTAATGAGATATTTTTCCTCCAAATTAACTAAAGTTTTACAAAAAATTAAGTTTATCTAAATTAACATTTCTATACTTGGCTATATCTTGATGGATAAAATAGGATTCATTAGTGTTTTCAGTATAAGGATTTTTAACAGGTAAATATCCATTTCCCTTCATAATGTGATCGCATTTATGGCCTTCGATACTAACCGCCAGAATTGTATAAGGTTTAGAAAAGGGAAACGCTTTCAAGATATCAGGTTCATGACCTTCAACATCCAACCCAAAATAATCAATAATGTTTGGTGCATTATGTTGAATTAATAAATCTTGAAGTGAAACAGTTTCTTTATTATAAGTTTGATGCTTTTCTTTTTCTAGCATATGTTTGTTTGGCACATTGAACGTGTTGGTAATGCCACTATAACCTGTTTTGTCATTAAATAAGGTAAAAGACACTTGCAAACCACTCTGGTTGGATAAGCACCTATTGTCATGAAAACAGTTTCTATTTCGCTTTAACTTTTCGTATTTTTCATCAATTGCTTCAACACAGATACCATTCCATTTAAAATCCTTTTCTAGGATATATGTAGAACTTACTAAAATTCCACCCATTGCTCCTGCTTCAATAAAAAAGCCATTTTCCATCCCCTCATAAATATGTTCAATGACCCATCTGTCATTAAATAAGTTGTGATAATATTTCATTGGGCTTACTCCTAATTAAATTTGACGCTCACTTTTCTAATTTCTGATTTTAGCATAAAGTTGTTTTGTGTATTCAAATTGCTCTGTCTGGGTTTGAGGCTGTTTTTTCAAAAATGCCTCAGTCCCTTTTTCTTCAGCGTCATCTAAATCCAAGGCGATGGTTTATTCCAAGTACATTGAATTTTTTTCATTGGTTACCGAAATTATTCCCGCCACTTGACTCTTACAGCAGCTAAAATTTTATTTTCATTAGACATGAGTGCGAAACTAAAACCCAAATCAATTTTTATATTTAAAACTCTCCCTACTCCCCCCCTCCCTACTCCCTACTAATAGAATTATTACAGGCAGGGGAGATTTGGGAATCAATACTTTACCTAACAAACTGGGGCATAACTTCAGCAGCAGTAAATAATCCGTAAATACCGCGACGGTGTAAAGAAATACCAGCTTTAAGATAACCAAAAGCAGGCCCACAAACATTAGCAGCCATACTGGTTTCATCCCCCAAAGTAAAAGTATGGGTAGAAATTTTCCCCTCGAAAGTCCGCCCAGTAACTTTCACATTGGTGCTGAGGGGTTTTTTAGGGTTACGGGTATCCACCACACCGCCCACAGAGACGCGATCGCGGCTACATATTCCTGCCAATTCCAACATCACATCATCGGCGTGTTCCATATTCTCTAAAGTGAGAATGCCATTAGTTTCATTTAACAAAGCTTCTACTTCAACATCAGTCATAGCTGTAGCTTTTTCCACATCATAGCCAGGTAAATGGGCGATATCCTCCCGAATAGTTGCGCGGTAAGCTTCCCAGTTAGCGATACCCACACCAAAAGTAATAGTCACATTATGGATTTCAGCGTAACTTTGAGCGGCGATCGCTGCTGCTGCGGTTAATAATCCTGGTGTTGCCCCACAACCAGTCAAATAAGTTATGCCCGCTTGTTGCAATTCATCCTGTAATGCCAAAAGCTGCTCCACCGCGCTCGTACGTTTCAGAGCATCCACTAACACCCCACGCCAACCTGAATTAATAAACTGCCTGGCTACATCAGCCATAAAAGTATTAGGTAAATTAGGCAAAGCCAGAAAATATCCATCGACTGAGGCTTGTTTGATTACATCTTGAATGCTATGAGAACTCAAAATCCCATCAGGTGCAAGAAAACCCACAGACCCTTGCTTGTGATAGATTTTTATCAAAGTATCATAGTCTAAACCCGCCTTATTCTGAGCATAGCCTTTGTGATCTGCTACTGCTGTCCAAATCATTTCTCCTTTGGGTGCGAGAACTCTTGCTGCTGCTTGTCCTAAACCACCAAAACCCAAAAGACCTACTTTAATCATATTTGTTCTTCTTGCTAACGACTAATAAGTGGGGCAGGGCGGGTTTTGATTTTCAGGCCATCGGTGTGATGACAAAAATTTGGCTAAACCCGCCCCTACAGAATGGTACGTGGCGAGCGACCAGTTATTCTGTCTAAGTCCTAAGTGAACTAGGGAAACTAGGGGATTTTTAAGTTATGTATATTTTTATTAAGGAGTAGTTTTTGGTATTTTGCCTAGTTACCAGGGAAACCCTTGAGAAATAAAGCAGACAAAAAATGCTGGCAATTTTATAGGTAAGTAAAGATACGAATATACTAAATATGAATTTTTGCTAAAATCCGTTACATATTGCTAAAATATCTCAATTAATGTAATTAAACCAATCAGAACCGTTTCTGCCCCGAATGAGAATAATGAGCATGGAAACCTTAGAATTTATCATTTATCCCGATGGTCGGGTAAAAGAAAAAGTAACAGGCATTGTAGGTGCATCTTGTCTTGAGGTGACAGCAGCAATTGAAGCTGAGTTAGGACTGGTGGTTAATGAGGAAAAAACGGCAGCATATTTTGCCCAAAAAGCTACCGAGTCAGAAAAGGCAACCAATCAGGCAACTTTTAGTGCTTGGTAAATTTTGGCACTCAAATTTGATTTTTTGTAAAATTTAGTTAACTTAAGTAACAAAAGATATGTCACACTTTAGCAACATAAAAACTCAAATCCGTAACCTAACCTCTTTACAAGCAGCTCTGAAGGATTTAGGGATTAATTGGAAGTCAGGGCCGAGTAACATCAGAGGGTATCAAGGTCAAACACGTACAGCCGAAGTAGTAGTAGAACAGGAAAATAACTATGACATCGGTTTTAGTTGGAATGGAAAAGAATATGAGCTGGTTGCAGATTTACAGTACTGGAAACAACCTTGGTCTGTTGAGGGTTTCCTACAGCGGGTAACTCAGGGTTATGCTTTCCACACTGTGCTCAATGAATCCTCTAAGCAGGGATTTCAGGTGACAGAAAACAAAAAAAATGAGGATGGTTCTATCCGTTTAGTTGTCCAACGCTGGAGCGCGTGATGTTGGAAGTTTCTCAACGCTCTGGTTTAGAACCAGAGTTAGGGGGTGTATGGCGAGATGCACCAGAGCGTAGTGGTTTTGAGCCAGAGTTGGGCGGGGAATTAAGACAGAAAGCTGTTTATGTCGATGAAATAACTTGCATCGGTTGTAAGCACTGCGCCCATGTAGCGCCAAATACTTTTTATCTAGAAGGAGAATATGGGCGATCGCGGGTGTTTAATCAAGATGGAGAACCAGAAGAGTTAATTCAAGAGGCGATCGATACTTGTCCTGTTGATTGCATTCACTGGGTTGACTATACTAAACTCAAGCAACTTGAAGAAGAGCGGAAAGAACAAGTAATTCAACAGCTGGGTTTTCCTCAACAGCGATCAACTATGGCGGCTAAAAAACGACAAAAACAAAAATAGTAAAAAAAAAGGCTGTATTATACAGCCTTTTTACATAATTGTTTTTTTGCCTATAAACTGTTGTGTTCTGCAAGAATTTTCTCGACTCTGGCTTCATCGATTCTAGAGCTAAGTTTTTTCGATTCATAAATATCTCTTTGGGTTTTGGTTAAGCTGACGGTTGAACCAACGGTAAAAACTAAACCCATCCCCATGAAACCTTTGATCCAAGGATCTACGGGCAAGTAAAGAATGCCAATTGTAGTAGCAGAAACGGCAACGAAAAAAGATAGCCAAGTTTGAATAACCCAGGCTGAACTATGGTCTTGGTTAATTGGTTTTGACATTTTTATTTCCCTCCAAAAAGTAGGTTTGAGAGACATTTGGCTAAATTCGAGAGGGAGTGGTTGACGGAGCAGTTTTTTCTATGATAAAAACTTAATAGTTTGTCAACTTGCCTCACTATTCATCAGCATATTCCTATTGTATTTATTTCTCGTTGAAGAAAAGATTTTGGCAGTGACACTTTGGTGAGTGGTAAGGATTGGCGGCAATAGAAATTATATGATTACAGGTAAAACTAAATTATTGGGCGTAATTGGTGATCCGATTGAGCATTCTTTGTCTCCAGTGATGCACAATGCAGCGATCGCTTCTTTAAATCTGGATTACGTTTATTTACCTTTTCGGCTCAAAAGGGAGGATTTGGTAAAGGCGATCGCTGGTTTGGCAGCGATTAACTTATTAGGGTTTAATGTTACTATTCCCCATAAACAAGCTATTATCCCTCTGCTTTCTCAAGTTTCCCAAAGAGCGCAAATGGTGGGAGCTGTAAATACGGTTTTTTGGACTCCACAGGGTTGGAGTGGCACAAATACTGATGTAGCTGGGTTTGTTGCTCCATTAAAAGCTCTTAACCGAGATTGGACTAAAATTACTCCAGTAATTTTAGGTAATGGGGGTGCAGCTCGGGCTGTTGTAGTTGGGTGTGCAGAATTGGGTTGCCCAGAAATTCGCGTTGTGGGAAGGGATAAAGAAAAGTTAGACTATTTTAAACAAAGTTGGGCTAATTCACCTCTTGATGGGGCAATAAGGGTTCATTCATTAGAGGAATTACCAGGGCTGGTATGGACAACAGAGTTGTTAGTGAATACTACTCCAGTAGGAATGTATCCTAATGTAGAGTCCTCACCCCTGGCTGAGGAATTGATGGGGAAAATCCAACCAGGAGCGATCGCTTATGACCTAATATATAATCCTAGACCTACTAAGTGGCTAAAAGCAGCAGCAGCAAGAGGGGCGATCGCTATTGATGGATTGGAAATGCTGGTACAACAAGGTGCAGCGGCTTTAGAAATTTGGCTACAGCAACCAGTACCCGCAGATGTAATGCGTCAAGCTTGTATGAATTGTTAATTGTTAATTGTTGATTGTTAATTGTTAATTGTTAATTGTTCACAACCATCAACCATCAACCATCAACCATCAACTATCAACTATCAACTATCAACTATCAACTATCAACAATATATATGAAAATTAATTGGTTCTGTCCTTTACCACCAGAAAAAACAGATATTGCTCATTACACAAGCAGAATATTAGCAGAATTGCACAACAATGGAGAAATTGTGTTGTGGACAGATAAAAAAGTCTGGAGTCAAGAATTAGAAAATTTCGCAACTGTGCGTTGGTATGACCCAGATAATTTACCAGAAGGAGATTTAAAAAATGCTGATGTAAATATTTACAATATTGGCAATAATAATGATTTTCATGGAGCTATATATAAAGTTAGTCGTAAATATCCAGGCATAGTAATAATTCACGATGTAAATTTACATTATTTATTTACTTGTTTATATCCTGAATATAAGAAATCAGGGCCAGATCAGGATGCTTATGTAGAATTAATGCAACGTTGTCATGGTTATACTTGTAAACAGGATTTAAATAAGTTTTTTTCAGATGTACTAACATGGAGTACGATGTCTGAACGTTATCCTCTGACATTTGCAGCAGTAGAAAATGCCCTGGGGGTGATCGTCCACACGCAAAAAGCTTTGGAAACTTTTAGTAACGATCAACGGTGTTCAGCTCCTGTGTTATATTCTCCCTTACCCTATCCTGCCACCCCCATTCATCCCACCAGCAGAGATGAGAGTAGAGTGGGTCCTCCCTATCAATTGATTATTTTTGGTTATCTGGGTGGTACCTATCGTCGGGTGCAGTCGGTGCTAGAAGCTTTGGGTGGAATGTCGGAAAAGTCCCTTTTTCGGTTGGATATTTATGGGAGAATCTGGGATGAAGGGTATATTCGCCGACTGATTCAAGAGTTTGGATTAGAAGATATTGTAACTTTACATGGTTTTGTAGAAGAAGCTGATCTGGATGCAGCTTTGACAAATGCAGATTTGGCTTTCAATTTACGTTATCCTACTGGGGGAGAAGCATCTGGGAGTCAATTGCGGATCTGGAGTCATGGTGTGCCGAATTTGGTGACTCGCGTGGGGTGGTATGCAGATCTGCCAGAAGATACAGTAGCTTTTGTTAATCAAGAGCGGGAAATTAGGGATATTCAAAAGCAGTTGCAGAATTTTTTGGCAGAGCCTGCTAAGTTTGCGGCAATGGGGAAAAGAGGTCAGGAAGTTTTAGCAGTGGATCATAATCCAGCTTTGTATGCCCGTCAAGTAGTAGAATTTGCACTGGAAGTAACTCAACCTGGGAGCAGTTTTGTTCTCCCTTCGCCCCCAGCAGTGAGTGTGATTATTCCTACTTATAATTGCGATCGCTATCTTCAGCAAGCCATAGAGAGTGTGTTGCAGCAAAGTTATACTGACTACGAAATTATTGTGATAGATGATGGTTCTACTGATAGTACTCAACAGGTGTTGCAACCATTTCGCTCTCGCATTCGTTATACTGCTTTCCAAAATAATCAGGGGGTATCTGTTGCCCGTAACCAGGGTTTAGAAATGGCTAGGGGCAAATTAATTGCTTTTCTGGATGCAGATGATTGGTTTTTGCCAAATAAGCTGGCTGCTCAGGTGGCTTATTTTCAGGCTCACCCGTTTTTGGGTTTAGTTGATAGTGGTTTTGAGGTGGTTGATGCTCAAGGGGTTTGGTTAGCAGATATTGAACCCTGGCATGAATATCCCGAGCTTAATCTGGAAACTTGGTTATTATTAAAACCTCTGCTTTCGAGTGCGATGATGTTTCGTCGGGAGTGGTTGGAATGGGCTGGAGGTTTTGATACCAATTTCCACTATGGAGAAGATGTTAATTTGATTTTCCGCATCGCCTTGATGAATTGTCAGGCTGACTGGCTACGTCAGGTTACAGTGTGTCATCGTCAGCCAAATAAGCAAAGTAGTCATGTGCGCGAAAAGGCCAAGTATTTGGAGACGGCGCTACTTAATCTTTTTGCTCATTCTGACTTGTCTGAAGAGTTACGGAGGATGAAAGATCAGACTTTTTATCAGTATTTTGTTTGGTTAGCATGGGCGTTATACCAAACTGGTCATCCCCTTGAGCAGGCTAAATATCTGCGCAAGGCTTTAAATTTCACTCATGATTCCCAAGAAGATGTTATTTCTGATTGGGTGAGTCGGTATAGAGAGTTTTCTGTCAATTATGGCTATGATTTTGATGCTTATAATTTAAGTAATGTCCCTGAATGGAAAGATGTTGTTTTCTCGGTTTTAAATGTTTGAGCGATAGCTAGGCTTAATTGGGGGTTTGGGGACCAAACCCCTACATTGACGCTCTGGCTAGATAAGCAATAGCAATTATTCAAAGGAATAGGTAAAGTTTTTGATATCCCATTTAAACCTTTTTTTCACTATCTCTTTAGTGGTTTGGTCATAATATTCTTGATACCCTTTATGTTCGGAGATATTTTTGGCAGGAAGCTCAATATTGGGCAACCCCACTCTCCCACATACATAAGCGAAATCTTTTTCCAAACTTTCATATTTGCCAATGAAATCTACGAGGCTATTTTGAGTTCCATCCATGAGCGCTTGGGAGCAGGTATGTGATCTTAAATAAGGGGACTTAACATACTCTTCAAAGCTATTCATTTGACGGATTTTTGCTCCTGTATTTTTGTCGTCATCCCAAGAAGTTTTTAGCCACCAGTGATAAGTAGAAACTACCAAATCCCAAGGATTTCTGATGAAGGAAAATTTGAAATAGTTGTCCCAAATTTCTTCTCCTAATACCTCTTTGGCTTTTAGTGCGGTCGCGTGCTTGTATATTCCTTTGGTTGGTCCCCAGATTTTTGAGAGTTTTTCTCCTTTGGGAGTACAACCTAGCACGATATCATCTTCAGGTAGATAGGGATTAAGGGCATAGGTAATACTTGTGCCTGCACACTTTTGGATGTGAATAAAAATCAACTTGTATTTGTGAGAGATGATCATAATTTAATAGCGATCGCTCCTAACTAACTGGTTTCTTGGGCTGTTTTCTTCTTCCTGCAATCTTAAGCAGGTGGCAGATAAGAGAATTTTTCGATGATAAACTTGTCTTTTTCTGCTACTAAAGCAATGGTTTCAGCATCATAATAAAAACTACTAGGATGCCGTTTAGTGGCATTTTTTGTTTGGCTTTTACTGGCATAGATCTGATTAATAATTGTTGCATCAATTTCATGTCCAGCTTGTTGCAAGACATTAATCAGATCTTCTTCTAGAGATTCAGTTTTAATCACGCCGTTAATCATATTATTTTTCTCATCATAAGCTTTTAAGGCAGAGAAATCTTCTATTACTGTTTCTGGTTGAAAATCCTTGAGAGAGAATTTACAATAGCGATAGGTCATAAACCCTGCAAAAGCACTGAGTGAACTTTTATGATAATTCTCCCTTAAGTCTTTCATTCTCCAGGGGTTATAAATTAGTTTGAGCCAATTTCTAAAGTTTTCAGGCTCTTCTGGATTTGCATATACTGAGTTCCATTTCTCTGCTACTTTTTCGCTTTTATTTTTATTGATTTTTGCCATCACCTCAGGTGCTTCCTGAGTTAAGCGACGATGAATTTCTCCTTTTTGATTACATCCAAATCTCCAAAGTGATACATACCAATCCCAAGGATTTCTGACTGAAACTACCAGAAACTTATTTTTATTGTATTTTTTTAAATGATTATGCACACCTTTCTTTTTCCCGCCAATATAGTTTTTGAGCAAGTGTACGATATGTGAGCTGCCAGTTTTTTGCATTTGCAAATAAATCAACTTTTCTGTAATCCACATAGCCGTTAATTTTTTGATTTTACTTAATACCAAACAGAGCTTGACTCTTGAAAAAGCAGCACTAAAGGTCACAATATTTTTGACAAACTTCCTCTAGTGCATTAGCCGCATCCATGTGCATTTCTGGGGAAGGATAGTACTTATTTTTACTTGTTTCTACTTTCTTTTCAATTCCTTTCCATTTTTGATCCACTTTAATTGGTTCACCTGTAAATCTATTAATCAGTATTTGAGGCATTCCTCTTTCAGACACACATTCTACGTATTCTTCACAGTCGTTTTTAATTGCCTCAATCATCTGCAAATTAACTAATTGAGGGTATGCCTTACATAACAAATGAGCTTGTTTGTTATTGTAATTGTACTGATAATCAGGTTGCCTAATGGAAAACCAAAATAGGATTTTGGGGATGTTAATTTGAGCGAAGATCTTTTTCGATTCCTTGATCCAATTTTCCCTACTTTCGGCTACATTTTTTTTGACATATTCTTTGTCATATTTGTCTAATAATTCCTGATAAACCTTGATCCAAGGTATTTTCTCCCCATTTGATTTTCTCGTAAAAAGATATGATCTTTTTGGTTCGTATTCGCTTTCAAAATAAGCATTACTAGCATATCTAGCAGAGGTTACCTGGATAATAGCGAACTTGGCATTATTAATGTACTTACTTAACTTTTCATGTTCTAAAAAATATGAAGGAGTAGAACCTCCATGTCCCAAGTTTAAGGCTGGTATTTCCAATCTTTCTTGTAATAATTTGGGATAGGGGTTAGGGCAAAATCGCCCATAGGTTTGTGCTGCTCCTATACAAACAAAATAGCTGTTCTTTTCTAATTTTTCAGGTATTGGTCCTCTCACCAGCAATTCTTTTCCTGTCAAAGATTCTATTATTTCTGGATCTAACACTTGGAGTTGATAATCAACCACATCCCAATCAAGTTTTTGATAATAGGCCATTTTATTTATCTTTTACCAATCGTTATTTTTTTCGTATCCAAGCTTCACTAAAACTTTCCCGCACATTTGTTTAAAATATCCCTTGTGCTGTTCATTAAATATATATTGCCACTCTCCTGGTTGCCCCGATCGCAGATGAGATTTTTCTTTTGTTTCCCCTAATTTACGCCTTGCTACATTCTGAAAACTCAATTGCTCTGCTATTTCCAAGGATTTCTCAATTGCTTTTTCATTAAACCCATAATGGTTAAAGATTTTGGTAAACACAGACTGCTCATCTCTGATTAAATCCTCATATTTCACTTCGATAAAATTAGGATTTTTATAATTCCATTGTCCCATGTCTTTAATATACTTGGTTGCCGCTCTTTTAATCTCCTCCATTAATCCTGTTTCTTTATCTACAGACTTCAAGTATTCTTGATAACTTATCCCACCATATTTCTTTTTCGGTTTATGAACCCAGCTCTCTTTTGTCCATAGGTGATAAAAATATCCTGATATTACTACATCCCTGGGATCACGGACTACATGAGAGCCTCTATAGGGTGGCAGTTTAGAGGGCTCAACATTACTATGACTTTGCATAAATATTTCTGTTTGCTCTTTAATTTTATACGGTCTTCTACCCTTCTCCACCTGAAAATTTAGACCATATTCACGCCCAATCCTTCCCAGTAGCTTCCTAAACCAAACTGTTCCCACTTTATGATAACAACAATGGACGATTATTTTCTTATTTTCTGTGTCAACAAAGGGGTTTTCCTTTTCACTTACTAGACTTTCCATAACTCCTTCACATTCCTGAGTTCCAGTTGATTTTAACTCCAAGACAGTCTTCAAGTTCCTGATTGTAAGGTTGGAACAGCTCTTTTAACTCTCTAGTTTTCTCCTCATCTAAAGATTTATAAGACGTTGCGTTATAAATATCATATTTCTTCAACTCAAACCCAGGTACACCTAAAAACTCATAAATTTGATTCATGGTTTTTCTTGGATTCATAAACAACTCTTCACTAGGTATCACTAATAGCTGTTCTCTGGGGAATATTGCCAACCAAGGTTTTAAATAATGAATGTAAACACTGCTCAATAAATAATTTGTTTGCTTACTTTTTGTCTCTTCATTATCTTTTAGTATTCTTTTAATTTCTTCTAGGTTTGAAGCTAATGTTTCTGTCAAACTTTTTGTTTCTAACCCTAGTTTAACCCAATGGTGATATTGAGAAATAGCCCGATCTACTGGATTTCTCAAAATTGCAATCAACTTAATGTTGGGAACAACTTTCGCTATTCTTTTCGGAACTAAATTATAATAAAGATAGCTAACAGTTGCCTCTCCAGTTATAAAACCTTGATTTTCAGGAAGAGGTGGGAAATGAGAGAAGTACCACTTTTTGCCTTCGTTAAAATTTCTAGTAAAAAACCATGTTTCTTTTTGCAGTCCTTGAATTATTTTCGGATGAGCCACGAGATATTTATACAGCGAGGAAGATCCACACCTCATGGAGCCAAACACAATAAAGTTTGGTTTTTGCCCTTTCAAATCAAAGTTCCAATGTTTTTTGACAAACTGGGGGTTTTCTTTCAAATTGATAACGTAGCAAGCTTTTTGATAACAATCTCGTGCATCATTTATTTTCCCTTGCTTAGATATTACATTTCCTAGTCCTGTGTATAACAAAACCAGTGTATTTTTTCCTGGATCATTTTTTTCTATTTGTTGAATGAGTTTCCTGTAAACTTCAGCTATCCTGTTGAGCACTTCCTCATCCAGGTCAAAACTTTCTAATTGCCGACGGAGGCGAGCGTGGGCCCGCCAATAGCCTGGTGCTGCCTGTATTGCTTGTAAATAGTAGTCGGTTGCTGTTGCTATGTTTCCTTTTTTTTCTAAAATATCTCCTTGTTTAACATAATCTCTGGTAAATTCTTTGGCTGATGATTTCACTTTCTCCTGGGCCTCCCTATTTTTTCATTCTCTTTTTTTTAGCCGTATTTTTTCCTGTATTGGCTAATTAAATTTTCTGACAGTTCAGAGCGCAATTTAACATCGGGCATCTTGATCTTTAAATCCCCGTAGCTAATGCCCAAGTACTCTAAAATTTGCTTAACGTACCCCTCGATATCTTGTTCTACCGCTTCATATTCTATCACCATTGGTGACATTTTATTTTCAGCTAAAAAGTTTTCCAGATATTTTTCTTGGTTGAGCAGATCTTGATAAAGATGATGGACTCTTGCTAAGTCTTGCTCTCCTATTTGTCTTTTTTCTAATTCTTTTATTTTCTCTTTGTATTTATCTTGCCTTGCTGTATCAAATTTTTTCACATCCCAAATATTTGTTTTTTCTGCCACAAAAATTGAAACCGCTTGAGCTACCTTATCTTTTCTGATTAAATAGACAAATTTGCTTATGTAATCTATTGGATTAAAATCTAACTCTGTTTGCTTGTGGTCTTGGAGAAAATGAGATATAATCTTAGTTCCAAAAACTCCATTGGCTGTCACTTTGTGCTGCATCAATATTTTCAAATATCGCACATAGTCAAAATGACAATTCTGAGCTAAAATCAGACTGGGTTCTCGTAAATGTTCATCGGGGAAACCCGCTATTCCAGTTGATTTTAGCGTATTACATAAAAATGTCGAACCTGAGCGTGGGGTTGACATTACTGCATAGGCTAATCTGGGTTGTTTGAGTTCACAATCGGATGTTTGTAGCAAATCTCTATCGGCAATGAGATTAACAAAAATGTCAGTAAAAAGTCTAATTACCCGAAGATCTAGTTTTTGCTCTGCCACATATTTATTTACCTCAGCATAAATTGCCTCTTCATCTTGAATAGAAGCGACAATAATTGTCAAGGACTGTTCGAGTTTTGGCTCGGTGGCACTTGCTGCTATCTTGCCGTCTTGCCAAGAAAAATAGCGATATCCCGACTTACCTTTGGGTTCAAAAAAATTACTCAGATAGGTAGTTGTTTCTGGTTCCCCAATAAAAGCGAGTTTCTTTTTCTCGGCTAACTTTTCCAGGATATTTGTTTCTGCCAAACGCTCAAATACTTTTTCTACTAACATTTTTTCCTTGCTGCAACCAGTGATAATATTTCTTGTTCGTATTGGGCGAAGATGTTCCCCCAGTAGTAATCTTGCTCTACTAAATTCCGACCATTATGGCGCAATTTTTTTCTTAAGTCAAGATCATAGCTTAACTCCAGTATTGCTTCTGCAAACTCTTGGGGTTCATCACGAATAAGCAGATGCACCCCATCGGTTACTTCTAACCCTTCACAACCAATACTGGTGGAGATGATGGGCAGCCCCATAGCCATAGCCTCGAGAATTTTAATGCGGGTACCGCTTCCTAGACGCAGAGGCACAACCACTATACCACACTCCTGGGCAACTTGCCGCATACTTGCGGGGTTGGCGATCACTTCGATTTTGGGATCTAATTTGGTTAACTCTTGCACTTGAGTTGCTGGGTCACGACCTGCAATAGTAAATGGTATATCACAACCTTGCTCTCTGATCTTGGGCAAAATTTCCTGAGCAAAATACACAACAGCATCGATATTGGGATAATATGCCATCGTTCCCATATACAACATTTTTTGAGCATCAGTGTTTTCTAGGGGAACAATGTTTTTGGTATCAATGCCATTTTTCACCACGATTGTCTTGCCAGTTGGACTGCGACTTTCTATTTCCCGAAGGTCATCATAGCTGACAACGGTTCGTAGGGTAAATTTTGGCCAAGTTTGATTTTCATAGTTTCTCAGAAGTTTTGATTCTCTTTGCGCATCTAAAAAAACTTGTACTGCTGAGGTATCCTGGGCAGTCTCCTCTAAATCTGATTGTTCCATTTGTGCGCATTGCTTCAGGATGTTTGACTCAATATTATGCTCATTGAGAATTGTAATCTGATTGCTGAATAAAGGATGATAGGGGGTGGAAAAAATAAAGTCAAACAAGACTGCATCAAAAGAAACTTTACTCAATTGATTGAGGACTTTGGTCATGCCCCAGGTTTGCCACTGGTAAATCTGTTTCTGTTGATTCACTTTCCTCGGTTGAATCGGTACTCCCAATTTAACCATGAAGGCAAAATTACAATATTTTTTAAGTGCTTCTTCGATCTTGTAATCCTCGTCGTTAAAAATAAAGGAAACTACTGTAAGATGGTGTCTTTCTCCCAAATACTTAAGTTGTTCAAACATTCTCATCGCCCCTCCTGTATTGGGGGGATAGGGCGGGTAGGGAGTAATCATTAAAAGTTTTAATTTCTTACCTACGTCTAAATAACGTAACTTTTTACAATAATCAATTAATCTCTGCCAGGGTTTCTGTTTGGCTTGGGTTTTTTCTAGGTTGTGATGAAATCCCTCAAAGTCTGGTTTTAGCTCAATTGCTCGCTCGTAAGCGGCGATCGCTTCTTCAAATAACCATTTTCCTGATAGAGCATCCCCTAGTCCATTATAATACCAACACTTGTCAGGTTCTAGTTTGATTGCTTGCTCATAAAAATTAATTCCTTGTGCTAAATCATTTTGTTGTGCTCGGGCGTTTCCGAGTTGAAAGTACGCTTCTGAGTTGGTAGGGTCATAGTCAATAGCAATTTTTAACCAAATTATTGCCTCATCCAGTTTTTGTAACTGGATAAATTGCTTTCCGTTTGCTACATATTTTGCCAATAACTCTCGACGCTGGTTCAATTTGTGGTTTTTGTTTTGAAAGGCGAGGAAGACATTTTGCTGTTTGCTCGGGAAAACTTTTTCGATCGCTTCGCTTAATTCATTTTGGAGCAATTTAATCACTTCTTGTTCTTGCTGAGTGGCATTACCATAAAAACTCACTGCCTCCCTTAAATATTGACGACCCTTTTTAGCCAGTATTTTGCCCAAATTCCCCGAGACTCCTGGTAAATCTCGATTGAGCGCCAATGCTTTTCGATAACAAGTTATTGCTTCGTTATATTCTTCTTGCTCTTGATAAGCATCCCCCAATTTACTATAAATGTATTGTGGTTGTAGGGGTTTCTTTTGTAACGCTTGCTGGTAAATAGCGATCGCCTTCTCTACCATTCCCTGTTCTCTGAGTACATCTCCGAGTTCATTGTAAAACCATGCTGGTTGTTTGCTATCGATCAATTCAGCTATTTTTTGGGGTTGTAGCTTAATTGCCATCGAGTATGCTGTGAGGGCTGCTTTTATTTCCCCAAGCTCGAGCTGCGTTTGGGCCAATTTTTTGTACAGCCAATGGGCATCAACTGGTTTTTTTTCGAGAGCTTTTTCATAGGCTAATTTAGCTTTTTCAAACTGTCCATTTTGATAAAGAGCATCTCCATATTCAATATAAATGGGGGATTTTGGATTTAAGGCAATGGCTTTTTCATAAGCACTGATTGCTTCTATAATATTCTTTTGTGCGAGCTGTAACCGAGCTAATTGTGCGTATGCCTGATGAGTTGGCCCAATTGCTATTGAGCGCTCGATATAAGAGCTGGCTACATCATAAGCTTTTTTCCCCTCGTAAATTTCTCCCAACTCGTTCAGAGCTATGATACAATTCTCATCTATCTGGAGAGCAAAGGAGAATTTCTCAATTGCTAGCTCGTGCGAGCCTGTCTGTTTGAGTTTTTTGCCCTCTTCTAAGTAGGCGTTGACAGTTTTTGTATTATTATCCTTATTCATGCTCTTTCCCCAAATGAACCCTACTCCAATGATTAGCGTAATAATTCCTACCCATAATTACGGTCACTATATTCAACAAACAATAGAAAGTGTCTTTAATCAAACTTACAATAATTATGAACTTATAGTCATTGATGATGGTTCGACTGATAATACGCGAGAAATTTTAGACAAGTATATCTCTGGACAACAAATTGAGTATGTCTATCGAAACAATCAGGGTCAGTCTGTTGTATTAAAATACGGAGTGCAACTAGCTCGTGGCGAGTTAATCATTTTTATTACTCCTAGGGACTTACTCTTTGTGACGCTGTTTGAAGATCTGGTAGCTTGTCTTGCTCACCACACATCCAAAGGTATGGTTGTAAGTGGCTACTTTCGCTTAAATTGCTCAGGTAAAATTTTAGCAGCAGTTGAACCTTGGAATCAATTTCCTCAAATTAATTTTGCCACCTGGTTATGCCAGAAACAAGTAAATCTCAGTACAATAATGTTTCGGCGGGAGTGGCTAGAGAAGGAAGACGCTTTTACAGGTGATTGTTTTCCCCTAAACTTGTTACTTCCTTTAGCGAAGAGGGGTTGTGAAGCGGTTTGGTCATATCGCATTGGTCTCAGTTGTCACAAACAAAATATAGATATCCTTCAAGAAGGAAAAGTATTAGAAACTTTCTCCAATCAGTTTTTTAATCAAGTTGACTTACCTCCAGAAGTAGCCTGTTGGGGAAGTGAGGTACGTTACCAAAATTTAATCTGGTTATCATGGTTAAATTATCAACAAGGTCATTGGCAAACAATGACTAATTATTTATACAACTCTTTAAAATATACTTCCTTACTCCCAACTGAAATTATTGCTGATTGGCTGGATAAATTGAGTAATTATGCCACTCTGGATGGGGAAAAATTAAATGTTTATACTTTAAATCAAATACCAGAATGGCAAACTTTAATTAAATATGTTTTAATGCCCAAAAAACCTCAAATTGTCAATTTAATTCAGGCATATAATAAGAGTAATTTGGTGCAAGCAGGGCAAAAATTACTGGAAAAAAATATTGATGAGCAGAATTTTTGGGCAACTGGGGAAAAAATAACAGCAGAAAATTCTCAAGCTTTACAGAATTATTTAGCGGAGCAATTGCCCAGAAAAAATCCAAAAGTTTCCATTATTACTTCAGTTTTCGCTGGGGATAAATATATTGAAGAATTTTTAAACAATATTACAGAGCAAACAATATTTTATCAATGTGAACTAATTTTAATCAATCCCAATTCTCCAGGGAATGAAGAGCCAATAATTAGGGAATATCTGGAGCAATATCCCAATATTATTTATCAAAAGTTAGAGTCAGATCCAGGACTGTATGCAGTTTGGAATTTAGCTATTAAAATGGCACGGGGGGAATATATTACTAATGCAAATTTAGATGATCGCCATTCGCCTCAACACCTAGAAAAGCACCTGGAATTTTTGGAACAAAACCCAGACTATGATGTGGTGTCTGCCCCGATTTTAGTGACTAAAAAAAGCAACGAAACCTGGCATAAAAATACGGCTTATACTGTCTGGTACACAGAATTTCGTCAAGGGGGGAATGAATATTTAGGAGTGCAGGAATTTTTCCAGTCAGAATATGAAAATGCCATAAAAACAGGGAGAGTGAAATCATATAATTTTACTCATTGTCTGCCTGTATGGAGAAAAAAAATCCACGAAAAAAATGGCTATTTTGATGAGGAGAGTTATGGAACCAGTGCAGATTGGGAATTTTGGCTAAGGTGTGCGGTAAACGGCTCTAAATTTCAACTACTAAAAGCACCTTTGGGACTTTATTTAGAAGACCAATTATCTCACAATAGAACTTATAAAAATAAGCAAGAATTTGAACAAAAAATCATTGAGAAGTATCTAGGTTATGCTCTTAAAAATAATGAACAACCAGCCAGAAAAGTGGATCTGAGTGGTGCATTAAAAGGTAATTATGGAAAACATCGCTCTGGATGGGATTTTGCTCTAGAAAGTTTAAAACCATTACATAATGAAATTGGGATTTGGTTAGATGGTTTTATTGAGAAAAAGTTTGTGTGGGGAAAAGATCCAGGCGATCGCCAAAATAACCCTCAGCCCTATCAAAAACCCTGGATTGGTTTTCTTCATGTACCACCTAATGTACCTCGTTGGTTTCAATCGGAACAATCTCCCCTAACTATTTTTGCCACAAAAATGTGGCAAGAAAGTATGGAGTCTTGTCTGGGTTTATTTTGTTTATCAGCATCTAATAAAAGTTGGTTAGAGGAACATTTGACTGTACCAATAAGTAACTTACTGCATCCTACAGAAATTCCTGAAATCAAGTTTTCTCTAGATAATTTTCTGGGGAACCCAAACAGAAAAATTGTCCAAGTGGGATGGTGGTTAAGGAAACTAAATTCTATTTATTATTTACCCACAAAAAAGATGAAAAAGGCCGTTTTACGCACAGGAGAACCCCATATAGAAGAAATGTTTATGGCAGAAAGAAAAATCATGAACCTTACCCCAGATGAAAGTTCCGTAGAAAACATTGCTTTTTTACCTAATGACCAGTATGATAAATTTCTCGCCAATAATATTGTTTTTGTCGAACTTTACGATACCAGTGCGAATAATATTATTATCGAATGTTTGGTAAGAAATACCCCAATTTTAGTTAATCCTCTTCCCGCAGTTAAAGAGTATCTGGGGGAAGATTATCCTTTCTATTTTCAGAGTTTAGAAGAAGCTGGCAAAAAAGCTGATGACCTCAGTTTAATTGAGGAAACTTATCATTACCTCAAGTCTCATCCCCTGAAGGAAAAATTAACAGGAGAATACTTTCTTCAATCTTTTGTTGACTCAGAAATTTATCAGAAATTATGAACAATGTTAATTGTTCATTGCATTATAGCCGCGCCAGACACCAACTAAAATCCCCTGTATTTCCACTTGATTTGCCATAACTTCAATCGGGGGATATTTAGGGTTAGCAGCACGGAGAATAACAGTTTCCCCTTCCCAGTAAAATCGTTTTAAAGTAGTGCCATAGCCCGTTACCAAAGCGGCAACAATTTCCCCATTTTTTACCTGTTCATTCGGTGCAACTGAACGCATAATTACCAGATCACCTTCAGTAATTAAATCTTCAATCATGCTATCGCCCACGACTCGCAGCGCAAAACGATTAGGTTGATGGAGGATATGAGACAAATCTAATCGCTCTTCCACATCAGTAAAAGGCTCAACTAAACCACCAGCGGCGATCGCCCCTAACACTCGCACCCCAGTATCTCGGTGCAAAATCCTAATTGTGCGTGCTTTTCCTTCGCTCCAGTCAATGTATCCTTTTGCACGCAACCGCTCCATCCGACTTTGAATTGGTGCTGGAGATTTCAAATTCATCGCCTTCATCATTTGTCGGATTGAAGGTGCATATCCAGTTGTATTAATATGCTCTACTAACCAATCGTACAGTTGTTGTTGAGGCTCTGTTAAAGTTTCCATAATCATTATACTGAGATTTTGTTTCGTAGTAATCGCTTTAGGGATTCTAAGCGTGAAAACTACGAAATCCTAATTACACAATACCTAATAAACTAGCCATCAAAGCTTTTTGGGCGTGCATACGGTTTTCTGCTTGGTCCCAAATGCGCGATCGCTTCCCTTCCATCACCTCATCGGTAATTTCTTCCCCGCGATGAGCTGGCAAACAGTGGAGTACAATGGCATCATGATCGGCGTGACTCATAAGCTGGTCATTGACTTGAAAAGGTTGGAAAATGGGAATCCTGGTCTCTGCTAAGTCTTCTTGTCCCATACTCGCCCAAACATCAGTATAAATCACTTGCGCTCCTTTTACTGCTGTAACTGGGTCTTCGGTAATCAGAATTTCTGCCCCATCAATAGCCAACTCTTTTGCTTGTTTCACTATCTCACTAGCTGGCTTATATCCTTCTGGAGTACCGAGATTAACATTCATTCCCATTAAAGCTCCTCCTAATAATAAAGAATTTGCCACATTATTTCCATCCCCCAGATAAGCTAAAGTTAAGCCAGACAGAGAGCCAAAACATTCTTGAATGGTTAATAAGTCGGCTAAAATTTGACAGGGATGTTCTAAGTCTGTCAGAGCGTTAATAATAGGAATATCAGAATATTGGGCAAAAGTTTCTAAATCCTTCTGCTCAAAAGTACGAATGGCTAAAATATCCAGATAACGGTCTAAAACTCTGGCTGTATCAGAAATGGGTTCTCCTCTCCCTACTTGAGTACGACTTGGATTTAAATCAATTACCTGACCCCCAATTTGATACATCGCCACACTAAAAGAAACGCGGGTGCGGGTGGAAGCTTTATAAAATAATAACCCCAACACTTTATTACAGGTGGGCTGAAGTTCTCCACTTTTCAACTTACTGGCTAAGTCTAGTAGTCCCTGAATTTCTGCGGTAGTTAGGTCTGTTATTCTGAGTAAGTCTTTTCCTTTTAACTGGTTCATAGCTTTGTGAGAATAAAAACTTATGATAAGCGATCGATGTAGAGTTGAGGCAGAGCGGGTGGGGAATTGAAAAAAGTCGGTTTTGAACCATAATTTATTCCTAAACCGCTTCAACATCCGCCCCTACAGAAATTGTGCTAGGGTAATATCTAAGTAAGTTTTGTCCCTAGCATCTCCAGCAATAACCGTAAAAGGTAAATCTGGTTCTCCCAAGTGATTTAATACCAAGGTAGCCTTGGTAAAATCTTGGTCTTTGGTATAATCGTTGATTGTTACTACTGTCTTTAACCCTGCTTGAGTTGCTGCGGTTAAACCTTGGTGGGAGTCTTCAAATACTAGACATTCTGCTGGTGAGAGGTTCATTTGCTCTAAGACATAATGATAAATATCTGGGGCGGGTTTTTTGGCAGAGACTATATCACCAGCGGCGATTACTTTAAACCAGGAAACTGCATCTTTATTGAAGGAATTTTCCAACAGTGCGAGTACATTGGGGTAAGCAGCAGTACTAGCAATGGCTAATTTTATTCCTTTGAAGCGAGCTTCTTCAAGTAGTCTTTTTACTCCTGGGCGTAAGGGGATGGCATTTTGGGCTAAAACTTGTTGATAATGTTGGGTTTTAGCTTGGTGAAGTTGGGCGATAAATTCATCAAGGGGGAGGGGGGGTTGAAAATGTGGTTGATACTCACGGATATAAAAACCAATGCGCTCTTTTCCCCCAGCAACTTCTATTAATTTACCATAAAGAGATACATCCCATTCCCAATCAAGTTTAGCAGCTTTAAAAGCCAGGTTAAAAGCTATTCGATGACCATCTCGCTCTGTTTCTGCTAAAGTTCCATCTACATCAAAAATTAAAGTACTTAGTTTATTCACTGGTTCTTATTCTTACTACCAAATGTCTGAATTTTAACATCCAATTTGTAATTTTAACTTGAAAACATGAGCAGCAAAACACAACTTAGTTTAGCCGAATTTCTGGCACTTCCAGAAGGCGATCGCACTTATGAATTAGTAGAAGGAGAAGCTATCCCCAAAATGTCACCAAAACGTTTTCATTCTCGTTTAACACTTACTCTTGGTATCTTATTAGAAAATTGGAGTCAAAATAAAGGAGAAGTAGGCATAGAATGGGCTATTACTCTCAAACGTCATGGGAAAAATTGGGTACCTGTCCCAGATTTATTGTATATTTCCTCTGGTAAATTACCCCCAGATAAATTTGAAGATGAAGCTTGTCCTTTTCCTCCTGAATTAGTCATTGAAATTCTCTCTCCTGGTCAATCTTTTGGTGATTTAAGTGAGAAAGCAACTGCTTATTTAAAAGCTGGAGTTGATCGGGT
>JADQBC010000078.1 GCA_016903655.1 Gomphosphaeria aponina SAG 52.96 = DSM 107014
TAGAGTATCCAAAAAATACCCCAAGCTCTGGGGAAATTAAAGCCTGTGGAGAATGGACGAACCCTCTTGGGACAACTGAGAGGCATTCTGTGAAGCATGAAGGCAGTGTTAAACCTACTCAGTTAACTTTGTTTGACTTGAGTAGATTTGAGTAAGTCTGTTAGAGCGGATTGAATAGGTTAAGCTGAAGAAAACAATAGTAATAATTGATAAATAATTGATCCTATGCTGAGAGCTGGAATTGTCGGACTACCAAATGTGGGTAAATCTACCTTATTTAATGCCCTAGTAGCCAATGCTAAGGCAGACGCTGCTAACTTTCCTTTCTGTACCATTGAGCCAAATGTGGGGGTGGTGGCAGTGCCTGATGAGCGTTTAAATGTGCTGGCGAAAATTTCCCAATCTGAGAAAATTGTCCCCACCAGAATGGAATTTGTGGATATTGCTGGTTTGGTGAAGGGTGCGAGTCAGGGAGAAGGGCTGGGCAATCAATTTTTAGCTAATATCAGGGAAGTAGATGCTATTGTCCATGTGGTGCGCTGTTTTGATGATGATGATATTATCCATGTTTCTGGTTCTGTAGAACCCTTGCGCGATATTGAAGTAATTAATTTAGAGTTGGCTTTAGCTGATTTATTCCAGGTAGAAAAAAGAATCGAAAGGACTCGGAAACAGGCTCGCAATAATAAAGATGCTGAAGCAGAATTGGTAGTTTTGGAAAAAATTAATGCTAATTTAAATGCAGGAAAACCAGTGCGCCAAGTTGGTTTAACTGAGGAAGAAGTTGAGTTAATTCAGTCTTTGGGTTTATTAACTGCCAAACCTGTGATTTATGCGGCTAATGTGGCTGAAGATGATTTAGCAATGGGGAATGAATGGGTACAACAGGTAAGGCAAATTGCAGTTGGAGAAAATGCTAAAGTTGTGGTGGTTTCTGCTCAGGTAGAATCAGAATTAATTGACTTATCTGATGAAGAGCGGACTGATTTTTTGGAGTCTTTGGGTGTGGCAGAAGGTGGGTTAAAATCTTTAATTAAAGCTTCTTATGAGTTGTTGGGTTTAAGGACTTATTTAACTACAGGGCCTCAAGAAACTCGTGCTTGGACAATTCGCGCTGGGATGAAAGCTCCTCAAGCTGCTGGGGTGATCCATACTGATTTTGAGCGGGGTTTTATTCGCGCTGAAACTGTGGCCTATGCTGATTTGGTGGCGGCTGGTGCTATGAATGCGGCTAAGGAAAAGGGTTTGGTGCGCAGTGAAGGTAAGGATTATATTGTTGAAGAAGGAGATGTTTTATTGTTTAGATTTAATATTTAATGTCTAATGGTTGACTAATGGTTGATGGTTGACTAATGGTTGATGGTTGATGGTTGATGGTTGATGGTTGATGGTTGATGGTTGATGGTTGACTAATGGTTGATGGTTGATGGTTGATGGTTGATCACCAACACTCCCCACTCCCTTCTCCCCACTCCCCACTCCCCACTCCCCACTCCCCACTCCCCACTCCCCACTCCCCACTCCCCACTCCCTACTTTAAGAGTTCATACTTCAATTTAGCAAGGATGGTTGAATTTATTGGGATGATTCTAGACGAATTGTGTTTCCCTGGCTGTCTGTGCGATATATCCAGGTTTGCTCACCATCTGACATAACAACTCGCCAACCTGTAATGAGCATTTGGGTACAAAATTCATCTGGTTGAGCTAGCCCGAGACAACCATCTGGCCAGGTTTGTTGGTTGGCTGCAATTACTTTTAACTCTTCTGGAGTAATTCCAGTTTCAGTGGATAATTGGAAGCGAATGGCGTTATCTACTTCAGGAGGTAGTTCAGCGCTAACTTCTTCGCTTTTGATTGGGTAAGTGGCTAAATTTGCAGGGGAAACTACGAGTGCAAGAGCGTTTTGAGCACATAATATACAAGCAAAAACGATAATTAAAAGAAGGTAATGAGTGATTCTGCCCGCTTGATTTTGCTGATTTTGTTTCATAGAAGATACATATGGATGGGGAACGGTTTGGATTTATTGTATAATAATATTAATTATTATTAGTCATAAATATGTATTCTCAACAGTTATCTGGTCAGAGAGTCATTGTGCAAACAAATACAGGAATGTTCCAATTTCCAGCTATGGAATTTAAGTATGTTCGTGAACAGCCTGGGATATTTACTACTATTGCACTGGCTATTTTATTGGTAGTTTTAATTGGATATAGCAAGTTTAGAATAGATAAAACTGCCAAAAAGCTGGAATTTGAACAGTTCAAAAATAAAGAACTGAAGAAAAAGTTAAAACTTGCTCTGGCTACGATCAAAAAAATGGAGACTAATCCCGATTTGGTTCATTCACGGGAATTTAATCTGGATTATTTGAGATTGCGCATGGATGAAGAGAGATTTCACTATGCGATCGTTAAGCAAATTGAAGTAAAAGTATCCCAATTTATTAGTGTGGCACTGCGGCCGAGTACGGCGGCAGAAAGTACTGTGGGGATAGCTAATACTCGTAGTCGGAAAATTCACGAAATTGTGGATGTAACTTATGAAATAGAATCTCAGGTGGGAAAATGGGAAAAACGGGTGTTGTTTCGGGTTGAAATTCAGTTAACTAAGTTGCCGACTCAGTCAACTTCCACTACGGTTAAAGAGATAATGGAATGTATCGAAAATTTCCTTTGTCCGAGTGAGTCTCATAAAAACTGGCAGCCAGCAATTCAAGGAAAATTAGTTAATATTAGCTGGGACCAAAAGGCAAAACCTACTCCTTTGTTGGTTTTGGAACAGTTAAAAGAAGGTGTTAATGTTAGTTATCGCACTAATAATTGGCGTTCTTCTTCTAAAAAACAAAGTGTCTTTAAATAAAATAAGGATGGTTGAAAATAATGCAGTTTCTAGTAACTTGGTTAATCACAGCGGTATCTTTTATAATTACAGATTATCTGCTTCCAGGGATATCTGTGGATAGTTTTACCGCAGCGGCGATCGCTGCTATTGTTTTGGGTTTGGTGAATGCGATCGTTAAACCTCTCCTCATAATTTTAACTCTCCCTCTAACTATTCTGACTTTGGGGTTGTTTCTCTTGGTGGTAAATGCTATTTCTTTTTCCCTGGTTGGTTATTTTACTCCTGGGGTTGAGATTAATGGTTTCTTTAATGCTCTTTTTGGCTCTATTATTCTCTCTTTTGTTTCTGGTTTTCTTAACCAAATCTTTGAGAGTAACAGTGAGAATAATGGTTGATGGTTGATGGGGCTTTTTTCATTCTAATAGATAACCTAAAGGTCCCATTTTTTAATCCATCAACTAATCATTGCCATCATGGTATAATCTCCACAAGCTCATTCCCCCATCACCAGTAAGCGGCTCAATCTTAAATAATTGCTCTTCTATTAATCTAGCTTGCAATTTATCAGAAGGATTGAATAAAAAAACCTCACTAAAACCATCAGGAATTTGTGTCAAATTTGCTTCAGTAACTAACTGAATTTTAACTGTTTCTTCCAGAAATTGGCTAATAGACCAAAGATTATTCTGAGACTTCCAAACATCTGTAATCAACAAAAGGGGATTATTGCTTTCATTGACAATGCTCGCTATTTGCGGACTTACAGAATTATAAGCTTTATTCCACCATATTTTTTGGGGCAAAATAAGCATACAAGATATAATTCCACTTGAAATTAGAGCAATCATTGCCATTTGCCAAAATTTTTGCTCCCTAGAAGAAACAGAGATAATTTTAGTAGCCAAAAGATAAGCCACAGCTAAATGAATCCCTAAATAAGAAGCGATTAAATATCGAGCATTAAATGACCTAATTCCACCTTGAAAAACATCTTGTGCTGCTAAAGTTGTATGAGTGAGAAAAACTAAAATCAAAACAAACAACCAAATCTCTTTAGGAGTATGACTAATCAGAAAATATATTGCATAAAACACCAGCATTAAGACCAGGAAGATTAAAGAAATAGATAAAGGATTTTTAAAGCTACTGAAATCAGTATCAACTTGATAAGTAGGGTTAAAATCAACAAAAATTCTGCTCAAATTAATCACCCACCATGTCAACAAAGAAGAGAGAGGAATTGGTTTAGTTTGCCATATAAGTCCAAAAAAGTAACCCTTGGGGTGATTAAAAATACAAAAAAACCAGGGAATAAAAGTAAGCAAACCCAATAAGGAAGCGATTAAATAATTAATCAAGGTTTTTCTTGGGGTAAAACCTTCAGTGATAGCTACATAAATTCCATGTCCGATCGCTACTAAGCCAAACAAAGTATGAGTATATAATCCCAGAGAAATAGTGATGGCATAAATTCCCCAACTCAGCTTATTTTTTTGGCGCATTGCTCTTAATAATGCGGCACTGGAAAGCAAAATTATCACTGTATGCAAACCATACATTCTGGCTTCTACTGCATACAAAAAATGCAAGGGAGAAACAGCTATTAATCCCATTGCCACCCAAGCTACTAATGATGATTGAAATAATTCTAAACAGAGCCAATAAAGACAAGGAAATAATAGCAAACTGAGCAAGGCAGATAAACTTCTAATCACCGCAATGGAACTACCAAACCATTCAATCCAAAATCGCGCCATGACAAAATATAATGGTGTATGTTTCGGATCTTTCACTGATAAGTTTTTAATGGTATCAATCACAGTTATTTCTGGGTCGAGAGTATTATATTTTTGGTTCAACTCTTTAACACTAATTATTTGACCATTAAATGCTTCTACGTCATAATCAGTATAAGCGCCAATCTTAACTGATGTCATAATTTCATCAAACCAGTAAACTTTTTGGTCAAGGTTAGTAAAGCGAAAAAATACCCCCAAAACTAACAGGATAATGACCAAAAATCTTAACCAAGATGGTGGCAATATGAGTTTTAAATTCATTCTTAAATGTTGCCTCCTGGTGGCACTCCTGGGATATTGAGGCGGATACGATAAAGACTATTTCTTGCTGTTATATAAAGGGTTTGATAATCCCCATCTCCCCATGCTAGGTTAGCAGGAGCTTCTGGTACTTCAATTATGCCTAAAAGTTCCCCAGTGGGGGAGAAAACCCACACTCCCCCTGGCCCTGTACTATAAATATTTCCCTCTTGATCAACTTTCATACCATCTGGTACACCTTCTTGACTGGAGTCTTTTAATTCAGCAAATATCTCCCCACCTGCTAAAATTCCCTCAGCTTTAACATTAAATACACGAATATGACCTGCCTCGGAATCATTGACATAAAGTTTAGTTTCATCTGGAGAAAAAGCAATGCCATTGGGACGAATAAAATCATCAATTAATAGAGTTAAAGTACCATCTGGTGCAAGACGATAAACTCCAGAAAAACCCAGTTCTTCTTCTTCTGATTTTATCCCATAGGGAGGGTCAGTAAAATAAATACTTCCATCTGATTTAACTACTAAATCATTGGGACTATTCAGTTTTTTCCCTTTATATTCACTGGCTAATGTAATAACATTACCATCTTTTTCTGTGCGAGAAACGCGGCGTAACTCATGTTCACCACTAACTAAACGCCCCTCTAAATCTAAGGTATTGCCATTAGCTTTATTAGAAGGTTTGCGAAAAATTATCGGTTCATGATTGGGTTGCCATTTATATATAATATTGGCGGGAATATCACTAAACAAAAGAAACCCATCAGGATGCCAAACTGGGCCCTCTGTAAATTTAAATCCTGTAGCTATGGGTTCAACTTGGGCATTTTCTGGCAGAATTTTTGACATATTTTTCTGAGTTTGGACAACAGTAATTGTTTTGGCTTCTTGAGCGTAAATGTTTTGATAAGTAGCAGTACTTGCTAGCAGCAAACTTAAGGTAATCGTGGTGAAAATTGGGTTAATTTTTCTGTTCATATATTTTTTATAGTTATGCATAAAAAATCCTTGATTTTAGAGCTAACTGCCCCATCCTCAAAGTTAATTATAACTAACAAATTTCTTATGGGAGAAGCTGAATTTATACAGATGGCGATGGGTAAGAAATTAAATTACTCGTCACCCAGAGGAAAAAAACATTATAATGAAAATAATTGCAGTAATGAGTTCTAAAATAGAAAAAATACATTGCCCTGACAGGCTCTAAATTTTTGCTCTGAGTAAGACAACCACCATTCCCCAAGTTTCGGCTCGGTAATGGTTGTTCATTAACATTTCTCCAATAACTTCAAACATCAGGAGAACCTCAGTTGCAAAAAAATTTAGCTTTGTGTCTCTGGTACCCTTCACATCGGAGCAGTCAAAAATGGGCATAGAACTTATAGTAATTGGCATTTCCACAGGCGGATCGAAAGCGTTAAAATTCTTAATCCCCCAATTTGCTGCCAACTTTCCCATACCAGTAGTCATTGTCCAACATTTGCCTGTGGGGGAAGCAGAATGGTTGGCACTACGGCTAGATTTACTGTCTCAACTTCACGTGGTAGAAGCGAAACAAGGAGATATACTTAGGGCAGGGGTAGTGTTTATCGCCCCAGGAGGGAAGCATTTAACCTTGAGTCGTCAAGCAGATGGTACAGTGCTTCTTGAGTTAGATACCCAACCCGCTAACTCGTGGTATTGTCCCTCAGTAGATGTGTTATTTGACTCAGCAGCAGAGATATTTGGCGATCGCCTTTTAGGAATAGTCATGACTGGGATGGGTAAGGAGGGAAAAAAAGGCGCTGGGAAAATTAAAGCCAGTGGCGGTAAAATATTTACCGAACATGAATCCAGTTGCATTGTTTATTCTATGCCACGAGAAGTAGTAGAAGCTGGTTTAAGCGATCGCATTGTCTCCCTTGAGGATCTAGCATCTGTTATTTTAGAAGAACTTAATTAATAGTTTCTGCACGCCCGAGAGGAGAGAAACGAATTTCTATGCGTCTTCTCGATGTATCTGGATCGCGATTTGGTGAAGCAAATCCCCCTTCAGGTAATAGTAATTGTGCAGCAGAATAAGCGCGAAACTCCAACCCTTGTAAACGGCCTGCTTCTTGTAACTTTTGCAATTCTTTGACCACTTCTAAAGCTCGCATTAAACCCAAATCTGCATTAGAACCTGGTTGAAGTTCGCTAATCGGTTTTTCCCCCAGAGCTACTGCCTCTAAATTGCTATCTAAATTACTTTTTTTGGTAAGAATTTGACCATCAGTATGACCAATAATTTCCACCACATAAAAATTCCGTTCCTGAGCAAGTTGTTCAATTTTATCCACTAATTCTAATTCAATATAATTCCGCAATTGCTGTGGTAACTCTGCACTCCCCGATTCAAATCGATAGTCTCCCGAATCTTGAATTACCACCACAGGGGGTGCTAATTTTAATTTTTGCAAATCAGTTTGTACTTGATTTAATTCACTGCTACTTTCCTGCAATTGCTCCTGAAGTCTAACGGACAAGCCTTCTAACTGTGCAACTTGATTAGTTTTTTCTTGCAATTCTTCTTTTAATAATCTTACTTCGTCTTCAGTTTCACTCAAATTTAACTTAGTTGTATCCGCTTCAAACTTTACATACAATGACTTAAATAATGCAATCAGCAAAAACAAGCTCATAATCATAAAAGCATTTGCCATCAAATCTGTAAAAGATGGCCAGACATTTAGTTCTTCGTCCGCCAAATACCCTCGGTTTCTTTTCTTCATAGTTAAATTTTTTTCAATTTATCAATTAACCGATCTAGCTCATATTTAATCTCATTCAACCCTGCTTCTTCAATCACGATTCTTTTTTCTGTCAAAGACACCAGGGTGGCATACTTTTGATTCAGACTACTAATTTCTTCTCCCATATTCAGCAAACTTTGGATCGAAGTTTGCATAGCTTGCAAAGTATATTCAATGGATTGAGTTGATTTTTTCAACACCAAAGATGACTGAGAAAACTGATTTTGAGCAATAGATAAATCTGCTGTTGCTGAGGATAACTTTTCGGGGAATCTACTCCGATCTAAAACATTTGCCGCCTTGCTAAAACTTTCCGCACTATGTTCAATAGTATGAGAAGAATCGATCAAACCCGTATAAACTTGAGTTGCAAATTCGCTCAGTTTGGCATTTTGTTCCACAATTTTCTCTACTGGTACTACAATAGATTTTTGCAGTGACTCCTGTATCGTTTCCCCAAAAGTATGTAAAAAAGCACTTAACTCCCCCACCAAACGATCTACCGCTTCATCCATGGGATGACGAATGGGCAAATTTTGCAAATAAACATTATCCAGATAGTCTTCTAAAGAATTAATTAAAGTTGACTTAGCGATACTGGTATTCCAGGTAAAATTTACCACTGTTAAAAATGCACTACAAGCCACCGCAACCAAGCTAGTAATAAAAGCTATTCCCATTCCCTGAAGGGGTTGATTTAATTGTTCTACCAAACTTCGCACATCATTAATATCTACTTGAGTAATAGTTTGCGTCAGATTAGCCAAGTTAATCGTCATCCCCAAAAACGTGCCTAACAATCCAAAAGACAAAAGTAAATTTGGTAGAGTTCGGCAAAAAAAATCTATCGGATCACACCGCAATGGTAGCCCAAAAAACCCAAACTTTTCTTGACTATAAACCGCCTCGATTAAAGCTCCTGTATTCACTTGCTCTAGGTTAATAGTTCCTGTTTGAAATCTCGCCTCCAAATTCTCAATAATTTTTGGTTGTTCTCCCTGTCTTGCTCCCACAATTAATCTTCTCACTTTAGTCCCTAAATACCGCAAATGTCGATAAAGAAAATATCGCAACCACACCGCGATTATGGTAGGCAAAATTACCAAAAAAATCCCCATAAATATGATGTATGGTGGGATAAGGTTTAACGCTGCTGCTATTTGTTGCATATTTCAATCTTGGTTCTATTTGAACCCTACTATTTTGACACAAGTTAACCTGAGCAATTCTTATTGTTCTTGTGCTTCATAAGCAGCAACAATTTTTTGCACCAGGGGATGACGCACTACATCTGCCACCGATAGTTGACAAAACCCAATCCCTTCAACGGATTTCAGGATTTTCCAAGCAACTACTAACCCAGACTCTTGATAAGCAGGTAAATCTGTTTGGGTAATGTCTCCAGTTACTACCATGCGAGAACCAAAGCCTAAACGAGTGAGTACCATTTTTAGTTGGGCTGGCGTGGTGTTTTGTGCTTCATCCACAATAACAAAAGCATTGCTCAGGGTACGTCCTCGCATATATGCCAGGGGAGCTACTTCAATTTTACCCCTTTCCATCAAATCGGGGATTTTTTCTGGTTCAATAAATTCATATAAAGCATCATAAAGGGGACGCAAAAAAGGGTTGACTTTCTGCTGCAAGTCTCCAGGTAAAAACCCCAGTTTTTCCCCAGCTTCCACCGCTGGGCGAGTAAGAATGAGACGCTCACATTCATCATGCAACAGTGCTTGCACTGCTAAAACCGCAGCTAAAAAAGTTTTTCCTGTCCCCGCAGGACCGATACAAAATGTTAGATCATGGCTTTGAATTGCTTTAATATATTGTCGTTGACCGAAGGTTTTCGCCCGAATTAATTCCCCTCTCCTGGTGCGCGCCAGGATCTTTTTTTGTAAATCTTCGTACTCTTCGACTCTCCCAGTTTCTAATGCTTGGATAGCTGTGAGTATGTCTGGTTGATAAATGGTTTTAGCTTCACTCCAGTAGGGTTTAAGAGTGCGCAGGATCTTGACACACCTTTCTACTGGTTTTTCCTGTCCATAAATCAGTAAGTCTAGCCCCCGCCAGACTAATGCTGCTCCTGTATGACGGGAAAGAAATTTTAGGTTTTCCTCCCCACTCCCAGCTAAAGCGATCGCGCTCTCTTGACTCGGTAGTTGAATTGTTTGGGATGTTTCTGCCATTAATTATTAAGATTATGATGATAATTATTCGCCAAATCACCACTCATGCTTTTATTGCAATTTAGCACATCTCATTATTGTCGCAAAGCTCGCCTAGCACTGGGCTTTAAACAAATTGATTATCGGGTAGAAAATCTTACCCCAGGAAAACATATTTTTCAACTCAAACCTTTAACAGGTTTAACTACAGTTCCTGTATTATTACCTGAAAAACCAGGGGAACCAGCAGCGATCGCCGACTCTACCCGCATTTTTGCATATCTGGAGCAATATGCCCCCCAACCTTCTTTTTATCCAGAAAAGCCAACCCAAGCTAGATTATTAGAAGATTGGTTAGATGAAAGTATTGGTACTGCTACCCGTTTTGTTTATTATGATTTTCGTGCAGGGGCAGGAAAATCCATTGATCCTTCTTTGGCTAGTAAATTATTGATTAATCTTGTCAGCTTCAGCTACGGCATTACTCCTGCTACAGTACAACTAGCCAAAGCCAGATTGAAAATGGCTATGGAAGTATTATCTGTGTGGGAAAATCAACCCTATCTCATAGGCGATGGCCTCAGTGTCGCTGATCTTACCGCAGCCGCACTCCTTTCTCCCCTAGCACTTATTCCCGAATATTATCAAACCTATCCCTGGTTATTTACCAGAATTAGAGAAATTCATCTTCTTTGCGGGGAAACTCTTCCCCCTGGTTTGCAATAATAAGAAGGAGCAAAAACCATGTACTTATATGAAAATGACTTTTATGGTTGGACACAACAACAAGCAAAACTGTTAAGAAATAAACAACTTGAGCAAATAGACTGGGAGAATTTAGCGGAAGAAATTGCAGACATGGGACGCTCTGAAAAAAGAGAATTAGGCAGCAGACTAGAAATACTAATTATGCACTTATTAAAATGGCAATTTCAACCAAGTTTCCGCTCCCGTAGTTGGCAATTAACTATTAAAGAGCAACGTCTGCGCCTAGAAAAATTATTAGCAGAAAATCCCAGTCTTAAGTCTAGTCTTGAAGATGTCAAACTAACAAGTTATTCCTTAGGGGTTATTAATGCAGAAAAAGAAACAGGTTTATCATCTTTTCCTGCAACTTGTCCCTATAGCTTACAGGAAATATTAAATCCCGCCTTTTTCCCAGAATGAGATTTTCCTCGGCTTAACTAACATTAAACTGAAATTTTGTGCCAAGGGACAAAAAATATGGTAGATTAGGAAAAACTAAATTTAATAGCTACTGAATTGCAGGAGGATTATGAAAGTAAAGCAAAAATATGAAGCACCAAAATTAATCAAACATGGTAATATCCGTGATTTAGTATTGGGTAATGCAGGGAGTTTCATAGAAGGCACTACAGGAGATGATACCTTAATTGGCACTCAAAAAGATGATACTATAATTGGAAGAGAAGGTAATGATTTGATAGCAGGCAGAGGAGGTAATGATACAATATATGAGACTTCTGGAAATAATACCCTAGAAGGTGAAGCAGGAAATGATTTTGTAATTGGAGGAGATGATAAAGATACTATACGAGGGGGAGAAGGTGATGATTTCCTAGGAGGTAACTCTGGTGATGATAGTGTCTTAGGCGAAGCAGGAAGTGATACTATATTGGGGGCACCAGGAAATGATTTTCTAGACGGTGGAGCAGGTGCTGATAGTGTAGCAGGCTTCGACGGGAATGATACTTTAGTAGGGTTAGAGGCTGATGATACTTTAACAGGTGGAGCAGGTGCTGATGTGTTTATCATTAATTCCAATAGCAGTGCTGTTATCAAAGATTTTAACGCAGCAGAAGGGGATACAATTCTTGATAGGGGTGGAGAATAATTCAAACTTTGAGTTAATGGTTATCTCCTGATTTTTTCACAAAAAAGATTTGAATTTTTGTGTTTATTGTCAGGTTACTCCCTCAACCACAAGGAAATAAATTTACGCTGGGATTAGCTCAAGTTTACTCAAGAGTGGAATGTAATATTTTTTTAAAAAAATATTACATTCCGTTGAAAATTACTCTAGCTATTAGCCTGGGATTTAAATCCCAAGGGATCTATGAAACCAATGGAAAATCTAAAAACAACGAAAGAAGAGCCGAGCTCAAAACTTGAGCAAAAATGAATTTAAAATTATTAATTTTCACCATAACTCTAGCACTGATTAAGATCACCCCAGGAGCAGCATTACCCCCACCCGCAGATCTACCAGAAGAAGTGTTGCGTACTCAGATAATTACTGAAGGGCGATCGCCTGTTAATGGCAAACCCCTGACCGCTGCCGAATATGCAGAAGAAGTAGCAAAATTAAAAGAAACATCATTTCCCCCGCAGTTAAACCCGAAAATACAAGAAAGAATCTTCTGGTTAGAGATACTAAAATTTCTCCGTATTGTTACACCTTTCTAGGTCTGCGGTCATTTATTCCAGGTAAAATTCTGTATAATTTGGCTAAATAATATTAAACTTTAGTTTCCCTGTTGTTAAAATCTGGTACATAAATGACGAATATAGCCCCCGAACAGGTAAATCAGATTGTTTGTAATCTGCACCATAACCCCTTTGACATTCTCGGTAGTCATCCATTAGAAACAAATGGTAAAGTAAAAAGTTGGGTAGTAAGAGCCTATCTACCAAAAGCTGATACAGTAACGGTAATTTTTCCAGAAGCACGGGAAGAGTATCCCATGACATCAGTGCATCATCCCAATTTTTTTGAATGTATCATCGATACTGAGGAATTAAGTAATTATCAACTACGGATTCAGGAAGGGGAACATGAAAAAGTAATCTATGACCCCTATGCTTTCCGTTCCCCCAAACTAACAGATTTTGATCTTCATTTGTTTGCGGAAGGAAATCATCACCGCATATACGAAAAACTAGGCGCTCATTCTACGGAAATTGACGGAGTAAAGGGAGTATATTTTGCAGTTTGGGCTCCTAACGCCCGTAATGTGTCAGTATTAGGTGATTTTAATCAGTGGGATGGCCGAGAACATCAAATGCGCAAGCGCAACAACAGTGTCTGGGAGTTGTTTATTCCTGAAATTGGTGTGGGCAGTCCTTATAAATATGAAATCAAAAATTGGGAAGGTCATATTTATGAAAAATCTGACCCCTATGGTTTTTTTCAGGAAGTCCGCCCCAAAACAGCTTCTATTGTAAGTGACTTGGATAGTTATGAGTGGCATGACCAAGATTGGTTAGAAACCCGCCGTCATACTGACCCACTCAGTAAACCTATTTCAGTATATGAGGTTCATCTGGGTTCTTGGCTGCATGCATCGGCGGCAGAAAAAACTCAGTTACTCAGTGGGGAGTCAGACCCAGTAGCAGTGTCTGAGTTAAAACCAGATACTCGTTTTCTCAGTTATTATGAGTTAGCAAAAAAGTTGATTCCCTATGTAAAGGAATTGGGCTATACCCATATTGAGCTGTTACCGATTGCAGAACATCCTTTTGATGGTTCTTGGGGTTATCAGGTTACAGGTTACTATGCTCCCACTTCCCGTTATGGCAATCCAGAAGATTTTATGTATTTTGTGGATCAATGTCATCAAAATGGCATCGGTGTAATTGTGGATTGGGTGCCAGGACATTTCCCGAAAGATGGTCACGGTTTGGCTTTCTTTGATGGTACACATCTGTATGAATACGCCGATTCACGCAAAGGTGAACATAAGGAATGGGGGACTTTGGTATTTAACTATAACCGTAATGAGGTACGCAACTTTTTAGTGGCCAATGTGCTTTTTTGGTTTGATAAATACCATATTGATGGGATTCGGGTTGATGCAGTGGCTTCCATGCTTTACTTAGATTACCTGCGTAAGGATGGGGAATGGATAGCAAATCAGTATGGGGGGAGGGAAAACCTCGAAGCGGCTGATTTTCTCCGTCAGGTGAATAGTGTTTTGTTTAGTTATTTCCCTGGTACACTCTCCATTGCTGAAGAGTCAACCGCATGGCCGATGGTTTCTTGGCCAACTTATGTGGGGGGTTTGGGCTTTAATTTAAAGTGGAATATGGGCTGGATGCACGATATGCTGGATTATTTCCACATGGATCCTTGGTTCCGCCAGTTCCACCAAAATAATATCACTTTCAGTATGTGGTATCATCATAGCGAGAACTATATGCTGGCTCTTTCCCATGATGAAATTGTTCACGGGAAGAGTAATATAATTGGGAAAATGCCAGGGGATGAGTGGCAAAAATTCGCTAATGTACGTTGTCTATTTTCCTATATGTTCTCTCATCCAGGGAAAAAGACGATGTTTATGAGCATGGAATTTGCCCAGTGGAATGAGTGGAATGTGTGGGCAGATTTGGAATGGCATTTGCTACAATACCAACCTCATCAGCAATTAAAACAGTTTTTTGCAGAGCTTAATGCTCTTTATCAGAGTGAAGCTGCTCTTTATTCCTGGGATTTTGAAGAGGAAGGTTTTCAATGGATTGACTGTAGCGATAACCGCCATAGTGTGGTTGCTTTTATCCGTCGAAGCAAAAATTCTGAAGAGTTTGTTGTGGTTGTTTGTAATTTTACGCCTCAACCCCACAGTCACTATCGGATCGGTGTACCTGAAGCTGGTTTCTATACTGAGTTGTTTAACAGCGATGCTGGTAAGTATGGCGGGAGCAATATGGGCAATTTGGGCGGTAAATGGACTGATGAGTGGTGGTTCCACAATTATTATAATTCCATTGACCTTTGTCTGCCCCCCCTGAGTGTTTTAATTCTCAAATTAGACAAGGAAAAAACTACTTGGGTTGAATAAAAGTTCCGTAGTAATCGCTTTAGTTACTAAAGTGGTTACTACTAAGTAATTAGACAAAATTAATTACATGGGTGAGGGCGGGTTTTGAACAATCATTTTTTGTTGTGCATCATAGGTTATCCCTAAACCCGCCCCTACAGACATCAACCATCAACCATCAACTATTAACTATCAACATTAATTACATGGGTGAGGGCGGGTTTTGAACAATCATTTTTTGTTGTGCACCATAGGTTATCCCTAAACCCGCCCCTACAGAAATTGTATAAATAATGGTGAGTCATTTTTTTTAATTCTCCTGGTATTTATCTAAGCTAATAGATGGGTTATGATGCTCACTTTTGTTTCTTGTTAACTCGGCTAAAATATGATAATTAAGCTAACCTACTGTCTTTTCGGTGGCGAATTTGTGGAGGAAAATTGGGAACTAATAAAGATTTTTCTAACTCCCCTTGTTGATTATAAAATCTGATTTTTCCTGTTTGATCACACAACCAAACTTCCTCTGCTTTTGCTGCTAGATATAAGTCTTTTTTTTCCTCCATTTCTTTAATTGTGTTACTAGCTGATTTAATTTCTATGCAAATTTCAGGGGCAATTGAAGCAGCATCTTCATCTTCAATGATATCTAATCTTGCATCTGAAACCCAAACTACATCAGCTACTTTAATATTATCTTTGGTCAAAATTGCACATTCTGGGAAAGCAACTCCTGCATTAACTAAATTATTTAATACATCTATAATTAAGCCTTGAAATAAAGAATGTTTTAGTCGGGCTGGACTCATAACAATTTGACCCCATTTATTTAATTCTATCTTAAAAGGTAAGTCTTGCAGTTGTTTATTTTCGCAAACTTCTTGCCATTGCATAATTTATTAACTCCTTTTGCCTTCACTAAGTGGTCGCACTTTCATTAATTACCTGGGTAAGGACGATAGGAAAAATAAACTCTGTTCCCTTTTCCCTGACTCGTTCAAGAGGTCTATTTATTTTTTCTTACTTACTAATTTATCCGTGCAATTGCTCGCTGTTAGCTGATTCTAACTCCTGAATGATTTTGGGCTTTAAATGCTCAAACTCCTCCTTTAATTTTTTCTTACTAATTTGGGGTTGACTGGAGACTTTATTTAAGGCCTGACTTACAGCAATCACTCTTTTCAAAAGAGCCCGCTGTTTCATATTAGTTTTATTAACTATTACGTGAAGACATTGCTGCGGTTTATTCAGAGCAAATAAAACTATGTGATAATCTTCTGATTCTGCTAAAACTTTGACAACTTGTTTGCCAATATCTGTTTTCAAATCTAAATAGCAAGGTAGCCAACGTGGTCCCTGTTCGCGATTGTAGAGAACTGTTACCCAAAGAACCATTGGATGAGGGTAACTTTGAAACAGAAACTGATTGTAACGAATGCTAGACATCCGCTTGATAATATCATCTTCTTCTAACATCACCCATAAGCTTGGTATGACTTTTTCTAACTTATTGGTTAAACTGGGAAAGACTATTTTTTGTTGTGGTTTATCCTCTGGCCAAGAACTATCTGCATATATTTCGCGGAGAAAAACAGTTGATTTGCTGCTACTTGTTGGCGGTAAATTTTTCAAGGCAGTGGGGCGGGTTTTCGTCTCTTTTTTTTGGATGCCTTCGATGACTTGTAAAATTTCACCTACGCTTTGATAGCGATCGCCTGGTTTTTTTGCCAGACATTTTAAAACTAGCTCTTGCACTTCCCCTAGTATCTTCAGTTTCGGGTTAAAAGGTTTGGGTTGAAATTCGTGATGAGCTTTGTACCAGTTAGCATAGGAAAAACTCGTTGGTTGATAGGGCAATTCTTGAGCGAGCATCTCATACATCACTATCCCCAAACTATATATATCTGAGCGGCGATCGATTGTTTCGCCTCCTTCCATTTGCTCTGGGGAGCAGTATTCAATCGTCCCCATAAACGCATTCGTCTGAGAATCACTTGCTTCTACCAACTTGGCGATCCCAAAATCCAGCAGTTTTATCACTTGCCCCAAAATTTGATCTTCTACCACAAATATATTATTTGGCTTAATATCCCGATGAATAATCGGACAGGGTTTCCCCTCAAATACAATACCCTTGTGTGCGCTATCTAATCCCAAACAGATTTGGCGAGTCAAGGTTAAAAAACGAGGTAGGGACATTTTCTCGCTTTTAATCATTTCACTGAGACTTCCCCCTTGGAGAAAATCCATCACATAGAAAGGGATGTTATTCTCATCCACTCCATAGTCTCTGACTTTTACAATATGAATACTTTTTTCCGCTAGTAACGCACTAATAGTCGCCTCTCGCTCAAATCTTTCCCGCGATTTTTGACTTTGCAGCGCTTGGGAGAGTATTTTTACCGACACATTTACTCCTCCAAGTAGCATATCTTTAGCCCGATATACTTGACCCATAGCACCTTTACCGATCATCTCCTGGAGTTGATAGCGGTTGGCGAGTAAGCGGTTTTTCGAGTTTGTCGTCATCATATTGCGAGCTTAATCAGCTTTTTTAATAATCAGTTATTTATTCAAGATTACCATTTTGTCATCTTTTCTCTTCTTTGAGATTTTCTCTGAATTTGCTTAACTTGCCAAGGTAGTCTAGATATTTTTTTGATTTTCAAGGAGAGGTTTCTGCTCTCCCCATTCTAGACTAACTTTTTTGGCGTTGCGTTTTTTGAGTAATGAACTATATATTTTTAAAAATTACTAACATGACTCAAACCCTCTCCCCACTCCCTACTCCCCACTCCCTACTTTAAGGTTTCATTTTTCAAAAAACGCAACGCCACTTTTCTTTTTCTCTTCGAGATCTTCTGCTGCTGTGCGAGTCTGAAACTTTTACCCTGTCTAGTTTTTGGAGATAAGTCAATATCTCAAACCAATCCCCGATAATCCTTATACTTATTATAAAGGATTTCCCCTGGGATTTCCTGGGTAAATTCTGGCGGTTGATTATATTCATGCCGAGGATATTCCTCTCGAATACTTATCACAGACTGATAGAAACTTTTCCATTGCTGAAGTACTTCTATCAAGCGTGCAAACTGGCTATAAGATCCTTGGTGTTTATAACTCAGAGCCGTATATTGGAGCATAATTGCATAAGTTTTCGGTTCTCTTTTACTTTCAGGTAAGCCAATAATTTGTGCTAGTTTTCCAAATATTTCTTGATTCGCCTTCCCTAGAGTCAGACATTCATTTAAGTTCTCAATATTTTTATCCTGAAGATAAATTACCATATCGCTAATTTTTTTCAAAATTGAGAAGTCTTTCAAATCATATTGCTTAAACAGTTGCAACAGCTTTAATGCCAAAGATTCCTTATCTTTTGATAAATTTTCTAAAGTTTTTTGATAAGATTCTAAAGCTTTTTTCCCTTCTTCTGTCCGAATTTTAGGAATGACCTCATCTAGCTTTTTCTGCACTTCCTGATAAAATTCATTTTTGGTCAAATTCTTTTCTGGTTTTCCCTTTCTCCCCTTTTCTTCCCCATAAACTTTTCCCAGTAGTTCAAATATATAATTATAAAATTCCTGTTGCTTTAAACTGCGGTAACTCAATTCAATTTGTTCAATTTTCAGGAAACTATCTTTGGCTTCGATCGCCCCTGATAACAGTGCAATAAAATTATTTATTCCCTCATACTCGCCTCGCCCTTGAATTAAGTTTGATTTCACTTCTAAAAAGCTCTTAAATTCCCTGCTAGTAAATTTGGCATCATCCAAAGCTTTCGCTATTGGTGTTAACACCCGCAATTCTGCCAATGCTTGCTTGTGTATTCCTACTGTTTCAAAATCTATCTCCCTTTTTCCTTGGATTATTTTCCCAGCGCCCAAAATCCCCAAAAGTTTCTGTAAAATACTTTTTTCTCCCCAAACAGGAAGATTCCACCATTTTTTTTTCTTGTCTAAATTATCCAATTTCATCTCATACTCCTTTTTTGCTTCTTAGTTTCAGCTTCAACCTTAAAGTCAATTTTACCACAATTATTATTTTTCATCGTTTCCAAAGCCAAATTATCAGCAAAGCTGTTCCCACACCTAATCCTAATAGGTAGTACAATTTCAAATTCTTCTGGCTTATTTGGGGCTTTGAACTGTTAGCTTTTGTTTCGACAGCTTCCTGTTCAAAATTGGGTTGTGTAGCTAGCTCAACTTCCTGTTCTTCTATAATTATATTTGCCTGATGCTCCCTGAGTTCTATCTTGTCAAGCAACTCTTTAATCTTGACACTTCTTTCCCCTCCTGGGGGAATAAAACTCTCTTCTCCCCCCATTTCCAAACTCAGTAAATGCTGATAATTGATACTTATTTCAGGGCGATCGCTCAAAATAATTTTCTCTTCTGCTTCAATCCCTGGATTACTTTCATGTATTGCCTCAAATTCAGAGCGAATAGCCTTGAGAAAATCCCGCCTTTTTGCTTCTGTCTCACCACTTACCCAAATGCCAATTTTCTGCCCTTTTCTCTCAGCCTTCACCAATGCTTTATTTCCCTCATTAACAATTACTACACCATTGCGCCAACATTTTTCTTGTTCAATTTCCTGATTTTTCCGAACCATAAAGCGGGTCAGAATGCTACTCGGTAAAATATTATATTGATATTGAAATCCCCAAGATTCCCACCCCTCCCTAATATTTGGCTCTTCTTCCTGCAACAAATTAGGAACAACAAAAATAGCGTCTTCCCTCATTTCTTCATCCTGAAAACACAGCTCAAACTTACTTATAACCTGCATCAATAACAGGCACTTACCCTGATATTCTTTTGCATCTAAAACCTGATTAATTTTCTTTACTGCCACCACTCCCTCAGATGAGGAATAATCATTAAAAATCTTGTACATTCCCGTAATCAGCCATTGAGGTTTGACAACACCCAAGTCTGAAAAATTTAACACTACACCAAGTTCCTGAAGTAACCGACTCAGTTTGCGCTGCTCTTTTTCCTCACTAATTAAGTTATCCTGACAGAGGCGCTGGTACTCACTGATTTCCAAATAACCCGCCTCCATCTGCTCTATTTCTGCCTTAACTGCCAACCAATTTTCTGGCAATTGGATTTGGTTACGAATACGTTCCAATGCGCCCACTTCTCGGTGAATAAAAGTTCTTAATTCCTCAATTCCTTTACCATTCAAACAAGAAGTTTCAACAAATGTCTTAATATTTGGGTACTTTTTAAACAAGCTACTCCGATCAATTGTGAGCAAACCTTTATCAGTTTTATTCCCTACAATAATAATAGGTGAGGCGGGGCTAAAGCTGGTAATCATTTTCAGCCAATATTCCACTTCATTATTTTCTTTTCCCTGTCCAGCATCCACAACTAAAAGATATATACTTTGTTGAGCGAACAAAAATTGATGAATAGCATACATAAACTCCTGAGCGCCCAAATCCCAAACATTTAGCTGAATTTTCTGTTGCTTCACCTCCAGCTGCCAAGGTTGGATATTAATCCCTTTAGTGTTATTTTCTTGAGGATTAAAATTATCCTCCATCAGTCGTTTTAGCAGAGAAGTTTTACCTGCTCGAGCAGCTCCCACCACCAACATTTTTGCCTCGGTTAAAGAAATTTTTTCTTGAGGTTTATTTGCCAAACAAGATTGAATAATCAGGGCAGGGTTATTGAGATTATCCTCTAAAAGCTCCTTAGAGACTGGGAGTTTATTTTTCCTTAAATCTAACAGTTTAAGACCAGTTAGTTTTTCCATCTCTGGAGGTAGAGCCGTTAGTTCATTATCACTACTATAAAGTTGAGTAAGCCGAGTCAGGTTTCCTATTTCAGGCGGTAACTCTGTTAGTTTATTGTTGCTCAGATAAAGTCTATCAAGGCGAGTTAGTTGGCCGATTTCTGGCGGTAAAGCGGTTAATTTATTATTACTCACATAAAGTCTATCAAGGCGAGTCAGTTGGCTGATTTCTGGCGGTAAAGCGGTTAATTTATTGTCTCTGACATTCAATCTGCTCAGATGAGTCAGTTGTCCGATTTCTGGAGGCAGGCTAGTTAATTGATTGTTGCTCAAGTCAAGTTCGGTTAACTTGGTTTTAGCTGCTTGTTCAATGAGTTCTAATACTTCTTCGTTAGTCATGTAAAAATATCTCCAATGGTTGATGGTTGGTAGTTGCGCTTTAGCGCCCTCTCGTTGATGGTTGATAGTTGGAAGCGATCGCCATCTTTTCTCCTAACTCCTCGCCCCAGCTTTTGGCTTTCTTGCCCACTGGTTGCCCAAACTGGGGGAAACTCAAATTCAACAATGGCAGCAGTCTGGGTATTTATCCGTTTATCACTACGGCGAAGGTAAATTACTCCCCCTTCATTATCAATTTCTCCTGGATTTAATTCAGTATGAAGAAACACAATTACAACAATCAGTTCCTACTCTTATTCTTCACGGAATTAATGATGATGTTACCCGCTCTAACAGACTTACTCAAATCTACTCAAGTCAAACAAAGTTAACTGAGTAGGTTTAACACTGCCTTCATGCTTCACAGAATGCCTCTCAGTTGTCCCAAGAGGGTTCGTCCATTCTCCACAGGTTTTAATTTCCCCA
>JADQBC010000070.1 GCA_016903655.1 Gomphosphaeria aponina SAG 52.96 = DSM 107014
ATGTGGATGAGCCTGGATATAACTCAACCAGTCAAATGCTAAAATCGGTGTAAATTGAAGTCAGAACGAGAAAAGGAGAGCTTAGGGGCAGATTCTCATGGGGAAAAGCTTCCAGAGACTGAAAAAAAGCAGCATAAACCCTTAAAAGCTTAAATCCAATGCAAATTACCGTTTAAAGTTTTCAAGAAAATGTTCACTATGAACAAAATATTAAAAGTATTAAGAAAAAATTAAATTGATACAGATTAAACAGAATCAAACAAAAAACTATGAGATAAAAGCTTATTAACAACTATCTGGATCTCTTAGAAGAGAAAGCCGCCAAAAATAATAGGAATTATTTTCAGTAACCTTTCCATTCTGAGGAATCGAAATAGAGAGTAGGAGTAGAGAGGAAAGCTTGCACCAAACACAGAAAAAAACTGTAACTGGTTGGTAGGTAATAAAACAAGAAGGACACTAATTGATATGGCTTATAACATTGCTAACAGTTGTTTCGGATGTGGAACTTGTCAACCTAAATGCCCCACAGGGGCAATTCACGAGGAAAATGGGGAATATTGGATAGAATCAGGGTTATGTAATAGTTGCGTTGGTTACTATCAGGAACCGCAATGTGTGATCGAATGTCCAAATAGCAGTCCAGTACCCAAAGAAGCAAAAAAGGGCAGGTACAAAACAGTTGAAAGAAGACCAACCAGCCCAGAAATATTTGCCAATGGTGTAAACACTCCCTTTGCGTCTTCCATGGCGATCTGGGAAGGGTGTAACCTATTAGCAGGAGGAGAAATATTACCCTGGGAAACAAATAAAGATGGGAAAATTGCCTACCAGCGGGAAGTCAAACAAGGTCGAGGTTCCATGGTATTGCGGCTGGCTGAGGGTCTGAAAAAGGAAAGTATAGATATTCGCGCAGCTTGTGTGCACCTAATTTATGCCGCCTATGCCACCAGTTTAGATAAACCTTGGGAAGAAGAATTTATTATCAGCGATCGCCAAATAGAAACCTACCTGGGACTAGACAAAAGGAAAGACTTGAGCAAAGCAGCCAAACTAACCCTCATTAAAACCTTAGCGCAGCAACCGTGTAACATAACCACTGCCATTGACTGGCCAGATCAGGGAAAAATGAAAGGCTTTTCAGTAGAAGAAAGCAGCCTGTGGCATCTTCGGGAAATTAAGCACCATTTCCAAGAAGACGAACAAGGCTGCAAACATTTAATCGGACTAACCTTTCGAGTTCAGGCAGGTATATGGGCTAAGTACTTCCTGAACAAACAAGGTTATCAAAAGCGAACTTTCTTTTATCAGTATGGCACCCTTCCCAAATTTTTGCTAACTGCAGTCATGAGCATTTGGCAGCAACATAAAGGAGCAGCAAGAATGCTCTTGTGGCTATTATTTAAAACAAAAATGGGCTTAAAACAATCAATCACAGTGAGTACCTTAATGCGCGTCGCCTATGGAGAAGAGAAAATAGCCGAAGCACACAATGGACGAGAAGAGCGCAAACGGTTACTAAGAACTTATGAAAGCGATTTACAGGTACTAAATAATTATGGAGTTAAACCGATTTTTGATGAAGCAACCTATCAACCAGAAATCCAGCCTTTATGGGTGAAACTAGCAGAAATTCCTGATGATCCAGAAGCAGCCCTAGAATTTTGGACAAACGATGGAAATAGCGATTCCTGCATCACAGACTCTACTCCAAGGGGGAAATGGAATATGTTAATGAAAGCTCGCTTGTTACATTTTGAGCTGCCGAAAGAATGGGAAGAGCAGCTCGCCAAATTTGAAAAGCGAAACAGTACAAAGCAGAAAACCGCCCGCAAAACAAAATCAAAGACAACATCAAACATCAGTGCTGAGGAAATTATTACGGCGAGGAAGCATCGCGGTATTAGTCAAAGGTTACTGGCAGAAATCACAGGAAAAAGTCAGAGCTGGGTACGAGACTTAGAAAATGGTCGTTTATCTGTGAGACCAGAAGACCAAGGCGTAATTCGTAAAGCTCTCGGTTTAGCAACCTAAATAGAAGTTATTTGTAGGGTGCGTTGCAAGAGCGTAACGCACCGATGTAGGGTGCTAGAGGTTTAGTTCCATTCATGGGTTTTTCCGCTCCGTAGCAATAATGTGTAAATCGACTTGAGGCAGACTCCGCATTAAATGCTGCACAATAGAACCCTTAAAAAGTAAATGCCAACGCGATCGCCGAGTTTCCCCCAAAACAATCTGAGTAATACCTACGTCTTTTGCCACTTCTGTAATCGCACTAACAACATCCTGAGATTCAAGCTTGATAAATTTGCCCTTAAACTCTTGGCATATTTGCTCACAGGTTTCTAAATATACTGCCTCGGACTTTGAGAGAAAATGATTAGGGTTAGAAACAAACAAGACAAATAAACGACCATTCATATGATCAGCAATGCGTGCCCCCCTTCTTAGTAATTTAATGGAACTAGGATAAGTTGAAATACACACCAAAATGCTTTCCTGAATACTGCAATAGTTTTTCTCATGGTCATCCCGTCCATTTCCTTCAACATTATCCGCCACCTCTCGCAGTGCAAGTTCCCTCAGTGCCATCAAATTACGTCGCTGAAAAAAGTTTTGTAATGCTCCATCAACTTTTTCTGGAGCATAAATTTTTCCCTCTCGTAATCGCTCTTGTAGAGTTTCTGGGGTAACATCAATTACCACCACTTCATCAGCATGATCGAGTAAAAGATCTGGCACTCGCTCTCGCACCACAACACCAGAAATTTTATGCACCAAATCATTAAGACTTTCGAGATGTTGAATATTCAGAGTAGAATAAACATCAATACCAAACTCAAGAATATAATTGACATCTTGATAGCGTTTTTCTCTCTCAGAACCAGGTATATTAGTATGTGCTAATTCATCAATTAAAACCAGTTGAGGGCTACGATCAATAATCCCCTCAGTATCCATTTCCCAAAATGATTTTTCCTGCCAAATAACTTCTTTAAGAGGAACTTGCTCTAGTCCGATCGCCTTTTCTGCCGTTTCTTCTCGTCCATGAGTTTCTAGCAAACCAATCACAACATCAAAACCTTCTTGTCTCAGTTGCAGGCCTTCTTCTAACATCCGATAAGTCTTACCCACACCAGGAGACATCCCAATAAAAATTTTATGTTTACCCTTCTGCTTAGAAGAAACAATAGGAGTAGAAGGGTGTTGTTTCGGCTCAAATTTATCAGAGTAAATCATAAAGAGCAAGTGAACATTTTTAAGATATATTATCAAGAGCCAGATTTAGTCGCAGCACATTTACCCCAGGTTCACCAAAAATACCCAAAAAACGACCTTCAGTATATTGCTGTACCAATTGCTCAATCTCAGATGGAGAAATCTGCCGCCTATTAGCTATGCGCTCAATTTGTACTCTAGCCGCTGCTGGTGAAATGTGAGGATCAAGTCCAGAACCTGAAGCATAGAGTAAGTCGGCGATCGGTTTTACCCCCTCATTATCTAAGCGTTGTGCTTCAGTTTCAATCCGTGACAGCAGTTCGGGATTATCAGGAGCCAGGTTACTTGCCCCAGAAATACCAGTAGGTGAGGCATCACTCCCTTCGCTATAACTTACCGAACTTGGGCGACTCCAAAAATACTGCTCTGAGGTAAAAGTTTGTCCAATAATAGCAGACCCCACAACTTTTCCCTCATTATTAGTAATTAAACTACCATTAGCCTGATCAGAGAATCCTACTTGTCCAATGGCTAAAATTAATACTGGATAAATCACAACAGTTACAATCCAAAGAATGATTATACTCCGAAGACTAATCACAAAATCTCGCATCACAGTTATTTTCTCCTTTGTAATTTAGAATTTTTCTGGTTGCATAATTACGAGCGCCAGATAAATTGCTAGTCCGAAAATGACAATGCCCAAAAGACCAATGGCATAGGCATTACTACGGTTCAGATCCCCATTACTAGCGGCATAAACCCCAGGAGCGATCGCTACATTGAGCAAAAGTCCGAGAAACAGTAAAAGTGGCATTTTTTGATTTTTCATGATGAAATTCATAGGTATAAAAAGCAATAAAAGTTGTTGAATATGCTTAGGCTAAACCAATAAACAACAGAGCCACATCAATCACTTTAATAGCAATAAAAGGAGCAATAACCCCTCCTAAACCGTAGATTAAGATATTGCGTTGCAGTAATTGATTAGCAGTAAGAGGGCGAAATTTTACCCCTTTGAGTGCTAAAGGAATCAATGCAGGAATAATCAAAGCATTGTAAATAAGAGCAGAAAGTACAGCAGACTGAGGACTTTGCAAACCCATCACATTCAGATCGCCAATACCTGCGGAGGCAAACATGGCGGGAATAATAGCAAAGTATTTAGCAATATCATTAGCGAGAGAAAAAGTAGTTAATGCACCCCGAGTAATTAACAGTTGCTTGCCAATTGTTACTAAGTCAATTAATTTTGTCGGATCAGAATCCAGATCCACCATATTAGCCGCTTCTTTAGCCGCTTGTGTCCCAGAGTTCATCGCAACTCCCACATTAGCTTGAGCTAAAGCAGGAGCATCATTAGTACCATCTCCAGTCATCGCCACCAGTTTACCCTGTGCTTGTTCTGATTGAATTACTTGAATCTTGTCCTCTGGGGTAGCTTCAGCAATGAAATCATCTACTCCTGCTTCTTTCGCAATCACCGCTGCTGTAATCCGATTATCACCTGTAAGCATAACAGTTCGTACCCCCATACGGCGTAGTTGGTCAAACCGTTCCCGAATACCAGTTTTGATGATATCTTTCAGATAAATTACACCATAAATTTCCCGATCCTCGCAAACAGCTAAAGGCGTGCCACCCATTTGAGAAACTCCCTCATAAGCAGATTGGAGGTCATTAGGGGGTTGTCCGCCACGAGAACGCACAAATCCACGAATAGCATCTACTGCGCCTTTGCGAATTTCGCCACCATTGGATAAATCAGTACCGCTCATGCGAGTTCGAGCAGAAAACTCCACTCCTTCAGCCGTTTCTGGGTTAAAAGAGAGAGTCGCTCCCATTTTTTCAGCCAGTCGGACAATAGACTTGCCTTCGGGGGTGTTATCAAAAATGCTAGCAGCAAGGGCGATCGCTGCTACCTCTTCAGCAGTATGCCCATTGACGGGAATAAATTCTTCTGCGAGTCGATTTCCCAGGGTAATCGTCCCCGTTTTATCCAGTACTAAAGTATTAATATCACCGCAGGCTTCTACGGCACGACCAGAAGTAGCAACAACATTAAATTGAGCCACCCGATCCATTCCCGCAATCCCGATCGCACTCAGTAAGCCGCCGATAGTAGTGGGAATCAGTGCTACTAATAAAGCCACCAGAATTGTGATACTAACTGGACTATTAATATAATTAGCAATGGGTGGCAGAGTAGCGACTACAATCAAAAATACGAGGGTCAATACTGCTAAAAGCACGGTGAGAGCAATTTCATTAGGGGTTTTGCTCCGCTGTGCACCTTCCACCAAAGCAATCATGCGATCGATGAAGCCCTGACCTGGATCTGAGGTAATTTGAATAATCAGCTCATCAGAGATAATCCGAGTGCCTCCAGTAACAGAACTAGCCACATCAGAACCAGGTTCTTTAAGTACTGGGGCAGATTCTCCTGTAATGGCAGATTCATCTACCGAAGCAACCCCCTCTAGCACTTCACCATCAGCAGGGATCATATCTCCAGCGATTACCTGAATGCGATCGCCTCGACGTAAGTTAGTAGAATTGACATTTTCGAGAGATCCATCATTAAGAATGCGCCGAGCAATGCTATCAGATTTAGTAGAGCGCAGAGCATCTGCCTGAGCTTTCCCCCGTCCCTCTGCCACCGCCTCAGCAAAGTTAGCAAAAAGGAGCGTAAAAAGGAGAATCAAAGTAACTAAACCATTAAATAAATATGAGTTTCCCCCTTCATAAGAACCAAACAGAGCAGGATTAACAGTGAGTAGAGCTGTAATCATCGTGCCAACCAAAACCACAAACATGATTGGATTTTTGATCATGATCCTGGGATCAAGTTTAAGAAACGCTTCTCGAAAAGCTCGTTGATAAAGATTAGAGAGATCAGCTTTCGGAGTGTGTCGGCGTTTTTCCCGTGTAGGTTTCGGAGTAGTTTGCATCATAATTTTCAAGTTGGAACGTTATAACGTGGGAATAAGATTAAATGCTTCAGCAACGGGACCAAGTGCCAAAACAGGTAAAAAAGTTAAAGCTCCTAAAATGACGATCGCCCCTGCGGTTACAGTGGTAAAAAGGGGTGTATCTGTCCGCAGAGTACCTGTGGTTTCGGGAACAGGTTGTTTACGAGCTACGCTGTCAGCCAAGAAAATAAGCGCCATGATGGGGATATAGCGCCCTGCTAAGAGGGAAAAACTAGCACTCAAGTTCCACCAAAGGGTGTTATCTAACAATCCTTCAAAACCCGAGCCATTATTAGCAGCAGCGGAAGCATATTCATAAACCACTTGAGAAATACCGTGAAATCCTGGGTTACTAATACCAGATAGGGTTTCAGGAAAAGCTAAAGCGATCGCAGCGGGAATCAAAATGGCGATGGGATGGACTAGCAAAATAATACTGGCGAGAACAATTTCCCGCTTTTCGATTTTACGTCCGAGAAATTCGGGAGTTCGTCCCACCATTAACCCAGTGAGAAATATTGTCAAAATGAGAAATACAAACAAATAAGCTGTCCCAGTACCTTGTCCACCCCAAATGATTTGTAAAAATAAATTGGAGAGGGTAGCAAAGCCGCCAGTAGGCATCAGGGAGTCGTGCATCCCGTTAACCGCACCACACATAGTACCAGTAGTGGAAACTGCCCAAAGCGCTGTTAATGCTGGGCCAAAACGAACTTCTTTTCCTTCTAAGTTAGGTTGTGATTCTCCCAAGATGTTATTTACTAGAGGGTTGCCTTGAAACTCTCCCCATGCGGTAATAAAAATCAAAATGGCATAGAGAATAAATACCATCCAGAAAATTAGCCAACCTTGTTTCGGGTTGTCGGCTAAAATGCCGTAGGTAATAATTAGCCCTGCGGGAATTACTAGCATAATTATGGTTTCTAATAGGTTGGTGAAGTTATTGGGATTTTCAAAAGGATGAGCAGAGTTAATGCCAAAAAATCCACCTCCGTTTTCCCCTAGTTGTTTAATGATTTCAAAGTGAGCAACAGGACCTAAAGCGATAGTTTGGTTTGCACCTTCGAGGGTAGTTATTTGAGCTGGCCCGGCTAAAGTTTCTGGCACTCCTGCTATTAATAAGGCGATCGCCCCCACTATGGAAATGGGCAATAAAATGCGGGTAATAGACACAATTAAGTCCGTGTAGAAATTTCCTAATGGTTTTCCCGTAAGTCCCCGAATAAAGGCGATCGCCACAGCAATACCCGTTGCGGCTGAAGTAAACATCAAAAAACCTAAACCGCCCATTTGACTAAAATAGCTATAAGTTGTTTCTCCAGAATAATGCTGTTGGTCAGTATTGGTGGTAAAAGAAATGACGGTATGTAGAGCCAAATCCCAACTCGGAGCGTTTAGTTCCGTAGGATTCAGCGGTAATCTATTTTGTAGTAAAAAGATTGCCAACACGAAAACCATCATCATTAGGTTGCTAATCAAAACAGCTTGAATATATTGCCTTCCTGTCATGGATTTCGCACTTAATACCCCTGAACCATTTAAAATCAACCGTTCTATGGGGGTGATAACTGGGTCAAGCCAAGTTTTTTGACCGAGAAAAACAATAGCCATATAGCGACCGAATAAAGGGGCGATCGCCACTAAAATTACCATGAACAAAACAATTTGAAAAAATCCTTGCAACATAAAATTAAAATACAGTTACTACAAAGCAAAGTTATGAAAATGACTATGCCAATCCCTGAGCTACGGAATCAAGGTCGACAAACTTTTAACAGTTAAATGTCTCTAACTTTACTTTGCCAATTTTTCAAGAGAAAAACAAGATATAGAATAGGGTAAGCAACGAATTTATAAGCTGATATCTAGAGAGAAGATATACCTGGGTTTATATTTTTCAGAACCGCTCTATATCTGCGGATATATTTTCAGGAATTAATCAGCTCTATTTTTTAGTTTTAAGGGTAAAATGATGATTTCGTCTTTTTTTAGGAAGATTAATCATTGGCAAAAGACTTATCAGTTAATCATTGGCATCTTCATCACAGTTATCATTTTGGAGTACAGCACACCACCGCCTTATGTATTTGGCTATCTCTACATTGGAGCAGTGGTGCCCGCTAGTCTGAGGCTGAATCGTCGGGCTACTATTTGGGTAACAGGGATGGCAATTTTATTAACTCTTTTAAATTTATTCATTCCTGGTATGGAGCCTATAACCCCCATCGCCCTTACTAATCGCATGATTACAGTGATTGCACTCCTGGTGACTGGATGGTTAAGCGATCGCCTTCAACAGTATGAAAAAGCGATTATGCAGCAACGGATGCAAATTGCCGCCCAGTCTCAACTTGCTCAAGTTCGAGAAGACTTTGTTTCTACCCTTACCCACGATCTAAAAACCCCCTTACTAGGAGCCATTGAAACTCTAAATGCTTTGCAAAATGAGCAATTTGGTAAGGTAACGGTTAACATGAGTCGTGCAATCTCCATTATGATTCGCAGTCACGAGATGACATTACAGTTGGTAGCAACCTTGATGGATGTCTATAGAAACGATACTGAAGGCTTAAAGTTAAATCTTTGTCCAGTAGAGATAGTAACAGTAGCAGAAGAAGCAATTATTCATCTGACTCCATTAGCTTCAGCCAGACAGGTGCATATCCGTCTGGGTTGTGGCGATTCAGACTTTCGACAAGCACACTGGGTAAATGCTGATGTTCTACAACTGCAGCGAGTTTTCAGCAATTTAATTGCTAATGCGGTGAATCACTCCCTCAGAGGTAGTAAAGTTCAGGTGATGATTACAGCTAAAAATGATTATTGTTTAGTTCAAGTACTCGATGAAGGAGAGGGAATTAATCCCAAAGAGTTGCCACAACTATTTGAGCGGTTTTATCAAGGGCAAAGCGCTCGAAGTGCTAGGGGAACTGGATTGGGGCTTTATCTTTGTCGTCAAATTATTGAGGCACATAATGGTAAAATCTGGGCAGAGTCACGAACACCCAGGGGAGCTATTTTTTCTTTTCGTTTACCGTTACATTCTGGTTGACCAAAAGAAATCAAGCTAAATTAGGATAATTGTAAGTTTAAATGCCTTCTGCTTTGATCCGAATCTTACTTGTAGAAGATGATGAGCTGTTTCGGTTAGGGATTTCTACCCGCATTAATCAAGAAACAGGATTGCAAATTACGGCTGAGGCTGAAGATGGAGAAACAGCGATCGCCTTAGTCAAGCAGCAAGTTTTTGATGTAGTAATTTTGGATGTGGGGCTACCAGGTATTGGTGGCATTGAAGCTTGTCGTCAAATTAAGCTTGCCTCACCTAAGCTCCCCGTGCTGGTATTTACTTCCCATTCTCAACCCGCTTTAATTGCTCGCTTAATTGAAGTGCAAGCTCAAGGATATTGTGTAAAAGGAATCGCCGCCGAAGCTCTGGTTTTAGCAATTCGCTCCGTTGCTGCGGGAGCTTCTTGGTGGGATGCGATCGCTTCTGTGGAAATTCAAGCAGCCTTTCAAGCTAAAGATTTATCCTCTATAACTCCTTCCCTACAGGAAAACCAAAATACTTTGACAAAAAGGGAAGAGGAAATTTTATCCCTGGTGGCAAAGGGAAAAAGCAATCAAGAAATTGCTGATACCCTTTATATTGCTCCTGGTACGGTTCGAGTTCATGTCCATGCCATTCTCAAAAAGTTGGATGTGCGCGATCGCACTCAGGCTGCTATTTTAGCACTGCAAAAAGGCTTGATTTCTCGGGCAGTGACCACAGATAAAAATTAGCACTTGGCCTTTGAGTCGCATTTGATCCTGATCATCTAATCACAAGCTGGGATTTTAATCGCCAGTAGGGGCCAGTAGGGGCGGGTTTGGTACTTTATGAACTAAACAACGCTTTTGTGCAGGAATACTCCCCTACTAATAACCAATAAGCAATGACTAATGACCAATGACCAAACACCCAGAAAAAATGTTAAATTTGATACAGAACAATTAAGAGCAAACTGTAGCTAAAGATACAAAATATTGGGCGGCAAACTGTAGCGAAAAAGACAAAATATTGGAATCTCTGATGGTGTTTAGGTTTAAAGAATTTGAGTACAAAAGATGAGTAATTATTCCCGAGGAAATAAGCAGCTTAAACCCATACCCAGAAAGGGATAGAGAGTGAGTACTTAAATACCCGTCACCCCAGGGTAAAATACTTGTCCCCTACCCTAAAAATACTAGAACCCCACCCCCGAAAAAAAATTTTAATTTTTGCCAAGCCCCATGAATTAAGGGTTTGAGAATTTGAGTACTTTTTTAACTAATTACAATAAAAATAACCTAGCGCCGAGAATTTAGACCCAAAAAAGGCCAATGTTAGTATTTGCATAAGCTTGAAAAAGGAAAAAGCGAAAACACTCTTGGGCAAACAGAACAGGTACTCTTACCTGTTCTTATCTAAAACCCCCTAGAAAAAACGCTTTAACTATCAGGAGTCACGGTCTAAATTCATTTACACGGAAATTCAATGTTACAAATAACAACAGCAACTAGCACAAGTACTTCGTTCTCAACCGCGCCCGCGTCAAAAAAGTCTGGCAGCAATTGTGGTTGTGACTCTTCCCCAGCGGAAGAAATAGATCCAAAAATTCAAGAACGCATTGCCCAACACCCTTGTTATAGCGAGGAAGCTCATCACCACTATGCACGGATGCACGTTGCAGTTGCTCCAGCTTGTAACATTCAATGTAATTATTGCAATCGCAAATATGACTGTGCCAATGAAAGTCGTCCTGGGGTTGTAAGTGAATTACTGACTCCTGAAGAAGCGGCTCATAAAGTACTGGTAATTGCGGGCAAAATCCCCCAAATGTCAGTATTAGGGATAGCAGGGCCAGGAGATCCCCTAGCGAACCCAGAAAAAACCTTCCGCACTTTTGAATTAATCGCCAAAGAAGCACCAGATATTAAACTGTGCCTATCCACCAATGGTTTAATGCTGCCTGATTATATCGATCGCATTAAAGAACTAAATGTGGATCACGTGACCATCACTATTAATATGGTGGATCCAGAAATTGGGGCAAAAATTTATCCCTGGATTCGTTACCAGCGCAAACGCTATAAAGGAATAGAAGCAGCCACCATTCTTCACCAGCGTCAAATGGAAGGCTTGGAAGCTCTCAGAGATGCAGATATTCTCTGCAAAGTGAACTCTGTAATGATTCCTGGGATTAATGACCACCATCTAGGGGAAGTAAATCGGGTGATCCGTTCTAAAGGTGCATTCATCCACAATATTATGCCCCTCATTTCTGCCCCTGAACATGGAACCTACTTCGGTTTAAACGGACAACGGGGTCCCACTCCTAAAGAGCTCAAAGCAGTACAAGATAGCTGCTCTGGGAATATGAAAATGATGCGCCATTGTCGGCAGTGTCGCGCAGATGCAGTGGGACTAATCGGTGAAGACAGGAGTCAGGAGTTCACCAAAGATAAGTTCATGGAAATGAATCCAGAATATAATTTCGAGAAGCGTCAGGAAGTTCACGCAGGGATTGAAACGGTCAGAACAGAGTTAAAAGCAGCAAAAGAGAAGCTCGCAGCCGAGAAAAAAGCTAAAGCTGCTGCCAATACCCCCAAAATTCTGGTGGCAGTTGCAACTAAAGGTGGCGGTCTGGTTAACCAGCACTTCGGTCATGCCAAAGAGTTCATGATCTACGAAGTAGATGGGAAAGAGGCTAAGTTTGTGGGACATCGCAAAATTGACCACTATTGCCAAAGCGGTTACGGCGAAGAAGCAACTCTGGATAACATTATTAAGGCGATCGGTGATTGTAAAGCGGTACTGGCTGCTAAAATTGGCCCTTGTCCCCAGAAAGAATTGCAAAATGCTGGACTAGAAGTTGTCGAAGCTTACGACTTAATTGATAAAGTAGCGCTGGAATTTTACGATCAGTATTTAGAAAAACAAAAGTGCCTCGTTTAAGAAACCGTAGGGTGCGAAGCGCAATAGCGTAACGCACCTCACAGCCCAACAACTAACCACTAATAAACTTTACAAGATTACAGATAGACATTTTGGAAGAGGAAGAGCAATGAAAGACTGCATTTATCTCGATAACAACGCTACAACTAAGGTGGATGAAGAAGTCTTAGCAGCAATGCTGCCATATCTTACCCTATACTATGGGAATCCATCAAGTATGCACACCTTTGGCGGGCAAGTAAAACAAGTTATTAACACCGCTAGAGAGCAAATAGCATCCCTGTTAGGGGCAGAGGTATCAGAAATCGTTTTTACCAGTTGTGGTACTGAAGGGGATAATGCAGCGATTCGAGCCGCTCTTGCTGCCCAACCTGACAAGCGACACATTGTAACAACTGCGGTTGAACATCCCGCTGTACTCAATCTTTGCAAAAAACTGGAAAAAGAAGGTTATCGTGTTACTTACCTCTCGGTTAATGGTCAAGGACAGTTAGATTTAGATGAATTAGAAGCGTCGCTCACTGGGGGAACCGCACTGGTTTCGGTAATGTATGCGAACAATGAAACAGGTGTAGTTTTTCCCATAGAGCGCATCGGGCAGATCGTGAAAGAATATGGTGCTGTATTCCATGTGGATGCAGTGCAGGCAGTGGGCAAAATCCCCATGAATATGAAAAACAGCACCATTGATCTGCTCACTCTTTCTGGTCACAAACTCCATGCTCCTAAAGGGATTGGTGCTTTATATGTCCGTCGGGGTGTGCGTTTTCGCCCCCTCCTGATCGGTGGTCATCAAGAAAGGGGTCGCCGTGCAGGGACGGAAAATGTACCAGCTATTGTAGCTTTAGGTAAGGCAGCGGCACTGGCAGAACAACATCTAGTGAATATAGACCAGGAGCAGAGGTTACGCGATCGCCTGGAAAGCAATCTTCTCAGTCTTATCCCTGATACCGTAGTTAACGGTCATCCTAGAGAACGTCTCCCCAACACCACCAATATCGGGTTTAAGTATATTGAAGGGGAAGCTATACTTCTATCCTTAAACCAATACGGGATCTGCGCTTCATCTGGTTCTGCTTGTACCTCTGGTTCTCTAGAACCTTCCCATGTACTCCGTGCTTTGGGACTCCCCTACAGCGTTTTGCATGGTTCTATCCGCTTTAGTCTCTCTCGCTACACCACCGAAAAGGAGATTGACCGTGTGCTAGAGGTGATGCCAGGTGTTATAACTCGTCTCCGCGCTCTCTCTCCCTTCAATAGTGATGATGCTGGGTGGTTACAAGAACAGGAAAAAGCAGTGATGAGTTTGGCTGGATGAATTAATGCGTTAGGAAGGAATAAATAACTTAGGAAATATTTCTAACGCAGTTAATAAAATAATCAATTTATAAAATTAATTAGCTAGAATAAAAGGAGAAAAAGGGAAAATGTGGGACTATACAAATAAAGTAATGGATTTATTCTACAATCCAAAAAATCAAGGTACAATTACAGAAGAAAGGGCAGGTGAAAAAGTTGTCACTGGGGAAGTAGGAAGTATTGCTTGTGGAGATGCTTTAAGGCTGCACTTGAAAATAGATGAAGCGACTCAAAGGATTGTAGATGCTAAGTTCCAGACTTTTGGCTGTGCAAGTGCGATCGCCTCTAGTTCTGCCCTCACAGAAATGTTAATTGGCAAAACTTTAGATGAAGCTATGCAAATTACTAACAGAGATATTGCGGATTTCCTGGGAGGTTTGCCAGAAGAAAAAATGCACTGTTCAGTGATGGGACAGGAAGCTTTAGAAGCAGCAATTTATGGATATAAAGGCATTGCTTTAGACCACCATGAAGGTGATGATGAAGGAGCATTAATTTGTACTTGTTTTAGCGTAACTGATGCTAAAATAAAAAGAGTAATTCGGGAGAATAAGTTAACTACTGCTGAACAAGTGACAAATTATGTAAAAGCAGGTGGCGGTTGCAGTTCCTGTTTAGCAGAAATAGATGATATACTAGAAGAAATAGCTAGGGAACAAGAAACAGCTCTGGAAGTGGCTCAAGCAGTGGCTATTAAGAAAGAAAAAAATCCCGAAATTTTAGCAGTAAAAAACCTCACTAATCTGCAAAAAATAACGTTAATTCAACAAGTATTAGAAGAAGAAATTAAGCCACTTTTAATAAGTGATGGCGGCGATGTGGAACTCTACGATGTAGAAGGCGATCGCGTTCAGGTAAAACTTAAAGGGGCTTGCGGTTCTTGCGAAAGCAGCACTATAACTCTCAAGCACGGGATTGAAGCCCGTCTGCGGGAACGAGTAAGTCCAGAGCTAGTAGTTCTATCAGTTTAAACAGCATTTATTGGAGGGGCGGGTTTAGAGATAACCTAATCTGAAAAACCAGAACTTTGATATCAAAACCCGCCCCACCCCAACATGAAGGTACTGTATTTTTAGGAAATAACCAACCATGATCAAAATAGGAAAAAGAGGGCGATCGCCTCCTGATTCAGTCCTCTACCCTACAGATTTTCACCAAAAACTTATTGGTCTTCAATCAATAACAGACAATAGACAACAGTAAACCAAATTAGAGAGAAAAACATCATGCGTCAAATAGCATTTTACGGTAAAGGCGGTATTGGTAAATCTACCACTTCTCAGAACACAATCGCTGCGTTAAGCAAAATGGGTCTTAAAATCATGATTGTTGGTTGTGACCCCAAAGCAGACTCCACCCGCTTAATGCTCCACTGTAAAGCACAAACCACCATCCTTTCTCTAGCAGCAGAGCGGGGTTCTGTAGAAGACTTGGAACTGGAGGAAGTATTACTCACAGGTTATAACAACGTTAAGTGCGTTGAGTCTGGTGGCCCAGAGCCTGGAGTAGGTTGTGCAGGTCGTGGTATTATCACAGCGATTAACTTCTTGGAAGAAGAAGGTGCTTATGAAGATATCGACTTAGTATCTTACGATGTATTGGGAGACGTTGTTTGCGGTGGTTTTGCAATGCCTATCCGTGAAGGTAAAGCACAAGAAATCTACATTGTTACCTCTGGTGAAATGATGGCAATGTACGCAGCTAACAACATCGCTCGTGGTATTCTTAAGTATGCTCACTCAGGTGGCGTGCGTCTGGGCGGTTTAATCTGCAACAGCCGTAATGTTCACAAAGAAATCGAACTCATCGAAGCTTTGGCTGACAAGCTTGGCACCAAGATGATTCACTATATTCCTCGCGACAACCAAGTACAACAAGCAGAACTGCGCCGCATGACCGTACTTGAATACTCTCCCGATCACCCACAAGCTGCTGAATACACCACTTTAGCTAATAAGATTGCTAACAACAAAGACTTGGTTATCCCAACTCCAATTACTATGGATGAACTAGAAGAGTTGTTAATTGAGTTCGGTCTTCTCGGCGGTGAAGAAGAGTATCAAAAGGCGATCGAAGCAGACCAGAAAACAACCGCTCTTGTTTAAAAGGTCAATTATCAATCTCATTTGTTAATTGAAAAGGTGCGTTACGGCTGCGCCTAACGCACTCTAAAACCAAATGATGCGGAAGAACATACACAATTCTAAGCCACTGAGAGGAACATTATGTCAGAAACAGTAAAAGAAAGAAAAGAGCTGATTAAAGAGGTTCTAGAAGCTTATCCAGAGAACGCACAGAAAAAGCGGAAGGAGCACCTCAATGTTTATGAAGAAGGTAAGTCAGACTGCGGCGTTAAGTCGAACAGAAAATCCCTCCCCGGTGTAATGACCACTCGTGGTTGCGCCTATGCTGGTTCAAAAGGGGTGGTTTGGGGTCCAATTAAAGACATGATCCACATTAGTCATGGGCCTGTAGGTTGCGGTTATTACTCCTGGTCAGGTCGTCGTAACTACTATATCGGGACAACTGGGATTGATACCTTCGGGACAATGCAGTTTACCTCCGATTTCCAAGAAAGGGATATTGTATTTGGTGGTGATAAGAAACTGACTAAAATTATCACAGAAATTGAAGAACTCTTCCCGCTTCACAATGGGATTACCATAGAATCAGAATGTCCCATCGGTTTAATTGGGGATGATATTGAAGCAGTAGCCAGGAAAGGAGCCAAAGAAACAGGGAAAATGGTTGTTCCTGTGCGTTGCGAAGGTTTCCGCGGTGTATCTCAATCTCTCGGTCACCACATTGCTAACGACACCATCCGTGACTGGGTATTCCCCGAAGCAGACAAGAAGATTAAAGAGAAAAAAGCTGAAGGCACTCCTTATGATGTGGCAATTATTGGGGACTATAACATCGGTGGTGATGCTTGGTCTAGCCGCATTCTCCTCGAAGAAATGGGTCTGCGAGTAGTTGCTCAGTGGTCTGGTGATGGTACACTAAATGAGATGATGATGACTCCGACAGTAAAACTGAATCTCGTTCACTGCTACCGCTCCATGAACTATATCAGCCGTCACATGGAAGAGAAGTATAGCATACCCTGGTTTGAGTATAACTTCTTTGGCCCAACTCAGATTGCTGCATCTTTGCGGGCGATCGCTGGACACTTCGATGACAAGATCAAAGAAGGGGCAGAAAAAGTAATCGCTAAGTACACCGCCTCTACTGAAGAAGTTATCGCTAAGTACCGCCCACGCTTACAAGGCAAAAAAGTAATGATGATGGTTGGTGGTTTACGTCCCCGCCACGTTGTCCCAGCTTTCCTAGATTTAGGGATGGAAATGATCGGAACTGGTTATGAGTTCGGACACGGCGATGATTATAAGCGGACAACTGAATACATTGAAAATGGTACTCTAATTTACGATGATGTCACCGCTTATGAATTTGAGAAATTCGTAGGAGAACTGAAGCCTGATCTAGTTGCTTCTGGAGTTAAAGAGAAGTATGTGTTCCAAAAAATGGGGCTGCCCTTCCGCCAGATGCACTCCTGGGATTATTCTGGCCCTTATCACGGTTATGACGGGTTTGCAATTTTTGCAAGGGATATGGACTTAGCTCTCAATAGTCCTACCTGGAGTTTAGTTAAGACTCCCTGGAAAAAATAAATAGGAAATTGTCCAAATTAATGGCGATCTCCTAATTATATGGAGTTGGGCGGGTTTTGATTGAACGATTGCGGTTTTGTATCATAAGTTATGGCTAAACCCGCCCCTACAAAGCACTAATAATTATCACGCACTACATACTAGAGGATCATATCATGGCTCAACAAGTTAACAACATTAAAGATCATGCTGAACTGTTCCAACAAGAAGAATATCAGGAACTGTTTCAAAATAAAAGAACTTTTGAAGGGATGCACCCCCCAGAAGAGGTTCAAAAAATAGCAGAATGGACAAAAACTTGGGAATATCGGGAAAAGAATTTTGCTCGTGAATCCCTAACTGTTAACCCAGCTAAAGCTTGTCAACCCCTGGGAGCGATTTTAGCAGCAGTTGGTTTTGAAGGTACTCTTCCTTTTGTCCACGGATCTCAAGGTTGTGTTGCTTACTTCCGCACCCACTTTACCCGTCACTTTAAAGAGCCTTTTACCGCAGTTTCTAGCTCCATGACTGAAGACGCAGCGGTATTTGGGGGACTGAAAAATATGATTGAGGGGTTGGCTAATGCTTACGCTCTCTATAATCCCAAAATGATCGCTGTCTGCACAACTTGTATGGCAGAGGTAATTGGGGATGACTTAGGGGCGTTTATTACCAACTCTAAGAAAGAAGGTTCTATTCCCCAAGAATTCCCTGTTCCCTTTGCCCATACTCCCAGTTTTGTTGGTTCCCACGTGACTGGCTATGACAATATGATGAAAGGGATTCTTTCTAACCTGACTGAAGGGAAGAAGAAAGATACCACCAATGGGAAGATTAACTTTATTCCTGGTTTTGAAACCTATACAGGTAATTTCCGCGAGTTAAAGCACCTGCTGAAAGCATTGGGAGTTAATTCTACTATTTTGGCTGATAATGAAGAGACGCTTGACTCTCCCAATGATGGGGAATTTCATATGTACCAAGGTGGCACTACCCTAGAAGACGCGGCAGACTCCATTAACGCAGAAGCTACTATTGCTCTTCAAGCTTATACTACTAGCAAAACCCGCGACTACATGGAGAAAGATTGGCAGCAAAAAACCTTTGTGAAGCGTCCTTGGGGGATTAAAGGTACTGATGAATTTTTGATGGCTCTTTCTGAACTCACAGGTAAGCCTATTCCCAAGGAGTTAGAAATAGAAAGGGGTCGTGCAGTGGATGCTATGACCGACTCTCAAGCATGGGTTCATGGTAAGCGGACTGCTCTCTATGGCGATCCTGATTTGGTTATGGGTTTGTTGAGCTTCTTACTCGAGATGGGTATTGAGCCAGTACATATTGTTGTTACTAACAGCAATCCTACCTTTGAAGCAGAAGCAAAAGCACTCTTGGCATCTTCTCCCTACGGACAACAAGCTACAGTTTGGGGTGGTAAAGACTTATGGCATATGCGTTCTCTTCTCTTCACTGAGCCTGTTGATTTCTTCATCGGTAACTCCTACGGTAAATACCTCTGGCGCGACACCAAAACTCCAATGATTCGTATTGGCTATCCTATCTTCGATCGCCACCACTTACATCGCTATTCTACCATTGGTTACAATGGAGCGATTAACCTCCTCAACTGGATTGTTAACAGCATCCTCGATGAGTTGGATCGCAATACTATCATTCCTTCCAAGACAGATATCTCCTACGATTTGGTTCGTTAATTAGTCATTAGTATTAATATAGCAATTCTAAATGATTTATGGATAGACAATGGGCCCCACGCCCTTTGATTAATGATTTTCACGATTAATTTAGGATTGCTATAGTTGCAAAAACTAACTGATTATAGTGATTTAAAGACTAATGACTAAGGATTGGGCGGGTTTTGATATGAAGATTTTAGTTGTGAGTAAAAGATTATTCTTAAACCCGCCCCTACCTAATGATTTGATAACTGATAATTGATAAAAGCCATGTCTTCTATAGCTCATTCCCATTCCCATTCCCATGACCATTCTCTCCCTACTCCCAGACACAGAAATCCTAATTTTGACATTTTTAATCCGTTAAGACGCTGGGTAGATAGTATCGAAGTCCAAAACAGAAAACTTGCTCACGTATTTTGCCAACTTATTCCTTGTTGTTGTCCTTTTGAAAGAGATGTTAACCTTTTTGGGCGTACCCTCTTCCATATTCCTGCTTTGTGTAAACTCAACCCACTTTATGATGAGTTTATTGGTTTGCGTTTTCGCTCTCTCAGTTATCTGGCTGATGTTTGTGGCGAAGATATTACTAAGTATATTTGTTAATTGTTAATTGTTAATTGTTGATTATTTTCCATGAACGATTAACCATTAACAATGAACGACTAACTATTAAAACAGAATAAATATTTAAGCGGGACTAAACAAATGAAAATCACTAAAAGCAAAATTAATGAACTGTTGACGCAGCCTGGTTGCGAACATAATCATAAAAAAGATGGACAAGGAAAAAATAAAAGCTGTACGCAACAAGCTCAACCTGGAGCAGCTCAAGGTGGCTGTGCTTTTGATGGAGCATCCATTGCTTTAGTTCCGATTACAGATGCAGCTCATTTGGTACATGGCCCCATTGCTTGTTCGGGTAACTCCTGGGGAAGTCGCGGTAGTCTTTCTTCTGGCCCAACTACTTATAAGATGGGGTTTACTACTGACCTCTCAGAAAATGATATTATCTTTGGAGGTGAAAAGAAACTCTATCAAGGTATATCCCAAATTGTCAAACGTTACCACCCTCCAGCTATTTTTGTCTATGCAACCTGTGTTCCTGCTCTCATTGGTGATGATTTTGAGGCAGTTTGCGCAGCAGCAACTGTGAAGTTTGGTACTCCTGTTATTCCTGTTAACTCCCCTGGTTTTGTTGGTAGTAAAAATTTAGGTAATAGACTCGGTGGTGAGGCGCTTTTAGACTATGTTGTAGGCACTGCTGAACCAGAATATACCACTCCCTATGATATTAATTTGATTGGGGAATATAATATTGCTGGGGAAATGTGGGGGGTTTTACCTCTATTTGAAAAGGTGGGCATTCGGGTGTTAGCAAAAATTACTGGGGATGCTCGTTATGAGGAAATTCGCTATGCTCACCGCGCTAAACTCAATGTGATGATCTGCTCTAAAGCTTTGATTAATATGGCCCATAAGATGGAGGAGCGTTATGGGATTCCTTATATTGAAGAGTCTTTTTATGGGATAGCAGATGTTAACCGTTGTCTGCGCAATATTGCCGAAAAATTTGGCGATCCATTGTTACAAGAACGGGTAGAAAAACTGATAGCAGAAGAAACAACTAAGTTAAATCAAGAGTTAGCACCCTATCGCGCTAGACTCAAGGGTAAACGAATAGTTTTGTACACAGGTGGTGTTAAGAGTTGGTCAATTATTTCTGCTGCTCAAGATTTAGGCATGGAAGTAGTAGCAACGAGTACTAAAAAAAGTACGGAAGAAGATAAGGCTAAAATTAAGGAATTATTGGGTAAAGATGGCATTATGATGGAAAAAGGTAATGCCCAAGAATTGCTCCGCACTATCGAAAAAACTAAGGCTGATATGTTAGTAGCTGGAGGTCGTAACCAATATACTGCTTTAAAGGCTCGTATTCCGTTTTTAGATATTAACCAAGAACGCCATCATCCCTATGCTGGATATGTGGGTTTAGTGGAAATGGCAAAAGAATTAGACGAAGCTCTCTACAGCCCGATTTGGGAGCAAGTACGTTCTGCAGCCCCCTGGGAGTAAAGCTTTCATTATTAATTGTTCATAGAAGACCATCAACCATCAACCATCAACCCCATGACTACTATCACCAGTCCCAAAAAATCAGTTGCAGTTAACCCCCTCAAACTTAGTCAACCCCTGGGTGCTTCTTTAGCCTTTTTAGGGTTAAAAAAGATGATGCCTCTGTTTCACGGTTCTCAAGGTTGTACTGCTTTCGCTAAAGTTATTTTAGTGCGCCATTTTCGGGAATCTATTCCTCTTTCTACTACCGCGATGACGGAAGTTTCTACTATTTTGGGGGGTGAGGAAAATATCACTCAAGCTATTTTAACTTTGGTGGAAAAAGCTAACCCTGAAATTATTGGTCTTTTGACTACTGGGTTAACAGAAACTAGGGGGGATGATATGCAGGGGATTTTGAGAAACTTTAGGAAAAATTATCCTGAACTTAATTCTCTTCCTATTATCTTTGTTTCGACTCCTGATTATAAAGGGGCGATGGAAGATGGTTATCGTGCTGCGGTTGAACAAATTGTGGCAGCAGACTATGGTACTGAGGAGAATTTGCAGTTACCTACTCAACCAATAGTCACGATTTTAGCAGGTTCTCTTCTCTCTCCAGGGGATGTGGATGAGCTGAAAAAAATTGTCTCTGCTTTTGGTTTGACTCCTCTGGTGGTTCCCGATCTTTCCAATTCTTTGGATGGTCATTTAGATGATGATTATAATACCACCACTTCTGGCGGCACTTCTCTCTCTCAGTTGCGACTTTTGGGTAAGTCGCAGTTTACTCTGGCGATCGGGGAAAGTATGCGCAAAGCTGCTGAAATTTTACAGGAAAAGTTTGGCACCAGTTATGCAGTTTTTCCCCGTTTAGCTGGGTTGGGTGCAGTTGATAATTTTATCTGGCAATTATCTCAAATTTTGGCACAGGGAAAGTTAAAAGTGCCAGAGCAATATTCCCGTCAACGTCGTCAGTTACAAGATGCTATTTTGGATACCCATTTCTATTTTGGACGCAAGCGGATTTGTTTGGCATTAGAACCAGATTTATTGTATCAAACCAGTTGGTTATTAAAGGAAATGGGGGCAGAAATTCAAGCTGGGGTAACCACAACTAAATCTCCGATTTTGGAAGATTTACCTATAGATGAGGTTGTTGTTGGCGATTTGGAAGATTTTGAGGATTTAGCAGCAGGAAGTGATTTATTAATTACTAATTCTCATGGTAAGGGGATTTCTCATCGACTGAATATTCCTCTTTATCGGATGGGATATCCTATTTTTGACCGCTTAGGTAATGGTCAACGCTGTTTAATTGGTTATCAAGGAACAATGCAATTTTTGTTCGATTTGGGCAATATTTTTATTGAACAAGAAGAAGATCAGATTCATCTGTAGGGGCTGGTTTAGGGATAACCTAGTATTCAAAACCAGAACTTTGATATCAAAACCCGCCCCCCCCCAAGGTCATCTGTAGGGGCTGGTTCATGGGATAACAATTGTATTCCTCACCAGAACTTTGATATCAAAACCCGCCCCCCCCAAGGTTATTTGTAGGGGCTGGTTTAGGGATAACAAGTGTATTCCTCACCAGAACTTTGATATCAAAACCCGCCCC
>JADQBC010000114.1 GCA_016903655.1 Gomphosphaeria aponina SAG 52.96 = DSM 107014
CACCTCAAGTGACTAGGGGTTATGCTGTCAATCCAAGCACTGGACGAGAGGTTTTACACCTCCAAGAATACAAAGTTGTCAAGGTTCTGCTCATTTCATTGAGCCTCATCCCTTGCTAGGCATACACTCTGGGGTTAGACCCCATCATTTTCGCCTAAACGAATCGCACTTTTCAATTGATACCACAAACCCTCAGCACCTTTTAATCCAGTGTTAGCGGTGAAATCGGGAGTAGTGGAAAAATAGAGCGGATCAAGACCAGCCGTTCCCAAAGTTTGCTCATAATTATAATAATAGTGAAGAGGAACTTCAGCAACCGCCAAATCCAGAAGAACTTCATAAAACTGCCTTGCTACTTCCAAATCAGAAACCATAATCGTATGTACCTTGGGAGCAGAAGTAAGAAACATCCACATTGCCAGAGCATAAGCAGCCAAAAGCAGCACCATAATGCCCTGAGTCGAGAAAATACTATCTAAAGGCAGATCTGGTAAAAAAGCACCTAAATAAAAGCCAGAAAAATGCAAAGATTGAGCTAATGTTATCATAAAATTACCAAACAATTGACATGAAAATCTCAGTTCACACTAACTCATTGTAACGAGAATGGAGGTATTAACAGAAAACAGTGGAAATTCCCAGTTATCCTGAATCAAACCATCCTCTTGTCCAATTTCTAGCTCAGGAGAACGACGAAAAATTGCTAATCATGTTTCAGGAATATCCAGAACAGGGAAAGTATTTTACAGCAATTTTCTGTCGTTATAGCTCGATTATCTATCGCTTGATTTTCCAATCTCTAGAAACACCCCTCTTAACAGATTATATTTTTACCCAGATCTGGGGCGATATTTTCTATGAAATGCGGGGATTGGTACTAAATAGAGAGGGTAAACCAGAATTTAGTTCTTTACAAAACTGGCTACTTTACCTCACTACCTTAACCATCAATGAGCAACAGTTACCCGATGTCAAATCAATCCCCTCAGACTTTCAGCCTGTATCACCGCCCCTTATATGTTACTTAGAACAGGCATTAGATTTACTCCCCCCCATGATGCGTTTTATCTTTGTAATGACAGAAAAGTTTAACTGGAGTCAAACCAGGATTGCCGCTTACTTACAAGCAGAAGGAGAAACGATTACCCCCACTGAGATTGAAAAATGGCTCAAAAGAGCCTATAAAATGTTAGAATCAGCCATACCAGAAGATATTCGGCTGATTTATTTAGATGGGGGGACAATCAGTTCTGAATGGTATTTTCAAGAAATTTAAATATTGCCATAGACAGGTAATGCAGCCCCGCGAATATCCCGCGCCCCTTCTGAAGCAAGAAAACAAATGACTTCAGCCAAAGATTCAGGTTTCACCCATTTATCAATGCGGTCGGTTCCCATAGCTTGCCGATTACTAGGAGTATCGATGATACTAGGAAGCACAGTATTAGCAGTAATATTGAAGTATTTATTTTCTTCAGCGATCGCCTGTGTTAAAGCGATTACCCCTGCTTTAGCCGCTGAATAGGCTGCTAGTTGAGCTGTAGGTTTTACTCCTGCCCCACTGCTTACAGTCACAATTCTGCCATATCCAGATTGGCGCATCAGTTTTAAACTGTGTTTACACACCAAAAAAGTCGTATTCAAATTTAAAGCCAAAGATTGCCCCCAGTCTTCAAAACTAAATTGATGAGTCGGTCCCATAGAAAACCCGCCCACAAGATGAATCAACACATCCACTCTTCCCATATCTGCCACCAGTTTTTCCACTTGTTTTTCGTCCATCAAATCTGTTTTGACAAAACGAATGCAGTTCAAACTTGCTGCTGATAATGTTTCTTGGAGACGTTTGATCCCTGTCTCACTATGATAGGGAATAGTCACAACACCACCACGAGCTAAAACTGCTGGTGTCACCCCTAATCCTAATCCTCCTGTCCCGCCTGTCAGTAAAACTTGTTTGCCTTTCATTGGTTGAAAATTCTCGATAAACTAATAATTAAATATTTTGGCGTTGCGACCTTTGAGTCATGAATTATTTTGTTACAAAAACTACTAACCAAACTCAAACCCTCTGGCCACTCCCTACTCTCTTCTCCCTACTAAAATGCGTCATTATACCAGCCAAGATTTTTTTAATTTGTGTCGTCTTTACCTATCTTATTTCAAATCTGAGCAGTGAAATGATCACCAAGAGCGATCGCTCTAATCCTGTTCAAGCATCATCAAGGATCCCGATTACACAAAAAAGTGATTAATCAGGGATAATTGTTAACGCTCAAACCATTTACTTGATTGTAAATCGTTGTGTGCAATATTCCCCCAAAAAAGTAGAGAGGAAATTACCTATGCTCATCTGTCCCCAATGTCAGTTTGAAAATCCAAATACCAATAAGTTTTGTCAAGGTTGTGGAACTTCTCTCATAGAGAAAGTCTGCCATCAATGCGGTACAAAAGTAAACTATAGTGCTGAAAACTGTCCTCATTGTGGGGCAGTAACAGGAACTTTTTGGTTAGCTTTAGTAGAGCAAGTAAATTTAAATGAATTAATAGAAGTAGAGAAACCATCTATAGTTTTGCAGCCGCCAGAAGAGCTTACCGCAGAGGTACCATCTTCTTCTGAAGAGAGTGCAGTTGCGGTGGCTAAAAAACCATCTTTAGATTTGGAACAAGAAATCTTAAAAGCTTTAATGCTTGAAACAGAAACATCAGATGGGGAAGAAAAAGCAGAGGCAGAAGACTTAGATGATGAAAAGAATGTAATAACAGAATTAATTGTTCAAGAAAAAGAGGGCTTAAATTCAGAGGCAGAAAAGAAAAAAATAGTAGCAATAAACAGCTTTAAATTCGCTGAAGAATATTTAGATACACAACAGCAATATCGCTTAAATCAAGGAGTGGAAGAAGAAATCAAAATCTTGAGACAAACAGAAAATTATCTGCTCTTGAAAACCAGGGTAGGAGATACCAACCCATTGCAAAAATCTAGATTAAGCTCAATTTTGACACAAGAAGCAACCCTGTGGGCTGAAATCAAAGAAACTTGTGAGGATTTTCAGGGAATCAAGGAAGTAATGGTTAAGCAAATGAAAATTCCTGAGCTGGCTGTTCCCTATTTAATCTTCCAAGAAAATACCCCCATCATGCCAGTAATACATGATGCTTGGTCAGAAAATAACCGTGAGATAGTTTTATTATCCGACCGTAGTGAATGGCAATTACTATCAGATTTATTAAAAAATGAACCCTTAGCATCTTCCCAGATTGTTAGATATATTTATGAGATGGCAAAACTTTGGCAAAACCTATCTCAGGTAAGTTGTTGCCAAACTCTTTTAACAGAGAACAATTTTAAAATAGATGAAACTTTATCTTTGTGTTTAGAGCAGCTAATTCCCGATGAGCCAGACAATCCCCATACCCTGCAAGATTTAGGGCGGATGTGGCAAAATTTATTTATGGATTGTAAATCAGAAACCCAAAATCTGAGTACATTGTTTATCTTGCTAGAAAATGATGAAATTCAAAACATCGAAGAGTTGTGTGAGTTGCTGCGCCAAATTTTAGAAGATGAAGAACAAGAATCAAAAACATCAGAAACTGAGCAATATATCAAGGTGCCCGATAGCATGGTTTTTGATGATGTGGATGACGAGGAAGAGATGTTATACAGTGATGAAGCAGACGATATGCCAACAATAGTTGTACCAATGCAAGTATTAAGTATAACGGAAGCTTCTTGCACTGATATTGGTCGTCAAAGATTTCACAATGAAGATTTTTATGGCATAGAAACAAAAAGTAATAAACAAGAAAATCCCCAAGGCAAAAAATTCTTTGTGCGGGGTTTGTACATTGTATGTGATGGAATGGGAGGACACGCAGCAGGAGAAGTAGCTAGTGCAATGGCAGTGCAAACTTTAGCCAGGTATTTCCAAAACCATTGGCAGTCAGAAAAATTACCAGATGAAGCAACTATTTTAGAAGGAATATTGCACGCAAATGACACAATTTATCAAGTGAATTTAGAAAATGCTCGCTCTGGGAGTGGGCGAATGGGAACAACTTTGGTGATGGCATTAGTTCAAGATACTCAAGTGGCGATCGCTCATGTGGGGGATAGTCGCGCTTATGCCATTAGCCGTAAATCTGGGTTAGAACAATTAACAGTTGACCATGAGGTGGGTCAGATGGAAATTCAACGGGGTGTAGAGTCAGAAATAGCCTATGCTCGTCCTGATGCTTATCAGCTTACTCAAGCTTTGGGCCCCCGTAGCAATGATTATATTAAACCCGATATTAAGTTTTTTGAGTTAAAAGAAGATACCATCTTTTTGTTATGTTCAGATGGTCTTTCTGATAATGATATCATCGAAAATAACTGGGAAATTTACCTGGAACCTTTGATTAGCTCGAAGGCAAATTTACAGCAAGGTCTAGAACAATTGATTGATTTTGCTAATGAGCAAAATGGTCACGATAACATCACTGGGTTAATGATTCGAGTAAAGTTACAACCAGATGTTTCTCAAAAACCTTTGTTTTAATAAATCTGTTATGAAAAGTTGAGCTTTGTTAGACTCAAACCCCTGACTTTAGGGGCATTGTATGCCATGCCCCTACTAAAATTTACATAAGATGGCTATTTGATAATTAAAGCAATACAAGCTCAGAAATATTATTATTTAATGATTATGGAATCGAAAAGCCAACCTTCGCTCAATACTCATTCCTGAACAAAAAGAGCAAAACTATAAGTAGATCAGCAAAATTATTTACACAATTTCTGTAGGGGCGGGTTTAGCCTTGATCTTGGCGAGCAATTGATCTTTAAATCAAAACCCGCCCGAACCTGCGGTAATTAATTTTGTGCGACCACTTATAAAAAAAACAATAAGGAACAAAAAAAGTTATAATAGAATTAGAACTCCCTAAGAATTAATACTGATTTTTTACCCAAAAAAGTGCAAAACTGCATAAAAACCCAAGTTTGAAACGAGTATTTAAATAAGGAACAAACCAAGGAGTAGAAAAAAATGACTCAATTAACTCTCGATCCAGTCACAGGAAAAATTGGACTGACAGAAAATAACGATACCCCCTCTGTTTTGTGGGATCAGGCTGTTCAAGAAGCAGTAGTCGAAACCAGTTTAAGACCCACAATAGCATCTCGTGCATAAGTAACAATACATATAGCAATGTTCGATGCTTGGGCAGCCTACGACTCAACAGCGATCGCCACTCAAGATGAGCTGCAACGTCCAGAAATAGAAAACACAGACGAAAACAAGACCGAAGGGATGAGCTATGCAGCGACTAAGAATTAATACTGATTTTTACCCAAAAAAGTGCAAAACTGCATAAAAACCCAAGTTTGAAAAGAGTATCTAAATAAGGAACAAATCTACCCCAGGAGTAGAAAAAATGACTCAATTAACTCTCGATCCAGTCACAGGAAAAATTGGACTGACAGAAAATAACGATACCCCTTCTGTTTTATGGGATCAGGCTGTTCAAGAAGCAGTAGTCGAAACCAGTTTAGGACCCACAATAGCATCTCGTGCATACGCAATCATACATACAGCAATGTTCGATGCTTGGGCAGCCTACGACTCAACAGCGATCGCCACTCAACTCGGAGATGACCTGCAACGTCCAGAAATAGAAAACACAGACGAAAACAAGACCGAAGCGATGAGCTATGCAGCTTATGGTGTCTTAAAAGACCTATTTCCCAACCAAGTAGAGATTTTCGCTGAATTAATGGAGTCATTGGGCTTAGATCCCAACAACACCACTACCGATACCACCACAGCCGCAGGCATTGGGAACGTTACAGCCGCCACTTTACTAGCAGTTCGCCATGAAGACGGTTCTAACCAGCTAGGTTTAGATCCTAATGGCACACAAGGAGTTCCCTACTCCGATATCAGCGGGTATCAGCCCATCAACAATCCTGAAACTGTGATCAATATGGAACGCTGGACACCAGAACGGGTACCCATTGACAATCCAAACGGGCCAATTCAACAGTTTCTCACACCTCATTGGGGCGATGTCATCCCCTTTGCCAACATTGAAAATTTAACCCTGCCCGATCCCGAACCCTTTCTCTTGGGAGAAGGTACAGTAGATCTGTTCTCCAAAACCATCACCTTAGAAGATGGTACAGTGCTTGACATCAACAAGAGCTTAATTGGCACAGTAATCAACCCAGGATTTATCGAACAAGCGGAAGAGGTGGTAGAAATTAGCGCCAATCTCACCGATGAAGAAAAAATGGTGGCTGAATTTTGGGAAAATGGCGGTGGCACTTCCTTCCCCCCTGGTACTTGGATGACCTTTGGGCAATTTGTTTCAGCACGGGATGAACATACTTTAGATGAAGATGCCCAACTATTCTTCACTCTCGCCAATGCAGAAATGGATGCGGGGATTGCCACCTGGGGAGTAAAAGTTGACTATGACTATACCCGTCCAGTCAGGGCTATTCGTGAACTCGGTAAACTGGGCTTAATTGGGGAATTTGACGCTAAACTGGGTGGTTATGCCATTGAAGCTTGGGCAGGCCCTGGAGAGGGAACGCAAAAGATTTTGGCAACTGATTTCATCACCTATCAGACTCCAGGAACAAATCCTTCTCCCCCCTTTGCTGAGTACGTTTCAGGACACAGTACTTTCAGTGCAGCAGGAGCCACCGTACTCAAATTATTTGCAGGAGAGGAATTTGGCGGGGAGATTACCATAAACACTGGAGAATCTCGCTTTGAACCTGGTATTACACCCACAGCACCAGTTACTCTGGAATGGGAAACTTTTGAGGATGCAGCGGCAGAATCAGGAATATCTCGTTTGTATGGTGGGATTCACTTTGAAGATGGCAATCTTAATGGTCAAAACCTGGGGGCGCAAATTGGTGAAAATGCTTTTGAGGAAGCAGAGTTTTATATCAACGGCGGTTTAGGTGCAGCAATATCCCTGACCCCAAAAACCCTGAAAATAGTAGAAGGATTGAACCAAGAAGCTGTATTTGAGGTTAACCTAACCGAAGCAACCAATACAGCAACAGTTGTATGTTGCACGGAAGACATATCTACTCAATCGAGTCAAGATTATACTGATACTAACGAAATTCTCACCTTTAACCCAGGGGAAACCACCAAACAAATCACCATTCCCATTATCAATAACAACGCCAATGAACTCAACGAAACCTTCAAACTCATCCTGGAAAACCCCAGCAACGCGGTTATAAGTAACGGGGAAGCAATCATAACTATTACCGATACTCAAGCAGCAAAAACAACCACCAAGTTATCTTCTCGAGTAGAAAACCTCACTCTGACAGGAGTTGACAATATTAACGGAACAGGGAACAATAACAGCAATATTCTCACAGGAAACAGTGGTAATAACCGTCTGTTTGGACTAAATGGGAATGACAAACTTAAAGGAAACGGTGGAAATGACCTACTTGATGGCGGGACTGGTGCAGATACTATGAGAGGAGGGTTAGGGAATGATACTTACATTATCAACTCCTCGAGGGATACAGTAAAAGAAAGTGCAGGAGCAGGAAATGACCTAATTAAATCAAACCAAACTTATGCCCTGGGGAATAACCAAGAAAAACTCATCCTTACAGGTACTCGAAACAGAAATGCTACAGGAAATAACCTCAATAATAATATCAAAGGGAACTCAGGGAATAATAAGATTGAAGGGAAGGGAGGCAATGATACTCTCATTGGGAATAATGGTAATGACCAGCTTGTAGGTAACGCAGGCAATGATCAACTAACAGGCGGTGCAGGTGCAGATCGGTTTATCTTTAACTTCATTTGGGACCAAATAGATAGCATCACAGACTTCAAGGCGACTCAAAAAGATCAAATTCGCATTGATGCTAGTAGTTTTGGTGGTTTGCTCCCAGAAAACAGACTTTTACCCAGTGGTCAGTTTGTTATTGGTGCTAAAGCATCTGATGCAAATGACCGTTTTATTTACAATCATGGAGCATTATTCTACGATGTGGACGGGGTTGGCGGAGCAGCACAGGTGAAAATAGCCACGTTAATAGGCGCTCCCCACTTGAGTGCTAACAACATTTATCTGTTCTAAGTTGGGTGGGGACGGTATTGCCGTTGTTTTTTTCAAGTAAGATTGGAGGAATTGCCCACAAGCAGCACCTCAAGAGTAGCGAATACCAGCTTGTTGAAGGCGACGCAAAGCTTCTCCGAGGCGATCGCATTCTGCAATTAAACTCACTCTGACATAACCTTCTCCACCATCGCCAAAAGCACTGCCTGGTGTAACAACCACCCCAGTATTTTCTAAAACATTGAGAGCGAAATCTGTAGAACTAACCCCCACAGGAGTCGGAACCCAGAGATACATAGTTGCTTTAGAAGGCTGAACAATACAACCCAACCCGGCCAAACCCTCAATCATAAAATCCCGCCTTCTCTGATAACGCTCCTGCACCTGTTTAATATAAATATCTGGCAGTTGTAAAGCCGTTTCTGCTGCGTTTTGAATTACAGAAAAAATTCCATAATCCAGATTAGTTTTCAAAGTCCGCAAACCTTGAATAATATCCGCATTCCCCACCACAAAACCTACTCGCCAACCTGCCATATTATATGTTTTGGAGAGGGTATGAAATTCTACCCCAATTTCCTTGGCTCCTGGAATTTCTAACAAACTTGTAGGTTGATATCCATCAAAGGCTAATTCTGCATAACACAAGTCATGTACCAGCATAATTTCGTGGCGACGGGCAAAAGCCACTATTTCTGCAAAAAATTCTCTCGGAGCCGTAGCTGTTGTCGGATTACTAGGATAATTAAAATAAAGAATCTTTGCCCTTTGCGCTATTTCATCAGGAATAGCAGTTAAATCAATCAACCAATCTTGTTTAGCCGTGAGCATGAGGGGATAAATTTTCCCACCAGCAATTAAAGGCCCACGAAAATGGGCAGGATAGGAAGGACTGGGGACTAAAACCAAGTCACCTGGGTTAATATAAGCAAGAGCCAGATGGGTTAGACCTTCCTTTGAACCTAACAGCGGTAAAGCTTCACTATCTGGGTCGAGATTAACATCGTAGCAGCGTTGATACCAATTGGTAATCGCCCTGCGGAAACTAGCAGTACCTTCAAAAGGAGGGTAACCATGATTACGGGGATTTGACAAAGCAGCGATCGCCGCTTCAATTACTGGTTGCGGTGCTGCACCATCGGGGTTTCCCATTCCTAAATCTATTAAATCTAAACCTTGCTCTCGAGCACGGGCTTTTAATTCATCGAGACGAGCAAATACATAAGGGGGTAACCCACTGATCCTCTCAGATCTTTTGATCCAATTTAAACTCATATTCCTTGGTTGGTAGAGTGGGCATTGTGCCCACCCTACTGATAATTGTTAGATGGTTATCGGCGGTAGGGTGGGCATTGTGCCCACCCTACTGATAATTATTAATTGTTGTTGAAACCATTGCAGCCATTAATTGTTCTGGCATTACTGAAAATGGTAGTCGATGAATATCTGACTTTTCATTACAGGCAATATTTGCAGCTTGACGCAATTGGGCTAAAGTAACATTTTCTAACCCCAAATCTTCTAAGGTTTTTGGCAGACCAATTTCCCCATAAAACTTTAATAATTGTTGTCTTGCTGTAGCTGCTAATTTATTTCCTTCTACCATTTCTTCTAGCCGTAATTGTACTAGAATACCGTAGGCTACTTTCTCCCCGTGTAAAGCATGGTGAGCCCCTCGAATATGAGTTAAGCCATTATGTACTGCATGAGCCGCTACTGTGCGACAAGCAGCCCCACCTAAACCACCAATTACCCCAGCTAACAACACTGTGGCATCAACTACTTCCCGCCATGCTTCTCCCCCTGGGTTTTCTAATGCTGCTGCTGATTTTTGCAATAATATATCCCGCAAAATTCTTGCTTGTTGCACTGCTGCAATAATTAAAGTAGCATTTGAACTGCCACTGCTCACACTCGCTTCATACCATTTAGCGATCGCATCGCCAATTCCTGCAATTAATGTTCTTTTGGGTGCTTTTGCTATTAAACTATAATCCACAATTACTAAATCTGGACAACGATTTAAAGGTACATCATATTGATATACTCCCTCATTAGAATAAATATTCCCCAGCGCTGTCCAAGCGGCACAAGTTGCCGCAGAAGTTGGAATTGTTACAACTGGTAAATTGCATTCATGGGCGAGTAATTTTGCCGTATCCAGAGCTTTACCTCCTCCTACCCCAATAATACAATCAGCCTGATGGGATTTCACCGTTTGTTTGAGCTGTTTGAGTGAAGTTTCCGAACAATCTCGACCATAGGTAGCTTCTGTTGCCGCAATTTTTTCTTCTTGTAAATAGGTTTTAATTAAAGGTAGAGTATGTGTTCCCCCCACGACTAAAGGACGATTTCCCAAACGCGGGAGGGCTGATCCTAGATTTTTCAGGCATTTTTCCCCGCGTAACACCATAGCTGGGGCTACTAGCAGGGGAGTGAGAGAAGTTTGTGTAGCTAATGTGACAGTTTGCTCCATACAATTCTTGCTTCATTAAACATCATTTTTCCCCGGCAACTCGGCAAACTTTTCTGAGAAAATTTGCAGCTCTATTTGGTCATTCCTCAGGGGCGTGGAGGTACGCTCATCCTGGAGCGATCGCCTCACTTCTCCGAGGTAAAGCGGTTTAGTCACTCCTGGTTCTGGATGAATTAAGGTGCGGGCCCGAATGGTAAGCTCATTATCACCACCCACCCCTATTCTACCGTAAGACAATAAATCATTTGCTGCTTGACGGAGAGTTGCTTCTACTTCTGCTGCATTTACTTCTGGTGTCACTGTTATTACAGCCTGATTAGCACCATTATCGTAAACCAAAGCAAAGCGAACTGCACCAGGAACCACTGAGCGGGTAAATAATCCTAGTCCCAGGCCAAATATTCCTACTGTTACTACAGCCATAAATCCTGTTATTCCCACTAAGCGGAAGCGAATCCCCCAACGGAAAATAAAACTTACAATAGCTAACGATAAGAAAACAATAGTCAATATCCCTGACCATTGGAGTATTTGAGACCAATCTACTGGTATGTCCATGATGTTTTTTCTATGTAACTCGTTCTTAACGTTGAATTTCTGCCAAAATCTCTGCTAGAATTTCTCCTGCACCTGCCTCACGGAGATTAAATGCTAGATCACGCCCCAACTGTTCAGCATTACTAAGCTTTCCACTAATACTATCTTTAATGAGTCGCTGACCATCTAAACTAGCCACCATCGCTGTCAAAGTGAGAATTTCTCCTTCAATAGTAGTATTAACCCCAATAGGAACCTGACAACCTCCTTCTAATTCCCGCAAAAAAGCCCGTTCAGCATAACAGCGATCGCGTGTTGGGGGATGTTCTAGGGTCTTGAGTACTGCTAAGATTTCTGTATCTCCCAAGCGACATTCAATGCCCAATGCTCCTTGGCCCACAGCGTGGAGAGAAATATCAGGGGGAATAATTTGGTGAATGCGCTCTTCCATTCCCAGACGCATTAACCCAGCCACTGCTAAAATAATAGCATCATATTCCCCCGTATCTAGTTTGGCTAATCTGGTATTCACATTCCCCCGAATATCTTTAAAAGTTAGCTGGGGGAAATGATGACTCAACTGAGCTAACCGTCGTAAGGAAGAGGTTCCAATTACTGCTCCTGCTGGTAAAGTATCAATTTGTTTGTCTTTATGTTTGGCATTTACTACCAAAGCATCAGCGGGGTCAACTCTTTCTGTGATACAGCCCAACATTAAGCCTTCTGGGAGATTTGTGGGCAAATCTTTGAGAGAATGAACAGCAAAATCAACTTGTTGCTCTAGTATGCCCAATTCTAATTCTTTGGTAAATAGTCCCTTATCGCCTATTTTGGCTAGGGCTACATCCAAAATTTTGTCCCCCTGGGTACTCATTTTTTCTACTTCAAACTCAATGTCAGGGAAATGCTTTTCTAATTGTTTTTGTACCCAGTAAGTTTGAACTAGGGCTAACTGGCTTTTCCTGGAGCCAATGCGAATGGTACGCTCATTGATAGTTTCTAATGTCATTTCTAATATTATAGAAGATTGAGGACTTAATCTAGGGTAGCGTACATCGTTGATTGTTCATTATCAACCATCAATTATGAAATTAAATTCAATGTCTGCTGCAAAACTAGAGCAAATAGTAGGTGAGGCGGTTTTAGTTGCCGAAACTGGACAACTGCCTCAATATATACCCAGTCTGGCTGCTGCTAACCCTCGCTCTTTGGCGGTGCAGGTTTTAACACTGACTGGTGAAAGTTATTCTGTCGGGGATATGGAGTTATCTTTTTCCCTAATGAGTATCTCTAAGTCGTTTGTACTACTGTATTTACTCTCTATTTTGGGGAAAGAAGCTGTATTTGCGCGGGTGGGGATGGAGCCTTCTCTGGAAAATTTTAATTCTCTGGCGCAATTAGAAGCTGATGGTGGCTGGCCGAGAAATCCGATGATTAATAGTGGGGCAATTGCTTTGGCTTCTTTATTACCAGGTGATACTCCTTTTTCTCGCTGCCAAAATTTTTGTGACTGGCTGAATAGTTATGGGAATTGTCAGTTTTTTTTGGATCGGCAAATGTTAGCCTCTGTAGAAGCTCTCCCCAATGAGATTAATTTGGCGATCGCTTCTACTCTGTGCTCTACGGGGCATCTTCAAGAGGATGGGGCAGTGGCTCTGGATACTTATAATCATGTTTGTTGTTTGACAGGAAATATGCTAGATTTGGCGCGCTTGGGAATGTTGTTGCTACAGTCTCCTATTCTACCAGAATATGCCTCTATTGTCAAGGCTGTAATGCTCACTTGTGGATTGTATCAAGCTTCGGGCAGGTTTGCGGTGGAAGTGGGAGTATGTACGAAGTCGGGAGTAAGTGGGGGGGTGTTGTCTGTCATTCCTGGTGAAGGGGCGATCGCCTGTTATAGCCCTCCTCTTGACTCTGAGGGTAATTCTGTTGCTGGTTTATTTATTATTAAACAACTTGCTCAACAGTTTAATTTAAGTATTTTTTCTTAACCTAAAAAAAAAGTGAACCAGGTTTTTATTACTGCCCATCGGGGTAATTCAGAAAAAGCTCCTGAAAATACGATCAGCGCTCTTAATTTGGCGATTTTAGCAGGGGCTGATTATGCAGAGGTTGATGTGCAGCAGCTTAAAGATGGTAGCTTGGTTTTATTCCATGATTATCATTTACAAAGAGTTGCTCGAGTGAACAAAAATATCTGGGATTTTGATTATGAGCAATTGCAAGAATTAGATGTGGGTAGTTGGTTTCATGCTGATTTTACTGGGGAAAAAGTACCTTCTCTTGCAGCAGCTATTGACGCGGTTCAAGGGAAATTAAAATTGAATTTGGAGTTAAAATTAAACGGACATGAGGTTAATTTGGCTCAGAAGGTGGTAGAAATAATTAGGGAGAAAAACTTTCAAGAAGATTGTGTAATTAGTTCTTTTGATTACCCTACTTTGATGACTGTGAGGCAAATTGCTCCTGAAATAAAAATTGGGAAAATTATTGCCCATCAGGTTGAGAATATCAGTGAGTTTGATGTGGATTTTTATGCTGTTTGTGCCCCAGTTGCTACTGTTGAATTTATTAATGCTGCTCATCAAGGTTTGAGAGAAGTTCATGTCTGGACTATTAATGAGGTGGAAGAAATGAAACAATTTATCAGTTTTGGTGTGGATAATCTGATTACAAATCGCCCTGAAATCGCTAAGAAATTACGGTGAGCTTGAATTTATCAAGGAAGAGAGACTTGAGAGAATAAGAGTCAGTATATAATATTAAATAGGGAAAATAAGCAAGGAGGTAAAAAAATTAACTAAATACTTGACGAGAGGAAACTGTATATAGAAGAAGGAGAAAATTATGTTTGGAAAACAGCAAAATTCAGAGAAAAAAGAAGCAACAACGGAAAGTCAACAGCCAACTATGCCGCAAGTTCAGGATTTAATACCCCGAGAAATGCCAGCAAAAATAAAAAATCCCTGGGAGGAGAGTATGGAAGAAGAAATTAAGTTAGAAGTTAAGCCAGAAATAGTTAATATTGTGGAAAAAATTAGCGGCATTCTTTCTCCTTATTTTATAGTGATTGTGGGGTTATATCTCTATGAGAATAACTTTTTATTGGGAACATTGCTCATAGTTATTGGGATAGTTTCCCTGCTGAAAGTATCATTTAAAGATGTGAAAAAATGGATAGAAGGGATTAAAAAATCTTTGGGTTATGGACAAGAATTATAAGAAGAAAAGGAGGGCGATCGCATGGTTCAACTAACTAAACGTCTCTATACTTTTGAGGAGTATTTAGAGTATGATGATGGCACTGACAAACGTTATGAATTGGTTGATGGAGAATTAGTAGAAATTCCCCAACATACAGGAAGACACGCCAGAATAGCAAGATTTTTGTATGATTCATTTCGAGATGAAATTAGACGCTTAAGCTTACCTTGGGTTTCCTGTTGGGATATTGGTGTAAGAACAGCCGAAAGAAAATCAAGAATACCCGACTTAGTGATTATCACAGAAGAACAAGAACAAGCTATTTTAGATGTATCAGCAGTTATTCAAACTACTCCTCTGCTGGTAGTAGAAATAGTGAGTGAAAATTACGCAACCAATGACTATCGATATAAGCGTTCTGAGTATGCAGTGAGGGAAATTCCCGAATATTGGATTGTGGATTATTATGAGTCTAAAATAACAGTATTGTTGCTGGTAGAAGGTTTCTATGATGAACAGATATTTACGGGAGAAGACAGAATAGTTTCTCTGACTTTTCCCGAATTAAATATCACAGTCAATGAAGTTTTAGCCTAATCATGTTGATTAGCAATAGCTTGACTAAACCAGTTAGCAACAGTAATATTTGTTCCCTCATCTAACCTTTTTAAAGTTGCTGTTAACAGAGAAATAGATAAACCCTTTAAAGCAACAGACTCAGTA
>JADQBC010000107.1 GCA_016903655.1 Gomphosphaeria aponina SAG 52.96 = DSM 107014
ATTGAGATTTAAAAGTGTTCGTAGTTGCGCTTTAGCGCCTTAATTTTCGTGAGCTTCAATAATCCATTGAGATTTAAAAGTGTTCGTAGTTGCGCTTTAGCGCCTTAATTTTCGTGAGCTTCAATAATCCATTGAAATTTAAAAGTGTTCGTAGTTGCGCAAAGAGCGCCTTAATTATCCTTATCTTCAATCATAACTCCATTGAAATTTTAAAGTGTTCGTAGTTGCGCAAAGAGCGCCTTAATTTTCGTGAGCTTCAATAATCCATTGAAATTTAAAAGTGTTCGTAGTTGCGCAAAGAGCGCCTTAATTATCCTTATCTTCAATCATAACTCCATTGAAATTTTAAAGTGTTCGTAGTTGCGCTTTAGCGCCTTAATTTGCCTTATCTTCAATCATAACTCCATTGAAATTTAAAAGTGTTCGTAGTTGCGCAAAGAGCGCCTTAATTTTCGTGATATTCAATAATCCATTGAGATTTTAAAGTGTTCGTAGTTGCGCTTTAGCGCCTTAATTTTCGTGAGCTTCAATCATAAATCAATTAGTGAAAGTATCTAAGGAGAGCATTAAAGCTACAATCGATTGTAGTCTTGGTGAGGTTATTAGGTTATGAGGGCGCTAAAGCGCAACTACGAGCTTATATTAGAGCAAGAAGTATTCGGAGGGGGCGCTAAAGCTACAATCGATTGTAGTCTTGGTGTGGTTATTAGGTTATGAGGGCGCTAAAGCGCAACTACGAGCTTATATTAGAGAAAGAAGTATTCGGAGAGGGCGCGCAAAGTTGGTCTAATGTTAGCCCGTTTGATCGCCCCTACAAGCAAAGCGAATTTTAAGATAATCCTCCTCCATTTTTGCTCCTGCAGGTTTAAGAGCAGCTAGAGCTTGAGGAAGAACTAAATTACGACGATGATTACCAATGCGAATATTTAACTCATCACCAGTTTTATTTAACTGAATATTCTCTTTCGGAACCCCAGGCAAATACAATTCTAAACTATAATCTTGAGCATCTTGAACTATTCTAATGGTATTTTCTTGATAATAAACTTGAGTTGGGTCTTCATCTGAATAAAGAGTTTCCTTCAACCGTTCTAAAGCTGGCATACCGCAAAGTTCCTCAGAATAGAGAGGAACCTCCTTAACAGGAAGAGGATGGAAATTATCATAAATTTCCTGTTTATAAACCTGCTGATTTGCTTTCCAAACCTGAAAAAATGGGTCAGTTACCTGATCAGGAATAATGCGATTAGCCACAACTAAATCAGTAGCCACATTGTATAAACTCAAATAAGCATGAGCCCGTAAAGACTCCTTAATGACCATTTTTTCTGGATTTGTCACCAAACGTACAGAAGTTTGACTATTATCAGTTAATACCTTTTCGAGAGCCTCAATTTGCTCATAAAACTCATAGGGAGCATCCATCACCTCCTTATCAGGGAGAGAGAAACCAGCGATCGGCCGAAAAATCGGTTCAACTAGAGGACGAAGTGCCACAGACATACCTTGTAAAGGTTTATAAAACCTTCTCATATACCAGCCGCCAACTTCAGGAATACTAAGAAGACGCAAAGCAGTACCCGTAGGAGCAGAATCAATAATCAGGACATCAAAAAAGCCCTCATCATAGTGGCGTTTCATGCGGACCAAACCAAAAATTTCATCCATCCCAGGGAGGATAGCCAACTCTTCGGCTTGAACACCATCAAGACCTCTAGCTTGGAGAACCTGAGTAATATAGCGCTTAACTGCGCCCCAGTTTCCTTCCAACTCCATGAGTGCATCTAATTCAGCTCCCCAGAGATGGGGGCGAACCTCTCGGGGTTCGTGACCTAATTCCAGGTCAAAACTATCAGCCAGGGAGTGAGCTGGATCAGTACTGAGTACCAGGGTTTTATAACCCAGTTCTGCACAACGAAGACCAGTTGCTGCTGCAACGGAGGTTTTACCAACACCACCCTTGCCCGTCATAAGGATTACGCGCATTGCTTATTGCCTGAGAAAATTTAACATTACTTATCATTATGCGCTCTCGGCAACAGATGTTGTTGAATTACGTTGAAACGGGAGCAGTGCCAGTAATCGATATGGGAAATAATCAGTTCATTTTCATTGAGTTGTAATTCACTTCTCCCTGGAATAGCAATACGAGGTTGCCAGGGTAGGGGCGTAGTCCAGTGGAGCGTCCATGCTGTAAAAATAGTGTCTCCCTGGCGGCGGATTTCATGGAGATCCATTTTTATATCCTTAAACCAAGTGGTAATAAAACCAATCATCTGCTGATAGCGCTCAACTCCTCTCCATTCATTGAGCGGGTCTTTGAAATAAACATTTTGAGCGTAAATAGTATAAGTCTGGTTGACAGGGAAGCGCTCATAGTCGGCCGTGAGAATGTCGATTATATCCATTATTTTTCTTCTTGCCAAAATCTCAGCATCGTCATTTACCATTGCTACAGAACATTTTATATTATTTAATGATCTTTTAATAATTCTATACAATATATCCTAAATAAAGGATTTATAATAAAAGTATTAAGAAAAAATTAAAATTTAGTAAGACCTCAGACTAAATCCAGAAGGGGATCTGCTTTAGGGGAATTATTTCTCAATGAGTTTGACAAGAGATGCTCTTTACCATTCTTAAGAAAACAGAGAGTTTTTCCTGTCGAGAAAAATCTATAGAACATCATCTAAAAATGTGAACATATCTATGTTGAGTTTAAATATATTTGAAGCAAGAGGATGCCAAATTATCATTTTTGTACTATTTAGCATGGGGCTGCTGCTGCTAAGGAGGCTGAAAAAATACAAAAAGTCCTCCGAAGACTTTTATGAATTATTTCAAGAATGTAGCAAAAATACAAAAGAGAGCGTAACAGAGCGCCCCAAGCCAAGAAACCAATTAGCCATGTTGGTAAAACTAGGGTTTGCTGGCAATAATCTAGGGGTGTTAATGGATGAAGCAGTAAAATTAGTAGCCCTTACCCTAGAGGTAAAATATGCAGGGATCATGGAAATTTTGCCCAACCGTAGTGCATTTTTACTGCGAGCAGGGATTGGCTGGGAGGAAGGAATGGTAGGGTTAGCCAGGTTAGGGGGAGGGAATAACGAGGCAGGATATACCTTAAAAGCATCTGCACCAGTGATGATGGAAGACTTACTTTTAGAAACCAGGTTTAGAGTGTCACCGCTGCTGCACAATCATCAAATTAGCTCTGGGGTAAGCATAGCCATTGCAGGGAAAGAAGAGAAATATGGAACTCTGGCTGTTTATACCACTAATAAAAGGAATTTTACAGAAGAAGAAGTTAACTGGCTAATAGCAGTAAGTCAGATTTTGGCCGCTGCAATTGAGAATCACAAAAGTGCAGCAAGACTAAAATTATTAGAGAGGGCCATCGACTCCAGTAATAATGGGATAGTCATTACTGATGCTTTAAGCGCCAATAATCCAATTATTTATGTTAATTCTGGTTTTGAGCGCATAACAGGTTATAGAGAATCAGAAATTATTGGAAGCAATTGTAATTTTTTACAAAAAGGAGACAGAAATCAGCCCCAATTGAAGGAAATAAAACAAGCAGTCGCAGAAGGAAAAGAGTGCTGTGCTATCGTACGCAATTATCGCAAAAATGGTACAATGTTTTGGAATGAACTGCACATTGCCCCTGTATATAATCAAGAGAGATATCTTACCCACTTTATTGGCGTGCAGACAGACATCACCAAGCGCAAAGAAATGGAGTCTGCACTCTGGCAGAAGTCCAAAGAACTAGAAACTTTTAGTAGCAATCTCAAACATCTGCATCGACTCAATACAAAATTATATCAAGATTTAGCAACCTTATATGCAGATTACTTAGAGGCAGGATGTGAAATACTGCAAATGACCACAGGAATCATCGGAGAAATTGTTGGGGAATCTTATATCATTCGTGCAGTCAAGTCTGACCATGAATTATTAACCTCAGAAATAGATTTTGTGCTCGCAGATGTTTGTTGTGGAAAAGTCTTTCAAGAAAAAAAAACAATTACTTACATTGATGGCAATATTCTTAACCACCCATTAGCACATAAAACTTATATTGGGACTCCCATTTGGGTAAATGGGGAGATGTTTGGGATTTTGAATTTCTCCGAGCCTGAAGAAAGAAATAGTGATTTTACATCCCATGAAATTGAAATAATAGAGCTAATGGCTCAAAGTATTGGCAGATTTATTGCCGCAGAGCAAACAGAAAAAGAGCGGGAAGAAGTAAAAGAAGCACTGCGAGAAAGTCAAGAGCGATTAGATAGTATTCTTAGTTCCCTTGAAGATATAGTATGGTCAGCCTTACCCGCAAATTCCCAGTTTATTTATCTTAATCGGGCAGTGGAGAAAATTTCTGGGAGACCTGTGTCACAATTCTTCGAGCAACCTGGACTATGGGAAGAAATAGTTGATTCAGAAGACAGAGAAAAAGTAGAGCAAGCATCTCGTCTTCTCTCCGAGAAAGGGATTAATAAAGATGTAGAATATAGAATTTTACGACCAGATGGAGAAGTACGTTGGCTACGCGATCGCGCTCATTTAATTTACGATGCAAATAATACTGCCATTAGGATTGATGGGATCGCCATGGACATTACTGAGCGCAAACTTGCAGCAGAAAAAATTAGCAAAAGTGAAGAGCAATTTAGATTAACCTTTGAATTAGCTCCCATTGGCATGGCAATTATCAGTTTAGATGGGAAAATTGAGCAGATTAACCAAGCATTATGCGATTCTCTCGGTTATTCTGCCAAAGAATTATTAGGCAGAAAATTTACAGATTTTATTAGCAATACAGAAGATAAAGCTGTTAATGCAGTACTGAGAAACAAATTATTAATCGGAGAAATTTCTCATTTTAAGCGAGAAACTTGTTATCGAGCCAAAGATGGAACCAATGTTCATACAATTCTCCAAGTTTCAGTGTTGCGAGATGCCCAAGGTCAGCCCTTACATATTTTAAAACAAGTTGTAGATATTAGCGATCGCAAACGGATAGAAGAGCAATTATTACACGATGCAGTTCACGATGGACTCACAGGTTTACCCAACCGTTTATTATTTATAGACAGAATCGAACAGGCCATCAACAGGTCAAAAAGAAGTAAAAATTATTTATTTGCAGTATTGTTCCTTGATCTAGATGATTTTAAGCTGGTAAATGAAAGTAAAAATATGGGACTATTAATTGGGGATGCCCTGTTAATGGCGATCGCCCACAAACTACAGACTTGCATTCGTCCTGGAGATACAGTTGCTCGTCTTGGAGGAGACGAGTTTGCCATTTTACTTGACGATATAGAAAGCGAAGATGAGGCCATAGAATTAGCCCAAAAAATTAACCTGGAATTAAAATCCCCTTTCCAACTTAGCCTGCAACCAATATTTACTTCCGCCAGTATTGGCATTACTTTCAGTTCCATTGGTTATGAAAAAGGCGAAGATGTGCTACGGGATGCCGATGTTACCATGTATCGAGCGAAACAAGCAGGGAAATCCCGTTATGCCATTTTCGACAGTATGATGCACGACAAGATTTTAAGGCGGTTACAGATAGAAACAGATTTACGACGAGCCATAGAGGCCTCAGAATTTGTCTGCTATTACCAGCCCCTCATTTCTTTGAAAACAAATAAACTAATAGGGTTCGAGGCACTAATTCGCTGGCAACATCCCCGAGAAGGCTTAATTTCTCCAGGAGAATTTATTCCCATAGCAGAAGAAACAGGATTAATTGTACCCATCGGCGAGTGGATTCTCCGAGAAGCTTGTCAACAATTACAAACTTGGCAGCAAAAATCATCTCAAATATTAACTGTTTCTGTCAATCTTTCTAGCAGACAGCTCCAAGAAGCAGATTTACTAGAAAAAATTGATCAGATATTAGGAGAAACTAAATTAAACCCAAAATATCTAAAATTAGAAATAACCGAAAGTATTTTAATGGAGAATATAGAGGCAGCAACTCAGCTTTTCAGTCAAATAAAAGAGAGGGGAATTAAGTTATCCTTAGACGACTTTGGCACAGGTTATTCTTCCCTCAGTTATTTGCATCGATTTCCCATAGATACTTTAAAAGTTGACCGTTCTTTTGTCAAGAGAATGGGGGCAAAAGGAGAAAATAATGAAATTGTACGAGCAATTGTCACCCTCGCCCATAATTTAGGCATGGATGTGATCGCAGAAGGAATAGAAACCAAAGAGCAATTAATGCAGCTAAAACAATTAGGTTGTGATGTGGGTCAAGGTTACTTACTCGCCAAACCATTAGCACAAAAAGCAGCAGAAAATTTAATTGATAATTACAATGTGGCAACAAGGAAATCAAGTAGAAGTAGAAATTACCGACTTAAGTAATAGTGGCGATGGAGTGGGGCGTGTAGATGGACGGGTGGTATTTGTCCCCAATACAGTAACAGGCGATCGGGTTTTGGTCAGGTTGGTCAGGATCAAACCAGAATACGCCTTTGGAAAACTTATTGAAATACAGCACCATTCTGAACATCGTATCCGTCCGAGATGTATTGTCGCAGATAAATGTGGTGGTTGTCAGTGGCAACATATCAGCGATGAATACCAACTTACTGCTAAACGGAATCTAGTAATTCAAGCATTAGAAAGGATCGGTGGCTTTAATGAACCCCATGTAACCCCCATCCTCGAGACCAATACTCCTTTAGGTTATCGGAACAAAGCCACCTATCCCCTGGGAATTTCGGCAACAGGACAGGTGCAAGCAGGTTATTACCGTCAAAACAGCCATAAACTGGTAAATCTCAATCAATGTCCCGTCCAAGATCCCCGTTTAAACCCCTTGCTAGCCCAAATTAAACAAGATATCCAAAAGCGAGGTTGGTTAATTTATCACGAGGAAAAACTCACTATAGAAGAAGAGTCAAGCAAGTCAATCCCTAAACCTATTATTAAGAGCAAGTCAAAACCCATCAAATTTCAAGGAGAGTCAACGCCAAACACAGGAGAATTGCGTCACCTCTCCCTCCGCATAGCTAGACGCTCTGGGGAAATGTTATTAACCTTGGTAAGTACCAGCAAAGAGTTAAAAGGGATAGGGGATCAAGCTAAAACATGGTTGCAAAGATATCCCCAACTGGTGGGAGTAGCCTTAAATTATCATCCCCACCCCACTAATGTGATTTTTGGCACAGAGACTCAGTTAATTGCAGGGAAACCATTAATTAGGGAAACCTTTGCAGGGCTACATATGCAACTGCTCCCCCATACCTTCTTTCAAGTGAATACGGAAGCAGCAGAGGCGTTATTAGCGGGGATCATTGCCCAATTGGATTTACAGGGAAATGAGTTATTAGTGGATGCTTATTGTGGAGTTGGGACTTTTACCTTACCGCTGGCGCAACGAGTCAAGCAAGCAATTGGCATAGAGGTACAGCGAGCATCAGTAGAGCAAGGAAAAATTAACGCCCAGCTCAATAAGATTAGTAATGTAGAGTTTAAATTGGGCACAGTGGAGACATGGTTGCCTCAATTGGGTGCCGCAGACATTGTGCTGCTTGATCCCCCCAGAGCAGGCTGCGATCGCATTGTGATTAACACTCTCCTAGAAATTAAACCACCCCGTATTGTCTATATTAGTTGTCAACCCACCACCCTCGCCCGTGACCTCAAACTCCTCTGTGAAAACGGTAGCTACGAGCTGATCTCAGTTATGCCTGCTGATTTCTTTCCCCAAACCGCTCACGTTGAATGCGCCGCCTTGGTGCAATTAAACTGACCAAACTTTTCGATTAAGGTTTTTTATGTTATCATGTGCTTATGCAGCCCCAAAAAGGGATTGAAATCCAATTTTGGCAAATGAACTTAAACTCCTGTTTCTTCTTTTTACTCAAGGATTAAAATGAAAGATGAGTCATAACAAATCATCAAAAAACGAAGCAGGCATTAGGCCCAGAAAAAAAATTAATTCCATTCACAATAAGTAAGAGGTATCAACCGTGATTTCAATTTCACTGCCTCTCAAGCCCAGCAATTGGAATACTATGAGCTTCGCCTCCACCCTCTACCTGTATCCAGTTCTGGATTTATGCTGCGCAAAAATCCCCACTGAGTTACAGGCAGAAATAAGACTGGGACTCCAAGAGGCCTTAGTAAATGCGGCAATACACGGCAACAATTTAGATCCAAGTAAAAGAATTGTGATCCAGTTTTTCGTGAGCAAGGAGGAGTTATCCTGGGTGATCACAGACCAGGGAGAAGGGTTTATCACCAACTGTGAGTGCCCAGAACATGGAAAAGAATTGCCTCCAGAAGAGGCAGAAAGTGGTAGAGGATTTTGTATCCTCCATGAGATATTTGACCAGGTACACTGGAATAGGCAAGGAACACAACTCAGGCTGTGTAAACAAGTGAAAAAAGGGAAAAAGCGAGAGCCAGTACTGTGCTAAGGAGAATGATGTTGTCCATGAGTAGGACAAGGAGGAGCAGAAAGGGAACGGTCAAGCCATCCCGCAGCCTGATTGAAGCGAAGTAACGCTTCAGCAGGATTGTCTTTGAGGAGAAAGACTAAAGCAGCAGTAGCCTGTTGCAGTGCTTGAGCCTTGCGGTTAGCCTTAAGACGATGCCAGTCATTAGGGGCGATCGCCAGACGTTCGGCTAATGCTTGAGCTAGTTCCAGGGTACTAACTTCGTTGAGCAGTTCGGATTTAGATAGTTGAGTTGGTTGAGACATAAGTTATCACTTCACAACGTAGGAGCGGGTAAGGGAGAAAAAACCTTGATTTCAAAACCCGTCCACTTTATAGTTTAACCTATCTATTATTGATTTTTTTGATTGTCAGATGCCACCCCCAGATCTCAACCAGCTCCCCGAAATAGAACAAGCCCTTTTAGACTTGGAGCAGTCTTTTGTAGCTCTGAAAGAACGTTTAGCGCAGGTAAAAAGAGATGAAGAGCGACGCGAAGAGCTAACAGAGCGTGTTAATGAGTTGAAGGAGCAAAAAAAAAATAATCGGGCCACAGAACCAATAAAAACAGAAATTAGGCTGCTGCAAAGGGAATTAGAAGAAATTGAGGTAAACTTAGAAAGCCGTTTGTTAAGCTTTAGTGCCTTTAAAGAGCCTTTTTGGCAAGCAGTCAGGTTTGCTGGGATGGGGGTAGTGATTGGTTGGGTACTCAAGTCTTGTGCAGGATAGGGGATAAACATGGAAATGGAAAGCTTACGCATTGGGGAAATTCTGCGAACTGGTCAGCCAGATGAATCGGTGAAAATTCAAGGTTGGGTACGCACCAAGCGAGAATTAAAAGATTTCGCTTTTATGGAAGTGAATGATGGCTCTTCAATGGGGAATTTGCAGGTGATTTTAGGCAAGGAATTACCGAATTATGTAGAAATATTAAAAAAAATCAATACTGGGGCTTCGGTGGCAGTGGCAGGAGTGTTAGTACCTTCGAGGGGAGTCGGACAACGCATTGAGTTAAAAGCAAACACGGTAACAGTATATGGGGAGTCGAATCCAGAAACCTATCCCCTCCAGAAAAAACGCCACTCCTTTGAGTTTTTGCGCACCATTGGACATTTGCGATCGCGGACTAATACCATTGGGGCGGTAATGCGAGTGCGCAATGCTTGCGCAACGGCGATCCACACCTTTTTTCAGGAAAGAGGTTTTCTCTGGGTGCATACCCCCATTATTACTGCTAGCGACTGTGAAGGGGCGGGGGAGTTATTTACTGTCACCAATTTGGATTTAAATAAAATTGCCCAAAAAGAGACAAAAGAAATAGATTATAGTCAAGATTTTTTTGGTCGCCACGCCTATTTAACTGTAAGTGGACAGTTGGAAGCAGAAGTAATGGCCTTGGCCTTGGAAAAGGTTTATACTTTTGGGCCGACTTTTCGGGCAGAAAATTCTAATACTTCTCGTCATTTAGCAGAGTTTTGGATGGTAGAACCTGAAATGGCTTTCTGTGACTTGGATGGGGATCAAGATTTAGCCGAAGAGTTTCTGAAGTATATATTTAAATATGTGCTGGAACATTGTCCCGAAGATATGGAGTTTTTTAATCAGCGCATTGATAATTCTGTGTTAGCAACCGCTGATAATATTATTAATAACCAATTTGAACGGATTAGTTATACAAAGGCGATCGCTCTCTTAGAAAAAGCTGACCGTCAGTTTGAGTTTCCCGTAGAATGGGGCATTGATTTACAATCAGAACATGAGCGTTATTTAGCCGAGGAATTGTTTAAAAAGCCTTTAATTGTGACTAATTATCCAGTAGGGATTAAGGCTTTTTATATGCGGTTAAATGAAGATGGCAAAACTGTTGCTGCAATGGATGTTTTAGCCCCAAAAATCGGTGAAATTATTGGGGGTTCCCAACGGGAAGAACGTCTCGAAGTATTGGAAAGGAGGATTAAAGAATTGGGCATACCTGCAGAAGAATTATGGTGGTATTTAGACTTGCGGCGTTATGGGACAGTTCCCCATGCAGGATTCGGTTTAGGGTTTGAAAGGTTAGTGCAGTTTATGACAGGAATGGGCAATATTCGAGATGTGATCCCCTTCCCTCGCACCCCTTTAAGTGCTGAGTTTTAGTTTTTGTAGTAATCGCCAAGCGCCGTAGGGGCACAGGCGGGGCGTTTTTTGGAGAACGGGGTGGAAAGTGGGGAGAGGGTTTGAGTTGGGTTAGTAGTTTTTGTCAAAAAAAATTCATAACTCAAAAAACGCACCGCCGAAAAAATTGCAGCTTGTAGGGGGCTTTAGGCATTTATAATATTAGACCAAAAGCTGCGAAGTCCAAACTTAAAATGGTCATCCTGAGCGCCAGCGAAGGATCTCGGAGATCCTTCGCTGGCGCTCAGGATGACAGTTTTTCGTAATTTCGCTCTTAGATCTAATATTACCGCTGATTATCTAAAATCCTCTGCTGCGGAGCTTTATTTTAACAAACGGATTTCAATGGGGATGCGAGAAAGTTTTTCAAACACCCTTTTTTTATATTGTACTGGCCACCATTTATAAAGAAAGATCCCTGCAGGTTCCCAGAGGGCGACCCAACCGATGATAATCAGTCCCTCCTCTAGAAACTGAACAAAGGTACTCTCACCAAGTTTCGTGACTAACTTGCTAAGACTCAAAGAAACAAAGAGAAATACAACTCCCATAATGAGGGCGATGCGGCCTTGTCGCCAAATCACCTTTAATCGTCTGTGTTCTCTTCGCTCGCAGTAATCAAAATAGTTATGCAGGGCTACGGGCAAAATCACCCTAGCCTCTTGTTCATCTTCAGGGGGTAGATAAAAAACAAGCTTGAGGGGAGTCGAAAGAGAAAATTCGCAGACTGAACCAACAATATAGTCCCGCGCATTATCATCCAGGTCTTTGACGAGAAACGGCGAGGGATCGAGGGAATTAAAAAGTTGGTTCATATCATTGAGCTTAATTTCAACTAAATAAGTCTCTTCCTCTCGCTGATAATAAGATTCTAGTTTCTTCACTGGCTTAATTGATGAGGTGCTCTAGCAAATAATCATCTCATCTTCAACCAAAAAAATCTGGCCTTTGCCAAAAGCTCGGGCCAGAAAATTATCCCAACTAAAGATTAGTTGAGTTCAGTCATCGCCAATACTGGCTCATTCTCACGGTCAATACCTTTTTCAAAACCTGCCACAGCGGCCCGTGCACGACCAGCGTGCCACAGATGCCCTACCAGGAAGAAGAAGCCGAGAATAAAGTGAGAACCTGCTAACCATTGACGTAAGTTAACAAAGTTAAAAGAGTTAGGCTCAGTAATAATCCCACCCACAGAGTTGATGGAAGCATTAGGAGCATGAGTCATATACTCAGCAGCACGGCGTAATTGCCAAGGCTGAATATCATTTTTAATTTTGTCTAAGTCAAGACCATTAGGCCCACGTAAAGGCTCTAACCAAGGCCCGCGAAAATCCCAGAAACGCATAGTTTCACCACCGAAGATAATTTCCCCAGTAGGAGAGCGCATCAGGTATTTACCCAAACCAGTAGGGCCTTGGGAAGAAGCAATATTCGCACCTAATTTTTGGTCACGAGCTAAGAAGATAAAAGATTGAGCTTGAGATGATTCTGCATTAGTTGGCCCATAAAACTCGCTGGGATAAGCGGTATTATTAAACCAAACATAGAAAGAAGCGATAAAGCCCATCAGAGATAGAGCGCCCAAGCTGTAAGAAAGGTAAGCTTCACCAGACCAGATAAAAGCACGACGCGCCCAACCAAAAGGCTTGGTGAGAATGTGCCAAATACCACCACCGATGCAGATTAAACCAATCCAGATGTGACCACCAATGATGTCTTCCATGTTATCAACACCCACGATCCAACCTTCGCCACCAAAAGGAGCTTTAGTGAGATAACCGAAGATAATCGCTGGGTTTAAGGTTGGATTAGTAATCACACGCACATCTCCACCACCAGGAGCCCAGGTGTCATATACACCACCAAAAAACATAGCTTTAAACACCAGTAACAGCGCTCCCAATCCCAAAAGAATCAGGTGGTAGCCGATGATATTGGTCATCTGGTTTTTGTCTTTCCAGTCATAACCAAAGAAGGAGGAATACTCTTCTAAGGTTTCAGGGCCCCGTAGAGCGTGATATAAACCACCTACACCCAAAACGGCGGAGGAAATTAAATGCAGTACACCAACCACAAAGTAAGGATAGGTGTCGATTATTTCTCCACCCGGGCCTACACCCCAACCTAAAGTAGCCAGGTGAGGCATGAGAATCATACCTTGTTCATACAAAGGCTTTTCTGGGACAAAGTGAGAGACTTCAAATAAAGTCATTGCTCCCGCCCAGAACACAATCAGACCTGCGTGAGCTACGTGAGCGCCCAACAGTTTACCAGAAAGGTTGATCAGACGTGCGTTTCCTGCCCACCAGGCAAAACCTGTTGAGTCTATATCGCGACCGCCAAATGAAGTATTAGAGAGCGTTACCACGCGGTAGTACCTCCTCAGGGAATTAAAACATTTCGTGGGGTTGGTCTTGCGTCCAAGCACGCAAACCTTCATTTAAGACAATATTCTTGGTGTAGAATGTTTCAAACTCAGGGTCTTCATAGTTATGCTAAAAAACAAATTTAGCTAGCTATGTTGCACAACCCCGTTTCAGGTAAAGCACTTACCAATTCCTACTTTTTTCAAGTATGCTCTAGCAGTTACTTGCGATGTGCTTAGGGTTACATATTGATCAAGGAACTTGCAACCCTAATTTCTTTTATAGCTGTATCCAGTTTAACATATAAAACCTATAATTACTTAGATTTTTGAGAAACTGTTAAACCGCTAAACTTGCCAAGTCTCCTGGAAACACGGCGCAACCGCCTTAACCCGTACTTAATACTTTATAACAAAAAATTAACAAAATGACACAGTTGGTCTCAGAAATCTCTTAGATTATGGTAGGAGCCATGAGCTAACCTCCTTTTGGTACAATGCTAAAGGGCTGTTTTCTAAGTAGTCGCTTATAGCGCTCTAGGAATCACTTGAATTATTACTACAAACCTTTCTTGGTCAGAGCAATAAACCATATGAATACACAAAGCATTACAAAGAATGACCAAATTCTCCGTCAGGAGGTATTAGGATCTCGCCGCTTGAGTAACTACTTCTGGGCAATTGTTGTCTCTATGGGAGGCGTAGGCTTTTTGTTAGCAGGATTGTCGAGTTACTTTAAAATCAATTTTCTGATTGTGAGCGATGCAACAGGATTAATATTTATTCCTCAAGGCGTGGCACTGTCGTTTTACGGGGTAGCTGGGACGCTGTTGGCACTGTATATCTGGCTGACTATCTTCTGGAATGTAGGTGGCGGTTACAATGAGTTCAATAAGGAAACAGGGAAAATGAAGATTTTTCGCTGGGGTTTTCCAGGAAAAAATCGCCGCATTGAATTAGATTGCGAGTTAGATGAAATTATGTCAGTACGGGCGGAAATTAAAGAAGGTTTAAATCCAAAACGTTCTCTTTATTTGCGTGTGAAACAACGGCGAGATATTCCTTTAACTCGTGCGGGGGAACCCATCTCGCTTTCGGATTTGGAAAATCAAGGGGTTGAGTTAGCCCGTTTTCTAGAAGTTCCTTTAGAAGGGTTGTAGATTTAGTGTAGGTTGGGTTAAGGAACAAAACCCAAAAATCATAATTTTCACCAAAATTCTCTGGGTTTTGTTTCTCCTGTGGTTCTTGATAGTAAATAACTGAACCTTTTCAGGGATAATCTTTTGTTTGAGTAGTAATTTCTTTTTCATTCTCATCACATTTATCCACCAGACTTTTCACATAGCGGTAGAGGGTAGCACAGAGGTCAGTTTCCACACTCTTGACATTTTTGTTCAGTTTTTCAGTTATTAAAATCATACTACTATTTGCAATAGATAACTTATTAAAAACATCTAACTTAATATTTGAACATGAGGATATTTAAGAATCTTTTGCTCTGCTGTTAATAAAGGTAGGCAATTTGGTGCTTCACTTTTGAGACTTTGCTGTGTCCGTCGCCATGGTAAATAATAATTTTCTTTGTTGTCCTCAATGGCAGATGGTTGAAGAGTAAAGCTGTTTTTGAATTATGCTATAATAATAACTTTAGTGTAGAGAGTTCCACTGAGATTATGGTTTCTCAACTGCAAACACAAACTCAACCAGAGGTTATCTATCCAGATAGCGACGGCAAACCAATGGCAAATAATACTAAGCAATTTCGCCAGATTGTGGCGCTCAAAGAAAATCTAGAATGGCTTTATGCAGATGAGCCAAATGTTTTTATAGCAGGAGATTTGTTTTGGTATCCTATAGAGGGGTCTAATACTGTTGTAAATGCACCAGATGTGATGGTGGTATTTGGCAGACCGAAGGGCGATCGCCTTTCCTACAAACAGTGGGAAGAAGGAGATATTGCACCGCAAGTAGTGTTTGAAATCCTCTCCCCCAGCAATTCCCAGAAGGAAATGGATCGGAAATTGCTATTTTACGATCGTCACGGAGTAGAGGAGTACTATATATACAATCCTGATAATAATCAGTTGCTGGGCTGGTTAAGGAATGAGTATGGTTTAGATGCGATCGAGTCAATGGTTAATTGGGTTAGTCCGAGGTTAGGCATTCGCTTTGAACTATCGGAAGATTCCTTACAATTTTACCGACCAGATGGCACCAGGTTTTTCTCTGACTTTGAAATTCGTCAACTCCTGGAGCAGAGGGAACAGCAACTTGAACAAAAAGAACAGCAACTTGAACAAAAAGAACAGGAATTAGAGCAGGAGCGTCAACGAACTAAAGAAATGGAGGATTTGTTAAAACAATATCGCGATCGCTTTGGCGAGTTACCAAACTCCTAGTAAATATGCTTATTGCTTAGATTTTTACTAAGTAATAAGCCAGCTTTTTCCTAAGAGATTATATCCCTATGGATTAGAATTTATTGGCAATATAAAAACAAATTCAAAACAAATATATGGAAATTATAAACGACGATTACCAATTTTTCATGGCAACAAGTTCATTTCTGTAAAAGTAACAATGTTAGCCATTGCTTGTGCATTAATGAGTAAGCCCTAACTTCTTTTATTAGATGAACCAAGTCTCGGTTTAGCACCTCAAATTGTGCGCGAAATTTTTGGGATAATAAAAAAAATACAGGACTCAGGCGTTAGGATTTTACTGGTAGAACAAAATGCTAGAAAAGCTTTAGAAATAGCAGACAGGGGCTATGTTTTATAGGTGCTTGACGATTACAGGTAAAGCTCAAGACAAGCTGTTTTTGAATTATGCTATAATAATAACTTTAGTGTAGAGAGTTCCACTGAGATTATGGTTTCTCAACTGCAAACACAAACTCAACCAGAGGTTATCTATCCAGATAGCGACGGCAAACCAATGGC
>JADQBC010000104.1 GCA_016903655.1 Gomphosphaeria aponina SAG 52.96 = DSM 107014
ATCATCGTTTAGATAGAGATTTGAACGGAGCAATTAACATTTTTTTCAATTCCTTGGTTATCCAAGGCGGTCTCGGCTAATAGACAGTCTTTCAACAGATTATACTTGTTTATTCAAGTTTAGTCGTGAAAAATTAGCACCTCATCAGTCAGCTTTTCGTAATTTCGCTCATTGGTCTAATGTTTTTTAGTACAATCTGTTCATGCTCTTGGACACAAGACTTCTAATCAATACCATCTCTTTCACTGCTATATGCTAATAAATATGTTTAATTTCATTTAAGTTATATTTTCTATTAATTAAAAGAGACACCAAGCTTTAATGGTACTAAAAGTTTCCATTAAAGCTTGGTGTTTCCTATTTAAAGAAGATTTTATGTAACTTTATTAAAGTAACTAATGAACTTTGAGGTTTACATTCAATTGATGTCTTCTATTAACGGTAATATAGCGATTTGCAGCTCATTAAACCACCAAAAAGCTATATGTATGTAAGGCATTGCCCACCATCAGTTTGAAGAGAGCGCCAGCTCTTTATGTAGGGCAATGCCCACCCTACTACTACAGCAATTTGCATTTTTGTAAATTGCTGTATTATAGAGGGTGCGTTACACTGCCTTAAGGCACCCTACTACTTAATAATTACTCAAAAATTTAGCTACAGTTTCCACGTCTTTATCTCCTCTTCCTGAAGAGTTAATAATAATGCGGGGACTTCCTTCTAATTGGGGACAAAGGGTTTCTAAATAAGCAAAAGCATGGGCGGTTTCCAATGCAGGAATAATTCCTTCTAACTGGGATAACCTTTGAAAAGCTGCTACTGCTTCTTTATCCGTGACACTATAATATTCCGCTCTGTTGCTATCTTTTAAGTAACTATGTTCTGGCCCTACTCCAGGATAATCTAATCCTGCACTGATGGAATGGGGTTCAATTACTTGTCCTTCATTATCTTGCAATAAATAACTCATTGCTCCATGCAACACTCCTGGACTACCTGCTGTTAAAGTGGCAGCGTGTTTGCCAGTTTCTACCCCATCTCCTGCTGCTTCTACACCGATTAATCTCACTGAAGTATCTTTGACAAATTCATAAAATAGTCCCATTGCATTAGAACCACCTCCCACACAGGCTAGCAAAATATCGGGTAAACCTCCCCATTTTTCCTCACACTGGGCGCGGGTTTCTTTGCCTATTACTCCATGAAAATCTCTTACCATCATGGGATAGGGGTGGGGTCCTGCTACTGAACCCAAAATATAATGAGTGGTTTCGACGTTTGTTACCCAGTCCCGTATTGCTTCTGAGGTGGCATCTTTGAGTGTACCAGTTCCAGCAGCTACTGGCTGCACTCTTGCGCCTAATAATTCCATACGGAAGACATTTAATTTTTGCCGTTCCATATCGTGAACGCCCATATATATGATACATTCTAAACCAAATCTGGCGCACACTGTGGCTGTTGCTACTCCGTGTTGACCTGCTCCAGTTTCTGCAATGATTCTTTTTTTGCCCATGCGCCAAGCTAATAATACTTGACCCAGGGCGTTATTAATTTTATGGGCTCCTGTATGGTTTAAATCTTCCCGTTTCAGGTATATTAATGGCCCACTACCATCTGGTTTTGCATAGCGATCGCTTAATCTGGCTGCCAAATACAGGGGACTGGGTCGCCCTACATAGTCTCGCAGTAGTCCTGCTAATTGTTGCTGAAATTCTGGGTCTTCTTTATATTTAGCGTAAGCTGTCTCTAGTTCGCTCAAGGCTGGCATTAAAGTTTCTGGCACATATTTGCCGCCATACTTGCCAAAACGGCCGAAAGCATCAGGTATTTGATAAACTGGTATTTGTGTAATTGTCACGATTGCGAGAAAATTTTACTTATAAACCTTATTATAGTTATTCTGGCTCATGTCTTCTAAAGGTAAACAAGATCAAGTCTTTTGGCGGGAGTTTGGTACTCCAGATAATTCTGCTGCTTTGGAAAGGGGTACGCCAGATTTACCCCCTAATCAACATTCTTTACGGGTGGAAGCTTCCCGTAAGGGGCGCAAGGGGAAAACTGTTACTGTTATTTCTGGTTTTCAGTGTGGTTCGGAAACTTTGAATAAGTTGCTTAAACAGTTGAAAACTCAATGTGGTAGCGGTGGGGCGCTGAAAGATAATACTCTTGAAATTCAAGGCGACCATCGGGACAAAATTCTCCAAATTCTTACCCAGTCTGGTTATAAAGCCAAAATTAGTGGTGGTTGAGCTGTTTTAACAGGTTATTAACGTACCCTACAGGGGAAAACCGTATTGGGTAGTTCGCCTATCACTACCCTTTTTCTTTGTCAAGCACTTGCAACAAAACTTTACATAAGTTAGGATAAGTTTATACAAAGCAAAGGAAAGGAAAAAACAAACATGATTACTTTAGTGATTTCTTTACTGGTTATCGGTTGGGTTGCAGCAGCAGTCCTTGGTACTCAAACATACTTCTTAGGTGAACAGACAAAACCCATCCATGAGCGCAATTTAAACTCTGAGGGTTTCGAGCAGTTAGCTAAGTCAGTAACAGGAAAAGAGACAAATTACGGCGATCGCATTGCTGCCTACCCAATGGATGCTTATGCGAGCAACAATCTGTAATATTGACTTTTCTCCCATTTTACCCCCAGCACCTCTGCTGGGGGTTTTTTTTGTGTTAAAAACCTAGGGGCGGGTTTAATTACAATTTCAGGTACAATACAAAAATGCTTAGATCAACACTTCGTCCACAGTAGGTGACCACCCACCCTCTTATAGTTTGGTCATTAATTGATAAGCTAGAAGTTAATAAAGGACGAATTAGAATAAATTAGATTTAGTGTGTAAGCTCGTTAAAATATTTTCGAGGTTAAAAAATTGTGACAACAAGATTTTTCTGTCCCTATCTTGATGGAGAAGTTGAATTGACTTTGGACCGAGAACTGCACATTATTGAAAGACATCCCGATCTTGGAAAAGCATACCAAGAGAAAATTTGTGACACCTTGGCGAAACCTGATGAAGTTCGTTCTGATTTGCGTTTTCAAAACACGCTTTTATTCTCACGATGGTATCCAAATCTTCGCAAAGGCAAATATTTGGTGGTAGCGGTTGTTACGGATATTTTGCCACAAGAACGCCATTGGATTGTTACTGCTTACATGACTCGAAAAATAACCCAAGGAGAAATGATATGGACAAGAAATTAAGTTTTGAATATGACCGTGTGGGGGATATTCTCTATATTAATAAATGTTCCCCCTACCCAGAACAAGAGTCCGAAGAAATTGAGTTTGGTGTCATTGCTCGTTTTCACCCGCAAACAGAGGAAATTGAGAATTTGGAGGTGTTGTTTTTCTCTAAGCGGTTGTTAGAAAAAAATTGGTTTGAATTGCCGATTACCGCTAATTTACGATTAGCGACAGCATAGTTTGACATTCTGCACTGGGAGCAATAAATTGCCTGGAAATTTATTTCCAGGCGGGCTGAGGGACTGGTGGATACTTTTTTTTTATTGTAATTTAGGTCAATAACAGGTAGTCTGGAATAGAGATACAGTTTTTTATTTATTCTATGAACAAGACCTCAATTTTACCTCAATGTGAAAACCTGGGTGAACAAGTTGATACTTTACTAACATTACTCCGTCAAGAACCTTCTTTAAGAGCGCAACAGGATACTACAGCCATTGAAGCTTCTCTGAAAAAGGCTATTTCTCCTAAGTTTGAAATTGTCTTTGCTGGTGCTTTTAGTGCGGGTAAGTCGATGTTAATTAATGCTTTATTAGAGCGAGAATTACTTTATAGTGCAGAAGGTCACGCTACGGGAACTGAATGTTATATTCAGTATGCGCAACCAGCAGAAGAACGGGTGGTGTTAACTTTTTTAAGTGAAGCAGAAATTCAAGAAGAAGCGATCGCCCTTTGTCAACGTTTGGGGTTAAAAACAGTCACGGATATTCAGCAGCCAGAAATTATTGAATTACTCCACCAAGCTTGTGAAGCTATTATCCAGCAAGAAGGGGGAGAAAGTAAGTCGGAACGGGCAAAACAAGCAAAAGCTTTGACCTTACTTTTAGAAGGATTAACTAATAATCAAGACAGAATTGATCCTATTCGCAACAACACCTATTCTATGGAGCAATTTAACTTTTCTAACCTGAGTGAAGCTGCGGGTTATGCGCGTCGGGGAAGCAATAGTGCGGTGTTGAAAAAGTTAGAATATTACTGCCATCATCCCTTATTAAAAGATGGTAACATTTTGGTGGATATGCCTGGAATTGATGCGCCAGTAAAGAGAGATGCTGAGTTAACTTATCGGAAAATTGAACATCCTGACACTTCTGCGGTGGTGACTGTGCTTAAACCTGCTTCTGAGGGAGATATGACTACCGAAGAAACAGAATTAATGGAGAAAATGCGCTCTAATCCTAGTATTCGCGACCGAGTTTTTTATGTGTTTAACCGCATTGATGAAACTTGGTACAATTCCCAATTACGTCAACGTCTGGATAGTCTAATTAATAGTCAGTTTTCTGATACTTCCCGCATTTATAAAACCAGTGGGTTGTTAGGATTTTATGGGAGTCAGATTAAAAAGACAACTGGGGGAGACAGGTTTGGGTTGGATAGTATTTTTAAAGAGAGTGTCAAAGGTTTAGGAGGAGAAGAAACTACTCCCCAATTTGTGAGCGAGTTTAATAATTATTGTGGTAACTCGGGGAAACTTTTCCGCAGTCAGTTTAAGGTTTCTGTGCATAGTTACGAAAGCGCCAATGAGAATTATGTGCGGATTTTAAGTGAGTGGGGGACACCTTTAATTGAGCAGTTAATTGCTGATAGTGGAGTAGAAGAATTTAAAGGAGGAATTACTCGTTATCTCACCGAAGAAAAACGCCCTCAACTATTTGCTAGTTTGGCAGATGATTTACAACCTTTGTGCATTAATTTACGGAACTTTTACCTGGAAAAACGCCGCTACTTAGATAGTCAACCGCGAGAAATTGAGGCGATGAAAACTCAGGAGTTGCTGCGATTAAATCAGGAATTGCAAGAGGTGGGGGAAGATTTTCGCCAGCATATTCAAGGAGAAATTAATGATGGAGTGATTAATGGAGATTTTGCTTTTGAAGCTGACTTTAAGCAACTGAAAAAGTCTATGGTCGATCGCCTGGATGAATTGTTGAGAACTTTCTCTGTTGCTAATGCTTATAGTCGGGCGACAAAAAACCATCCCCGTAACTCAACTGCTCCTTTAATTGCTGTTTTGGTGGAAGCGCTATATTATCTAGCAAATGAGTTAGAAGATGTATTAGTTGAGGAGTCGGCAAAGTTAGTTAAGAGCTTTTTTCAGCGGTTAAATGAACGTGTAAGGAAACAGGAATATTACCGCAAACTTTATCGTTTGTTGGGGAATGATGGTGGGTTAGAAAAACGACTCGCTGAGGTAGAGAAATCTATTATTCATGCTTTGGTAAGTGAGGCGAAAACAGAATGCGATCGCTATGTACGAGAAAGTCCCCGTTTTTATGATGAAGGGACATTTTCTATCTATCAATTTCGACAAACTTTACAGCAGACTTCCCAAAGTTATGATTGTCAAAGTATGGTTGAAGCCGAACCTGCAATTCGTCAACTATTAAAGTTTGATTTTGAGCCAAAAGTTGCAGCTACTATTCACAGTCATTTCCGCCAAACCATCAACCAAACTTTGAATACTCAGTTATCACCAATGGCAGAACAAATGGCAGATGATATTTTACAAAAGTATGACCAAGCTCGTGCTTATTTAGAGCAAAGTTTGGAGCAGGAAGCAGAGGAAAAAATTGCGAATAACAAACGGTTGCTAGATGAAATTGAGGGAAAAATCCGAGCTTATAATGATGCGGTTGTTGGGATAAATCGGTGTTTGCAAGCAATGCAAATTTATGAGCGTCAGTTACCTATTCTTGCTGATTTTGAGGGAGAAAACGAGGAGATTGAGGAGGCAGAAGATATCTTGAATATGGTGAGAGAATAAATCCTATAGCAAAGAGGGGAATAGTATTGACATTATCAAAATCTAAAACTTAATAATAGTAAGGGTTTTCCTTCTGCCTTCTGCCCTCTGCCTTCTGCCTTCTGCTATAGGGTGCCGTTCCGCAGCCTCCTTTTTTTCAAAATTCATAAATATGCTGTTGGGGAGTGAGATAAAAATAGGGCGTTGCGTTTTTTGAGTCATAACTTATCTAGTCACAAAAAAATACAAACAAAGCTCAAAAACACTCCCCATCCCTGTATGGGGGCGGAAAAAACGCAACGCCAAAAAAACACTATTTTACTCTTGAGTGCTGAAAGGCAGATAAACTATAACTAATGTTATAGTTTGTTTGCGCCAATAAAGTAGTTAAGGAGAAAGATAGTTGTGGAGGAAGAACTTAGGCGACTCATTGCCGAGGTGCGTGCATACCCAAGCTCAAGCCCACAAAGGCGTAAAGCTTTAAATAAACTGCTGATGCTAACTCAAAAACTTCGAGGCATTTACCGCTCTACCCACCCAAACTATTTAGATGCTTTAGATCGAACCTTTGAATGGGTGTGTAAGAATATAGATGTTTTTAATCTTGAAAGAAGTTATGTTGTTTGGTTCAATGGCTATCTCAAATGGCGTATTCGGGACTTGTATATTAGTGACAACGAATATATTCCCAGTCTAGATCAACCCGTTGCTAATGAGGATGAGTTAAGAACCCTTGGGGAAACCATTGCCCATCCGAAATTCTCTCTCAGTGGTATAGATCTGCTGCTGAAAACAGAGCAAGAAGAACAGCGCCAGCGCCAAGGGAAAGCAGTGTGGGAATACATTAAGCAAGATCCAGCAGGAAAACTTACTCAGTGTCATCTGCAAAAAGATCCCCAATGCCATTGTCAGTTATTAGCCCAGGAAATTTTATTGCATGATCCGCCGAAAAAAATTGCTCAAATTGCTCGCGAATTAAACATTAAAAATCAAACCCTCTATTCCCATTGGAACAGACATTGTATTCCGCTTTTACGAGAAATTGCTCTTATTTTTGAACCAAAGCCATGAAACACATTAACTCACAATTACTCACCGTTCCCCTGAAACAACAGGCCCATATATATGCTCAACAGTTTGCTGCTGAACAAGCTACTATTGAGAAGGGAAAACAGGTATATTTAAACACTCTCGCCGTTTGCGCTGTGCGTAGCTATTTACAATGGCTTGCTATTGAGAATACTGTCGCTCAAAGTGAGTGTTGGCATCCTGGTTTCAGGGCAATATTTAACGTTGCTGATCTAGATTTACCTCAACTGGGGAAAAAGTTAGAATGTATTCCTGTACTTCCTGGACAAAATGCTTTAGTTATACCCCCAGAAGCGATAGAAAACCGCCTGGGTTATGTAGGGGTTCAGTTTAGGGAAGAGTTGGAGGAGGTGGAACTTTTGGGTTTTCTTCCTGCTCAGAAAACTAGACATGAAGCTATCCCTTTAACTCAGCTTAAATCTTTAGATGATCTGATCGATACCATTGAGCGGGGGGAATGGGTGGAAAATCTTCGGCAATGGTTTGAGGGGGTTTTCCAGTTAGAATGGCAACCTGTAGAGTCTTTAGTTCCTAGTTTGCGGTTGAAAACAATTCCTCGCCAAAACACCGTGAGTCGAGGAAAAATTATGCACTGGGAAAATAAACCTGAGTTAATATTGGTGGTAAGGATAACAAAAACAACTCTGGGAAAAGTTGAGGTTTGTTTGCGGATATATCCTTATGGTGACATAGCTCACTTACTTCCAGGTTTACAAGTGGAACTACTAGATGAATTGGGAACTGTTTGTATGGAACAGCAGGCGGGCAAGAAAACTAACTGGATACAATTAGATTTTAGTTGTCAACCTGATGATATTTTCGGTGTGAGAATAAGTCTGGGGGAAATGAGCATGACAGAACAGTTTATCGTTTAAGAAAAAAAACAATGAGCCAAATCAATCTGATTAAATTTGTTTTATTGGCAAATGCTTCGGCGGGATACCATGTTATTTTGGATTCACGGGAGAGTGCAGATGCTTTGAGGGGGATGCTCGAACCACTACCACCTGAATTAGGATCATCTTTGCACAATTGGCAGTTAGGTTATCGGAGTTTAGAAGGGGTGCGGAATGCGGCTACTATTAGAGGGATTGAAGTTGGGTTAGCTGCTCAATATTCTCCTGTTGAAGAAAAAAATGCTGTTAAAAATTGTCTCAATGAATGGCTTGAGGGTGGAGATAGTGGCTGGCTAAAAGTTAGGTTTGAATTAAATGCGATCGCTGGGAGATTAGAAAATTCTGGGGGGGAAATTTGTTTTTTTCTCGATGTTGAAGATCATCAATTAGCCCGCATTCCTTGGCAAGAATGGGATTTATTGCAAGATCAATATCCCCAAGCAGAAGTGGCAATTAGGGTGAGAGGGAGAGATGACATTCAACCTATTCTTAAATACGATCGAGTTAGAATTTTAGTTGTGGTAGGCCAGAGTCAGGGAATTAATACTGAATCAGATCTCAATGTGCTCCGCAACTTAGAAGAAAAGGGAGCAGAGGTTGTTATTTTAAATCAGCCAACTCGGAGAGAATTACAAGCTTATCTCAGGGAAGAAAAAGGCTACCATATTTTTGTTTATACTGGTCACAGTTCCAGTGATGAGGAGGGAAAAATTGGTTATATTGAGCTAAATGATGCAGAAGAGCCTCTCAGTATTGATGAGTTTAAGTTGGCTTTGAAAGAGGCGATCAAAAAAGGATTGCAGTTAGCAATTTTTAACTCTTGTGATGGTTTTGGTTTGGCTCATCAATTAGCTAAGTTAAATTTGCCTCGCATTCTTGTGATGCGGGAACCTGTACCCGATCAAGTGGCAGTGGAGTTTTTAAAGTACTTCTTTGAGAAGTTTTCTCAGAATAAGTCCCTTTTTAGTTCGGTTAATCAAGCTAAAGAAAATTTGGAACATTGGGAGGGAGAATATCCTGGTGCTATGTGGCTGCCTACTATCTGTATCAGGGAGTCGGCTTTAGATCAGCCTCTCCTGTGGGAAAATTTAATTGACAAAACCAAGCCACCAGTTATTGAGGAGCAACCTGATAAAAATCCGCCAGTTACAGAGGGCAATAACCCAGCAGGAAAGAGCAAAAATCTAGCTATTTTCTGGTTATTTTTTTCTTTATTGGGTTTAGCTATCCTTGGTTTGGGAATGATTATAATCATTCCCAAAAATAAAGAACCAATAGTTTCAGAACAGTCGTCTAATAAGGATTTTACTGATGTTGCTGTTCCCACAGGGACATGGCGTTACGGGGGGAGTACAAGCACGGCTGTCTTTCGCGATACGGTCAACTCTCGAATCAAACAAGTATTACCTCAATTTAATCTTAGTTACTACGACCATCCCACTCTCCCACCAGGTTCGGGGACGGGAATTAAAATGTTGTTAGATAATCAGATTGCTTTTGCTGAGTCTAGTCGTCCTTTGAATCAAGAAGAGTTGGCAGCAGCGAGAAATCAAGGCTTTCAACTGAGGCAAGTTGCTGTCGCCATTGATGCTCTTGGGGTAATAGTTAATCCCAGTCTGGAGGTAGATAATTTAAACATGCAACAACTTAAAGACATTTACACAGGGAAAATTACCAACTGGAATGAAGTCGGCGGGCCGAACTTGGAAATTGTCCCCTTGTCTCGCCACCCCGATGCAGGTGGGACACCAGAGTTTTTTCAGCATGAGATCTTAGGGGAAGAGAAATTTAGCGATCGCGTCATCTGGACATATAACACCACTCAAGGTGTACAAGAAGTTAGTAAAGTGCCAGGGGGCATTTACTATGGTTCTGCTTCTGAAGTAATTCCTCAATGTCAAGTTAAACCTATATCTATTAATTTCGTTCCTTCTTATCAAGGTTCTTTGGTATTACCAGAAAATTGTCCTCAACAACGTAACCAAATCAATTTTGAAGCCTTTAAAAACGAACAATATCCCCTAACGCGGCGACTATTTGTGATTATTAAAGAAGATGGAGGCTTGGATCAGCAAGGGGGAGAGGCTTATTATCATTTGTTATTAACTGATGAGGGACAACAGCTTATTAAAGAAGCAGGTTATATTCCCCTCCGCTAGCACTAGACAGCTCTCTTGATTACCAATGAATTTGACTGAGAATATATCTTAAGGAATCATAATCACTTTTGAGCAAAATACTCAAATTTCTCCCCACCTTAACCAACCAATCGCGATCGCCTTTGCGCAATTGATAAATTTCCCGAATTGCTGCTGCTGTGAGAGATTCTACAGGCGTACCCTGAACCTGTAATAATATGCGTAAAAAATCTAATTGCTCACTAAAATAAATGATCTCTTCTGGTTGACAACGATAGACAGCTTGATGTATTTGAGGTGGACGGGGAGGCAAGTACTGAAACACTCTTCCTTTGCCTAAATTACTGCCATTTAGTGAAGTTTGAGTAGGTTCTTCAAAACCCACAATTGCTACCCGAAATTCTGTTTTCAACATGGCAAAAATTTGGGGTTGTTGTTCTCTTAATTCTGCCAAAGATAACCCTAAAGCTGTTGCTCGATGCACCGAATCGATGGGAGATGTAGTTACATAACTAACAAGACCTAATATTTTATTCCCCGACTCTTCATCTAAAGACTTTACCCAACTGCCAAAAGGCGGCATTACAGGGAAGCTTAAGTCTTCTGGTTCTAAACATTGAGCCAGAAATTCTGTTGTAGTAGTTTGAATAACCTCAGCAATATGTTCTGCGGGTCGATTATCAGTAGCAAATTGAGGTAAAGGAAGACGCATAATTTATTCTAGATAATTAATTGAATTTAAAAACTATGATAATCCCTAAATTGGAAACACCTCGCCTAATTTTGCGGGGATGGACTGAAAAAGATTTAGACGCTTACGCTGATATGTGTAGCGACCCTGATGTTATGCGTTATATTAACCAAGAAGGAAAGGTTTTTTCCCGTGCTGAATCATGGCGAAATATGGCGATGGTCATGGGACATTGGCTATTGAGAGGGTATGGGTTATGGGCCGTAGAAAAACGCAGCCATGGGGCAATGATTGGGAGAGTAGGTTTATGGCAACCAGAAGGCTGGCCAGATTTAGAAGTAGGCTGGACACTACATAAAGATTTTTGGGGTCAAGGATTTGCCACAGAAGCGGCTCAAGCATCTTTAAATTACGCATTTACGGTAATGGGAGAAACTGAGTTAATTAGTTTAATTAATCCTCACAATTTAGCTTCTCAAAGGGTAGCAGAAAGATTGGGAATGAAACAGGTTAGAATAGAAAAAGTAATGGGGCATGAAGTAATAATTTATCAAATTTACCGAGCAGATTGGCTACTATGTCATTACATAAATTAGTATGACTACATGAGGAAAAAGCTCTAACAAAAACACCCCAACCCTGCCTAATGTCTTTGGGGATGGATCTAAACAATATAGGAGACAAACTAGATGAAACAAAACAATTTTTTTTGATTTATGAGTAAAATCAACACCCTCCCCCACATCTCTGCGTGGAAACATACCTGATCCTCTGTACTCACCATTATCAATGGTGATGTTTTAAGTTGATTGGCGATCGCCTTCGAGCCTGGCTAACAATACATAAGAAATCTAAAACCCACCCAGGAAATCTTCATAAAACCCCTGACTACCCCTGACTAAATAGTAGAGGTTGAGGTCAAACACATGAAATTAGGTGAAATTCTAGTTCAAAAGCAATTGATTTCTTACGATCAGTTAGAAGAGGTCATTGCTAAACAACAAGATAGCAAGAAAAAGCTCGGAGAACTCCTCCTCGAAGAAGAGTTAATTTCCAGAGAAACACTTACAGAAGTTTTGCAAGAACAGTATTGGCGTAAAAACGGCTTCTGGGTTATCGGATAAACAAATCAGGAGTATTTATGAGAAAAAGTCTTTTACCCTTAGGGATGTTGTTATTACTAAGTGCTTGTAATAATAACCCCGGTCCAACAGATTCAATTCTTCCATCCCCACAAGCAGGGTTGGAAGTGAAATTTTTAGTCGGGAGTGACTTAGGTGAATTTTGCAATCAAACAGCAGCAAAATTAAACAACACCCAACCAAAAACCGATGATGGTCAGGCATTTTACCTCACTTGTGTTGCTCAAGGAAGTGGGGATGTGGTTAATACTATGCTGACTCAAGCACAGCAGTTACAACAGGGAACTCTCAAACCTGAATCCCCAGAATTTCCCACTTTGTTATCTGTGGATGGAGAGATATATCAAAGTCAGTTGATTTACCAGATGGATAAAATCTTTCCTGGACAGAATTATATTCCTGAGATTACTGACTCTCCCTTAATAGCTTATAGTCCCATGGTTTTTATGACCACTTCTGACCTGGCACCAGGGTTGGAAAAGGTGGATAACCCTTATCTAGCATTAGCTAATTTTGACAACCATAACCAATTAGATTCAAATGCGCAACCATTACCGATTAATTATGTTCACACTGCACCCACTCGCTCCAATTCTGGTTTACAAACCTTAGTAGCTCAATTTGCCTCCCTTGCAGGGAAACCTCCCGAACAACTAACGGTAGCAGATGTGCAACAGTATCAGGATGAGGTACAAAAAATCCAAAGTAAAATCACACGCTATGGTATTTCTACCAATTCCCTCGCAGAGTCAATGGTGAAGAATGGGCCATTTTGGGCCTCTGTCGGTTCGGTGTATGAGTCTTCTGTAATTAATGCAAATTCAGGGGCAAGTCAAACCAAATATCAAGCAATTTATCCTGCAGCTACATTTAGTTCTAATAAACGGGCAATTTTACCCAATGCACCTTGGGTAAGTGCAGCAGAAAAAGAAGCTGGGGAGAAAGTCATTGAATTTATGCGATCGCCTGAAATTCAACAAATGGCTTCTGAATTGGGGTTACGTCCTGGAGTGCCTGGAGTAGCTTTATCAGCGAAATTTTCCCCTCAATTTGGAGTTAACCCCAACCCTAATTATGAGTCTTATCGGCCTGCTCAACCTGAAGTAGTGGAAGCAATGTTAAAAAGTTGGCAAGTATCTGCTAAAAAACCCTCATTAGTGGCGGTAGTAGTGGACACTTCTGGGTCAATGCAAGGGGAAAAAATGACCGCAGTGCAGAATACTTTACTCAACTATGTTAACAACTTAGGGCCCAAAGAAACCATCGCCATCATTAGTTTTAATTCCCAAATCAATGAGCCTGTGATAGTAGAAGGAACCCCCGCAGGCAAAGCAGCAGGAATTAAATTTATTAGCAGTCTAGCTCCTGGGGGTGGGACTAGGTTATATGATAGCGCTCTTTTTGCCCGTAATTGGCTGCAAAGTCACCTACGTCCAGAAGCAATTAATGCTGTTTTAATTTTAACAGATGGGGAAGATTCAGAATCTCAAATTAGTCTAGAACAGTTAGAACAGGAATTACAAAAGAGCGGTTTTTCTACTGATGTGCGGATAGGATTTTTTACCGTCGGTTATGGCAATGAAGGAGAATTTAATCCTGCAGCTTTAGAGAAAATTGCCCAAGTCAATGGCGGTTATTACAAGAAGGGAGATCCTGCAACTATTTCTAATTTAATGGCAGATTTGCAAGTGGAGTTTTAAAATTATGATGAAATTAACTAACCCGTTACATTATCCCTTAGCTGTGTTAGCAGGAGGAATAGTCTTAGTTTTAGGTGTAAGAATTGTGCAGTTACCCAGTTGGTTAATCTTGCCAGTTGCTGGGGCAATTACTACTGGTGGAGCATTGGTATTAAAGTCTAAAGAACCAGAAACTATTAATTTAGGTAATCCTGCTTTAGAAAGGGAGTTAGCCACTGCCAAACAACAGGCACAAATGTTAGTAAACAGAGCAGAAAATTTGCGGAATGAAGCAGATAAAATGTTGACTTCCTCCACCCAGATGGAATTATTAACAGCAGTGCAATATGCATGCGATCGCACTTTAGAATTACCTGGGAAAATTGACCAATTTTCCCGTCGCTTATATGGAGATGATGCTTTGTTATCTGTTTCTGAATTACAACAACAATTAAGGGAAGTTGAAGCCAAGAAAATTAACAGTGCTGGTATTGCATTGCAACAGTTAAATCAATTAGGAGAAAGTCTGGCTCGCAATATTAATTTAGCACAACAGGGAATGGATGCGCGTCAAGCACAAATTATTTCCCTTGCCACAGTAATTACTGACTCCGCTGGAGTTTTGCAAGAATTACAAAATAAATTGCGAACTTCCAACTTAAATGACTCAGAAGAACTGCAAGAATTGCGCAGTTTAAGTGATGAAATCAGCAGTCTGCAAGACAATTTAAACATCTTAGTTTCTTAGGAAAAGCCATGAAAAATCAACTAAAAAAAACTCTAACTTCTCTGGCTATTATTTTAGCAAGTTTGGGATTAACTTATGTCCCCATCCCAGGATTAGAAACCAACCTGGTAGTATTAAGTGGAACGGAATTAGAAGAACCATTGAAGGCTTTAGAACAGAAATTTGAAGCAGAAAACCCTAATATTAATTTAGAGCTAAAATTTCAAGGTTCACAGGACATAGTTAATAACTATATTGACCAAAAAAATGATTTTACGCCCACAGTTTTAATTCCAGCAAGTGGAGAGATTTTAGCAGAGTTAAATACCAGGTGGGTGGCAAGTGAAAACAGCGAAGCTTTTTATAACCAACCCCAACCCATAGCGAAAACTATGTTAGTCGGTATTGCTTGGCCTGATCGAGGAAAAGTGATTTTTCCAACTGGTAGGTTTGAGTGGAAAAATATCCAACAAGCAATGATCAAACGTAACTGGGGAGATCTGGGAGGAGACGCAACATGGGGTAGTTTTGACTTTGTTACTACGGACCCAACTCGCAGTAATAGCGGTCAGTTAACTTTGGGTTTATGGGCTATATCAGAGTTAGGCGGAAGTCAATTAAATAGTAGTAATTTGAATACTCCAGCGGTGCAGGATTTATTTTCCCTTGTCAAGCGATCGCTCTATCAACCTCCCCGTTCTACAGATATATTATTACAGGAATTTATTGCTCGCGGGCCCAATGATGCTGATGTAGCTACTGTATATGAAAGTATCGCTTTATATCGTTGGTCTCAAGCAAGTACAACCCAGGGGAAAGCTTACCAAATATATTACCTTGACCCCACTATTGAGACAGTAGCTACTGCTGCCATTGTACGGCGAGATATAGATAATGGGGAAGCAAAAGCAGCAAGTAAGTTTTTAGACTTTTTGACCCAACCAGAACAACAAGAAGTTTTTGTGCAGTATGGTTATCGTCCTGTGCTCGGTGGGATAAAATTAGACTCAGTAGCTAATAGTCCTTGGAGTCAAAATATACCTGGTGTTGAAATTGACCCAGGGGTAACAGTTTTACCCCCTTTAGATACGCAAGTGTTAGGAGATATTCAGCGTTTGTGGGAAAGAGGAAATTAGAAATAATTTGAGCCAATATTTTTGAGTTGGCTTGGCTTGGTGAAATCAATGACATCCTCCTCTTGTAATTTACGGCAAAATATGCAGCAAATCAGGGGGTTTCCCGCGAACAATTTATTAGACCTCTTGCGAAACTAAAAATTAACCAAAAGTTACTGAGGTTTGACTTTTTACTAAAAGCGCCAAAATCTAATCATAGTCCTCATTTAATCATTCCAATCAAAGTTAAGACAAGATGGGGGAGGTTTGACTTTTTACTAAAAGCGCCAAAATCTAATCATAGTCCTCATTTAATCATTCCAATCAAAGTCAAGACAATTAATCATTCCAATCAAAGTTAAGACAATTTACTAAAAGCGCCAAAATCTAATCATAGTCCTCATTTAATCATTCCAATCAAAGTTAAGACAATTTACTAAAAGCGCCAAAATCTAATCATAGTCCTCATTTAATCATTCCAATCAAAGTTAAGACAATTAATCATTCCAATCAAAGTTAAGACAATTTACTAAAAGCGCCAAAATCTAATCATAGTCCTCATTTAATCATTCCAATCAAAGTTAAGACATTTGTCCATGAATTGCTAACCAAATACAAGGGGGATTAGAGCTAGTATATTCTACCCGATGTTTTTGATGAGCGGGAATAAAAACATAATCTCCTGCTTGAAGTTTAATGCGCGAACCATCAAGATAACTAAGTTCTGCTTCACCTTGTAAAACCATTACCCATTCTGCTCTTTCTTGATTATACCATTCCCCAGGGGGCGTGGTTTGTCCAGTGGAAATTATCCGCTCAATTAATACATTTTTACTGGCTACTAAAGTTTCAAATAATTCCCCTGGGGGAAGTTGAGAAGGTAAATCAAAAATATTAGCCATATACTTAATTGCACTAAAAAGTATGTTAAGATGATAGAATAAAAAGAAAGTAA
>JADQBC010000055.1 GCA_016903655.1 Gomphosphaeria aponina SAG 52.96 = DSM 107014
TTGAGCGCCCTTTCATCGTCATAAATATTGAAAAAAAAGTTCGTAGTTGCGCTTGAGCGCCCTTTCATCGTCATAAATATTGAAAAAAAAGTTCGTAGTTGCGCTTGAGCGCCCTTTCATCGTCATAAATATTGAAGAAAAAGTTCGTAGTTGCGCAAAGCGCGCCCTTTCATCGTCATAAATATTGAAGAAAAAGTTCGTAGTTGCGCTTGAGCGCCCTTTCATCGTCATAAATATTGAAAAAAAAGTTAGTAGTTGCGCTTGAGCGCCCTTTCATATCCTGCGGGTATAAGTTTGTTTGTCATTTTCCTGATCCTCCTCAAATATTGCCTTAGTGATAGTCTTCAATATCCATAGTAAGAGTTGCTTCTATTTCTTCAACAGGCCAAGCTGCATAAGCTAGTGCTTCATAAATATCTAATAATTCTAAATAGGGGTAAGCTGTTAATATTTCTTCTGGAGTCCGTATAGATGCCATTAGTCCTACAATTGTGCCAACGGTAACGCGCCAACCACGAATACAAGGCTTACTATTTCTGGATTAAATGTTATGCGAGATAGCTGTTTCATTGTGCTTTAATTAAAGTAATGAGAGTGGGTAAGGAATTTTCATCATATTCTGTATATTGACCTTTTTGGAGTTGTTCAATGCCTACAGCAATATCCTGTTTTAAGGCTTTAATATTTTGTTGTTCTTGACCAGCGGCTAATCGAGAATGTAGAATTTTTTCTACTAAAATTTGATATTCTTCTTCAGAAAGGGAAAGGATGATTTGAGCAAGGGATTCAAGGAGTCGGTTATTAATTGTAGCAATGGGTTGGCTCATAATTATACCATTTTGTATTCAATATATATCTTTGGTTAAATCCGCTTGAGGAAGTCCTCATCAAAATTCGGGCAGATTGAAGCAGATCAAGAAGGAATTGCCGATCGCGTTCCATAAATCACCTGTGCAGTTGAGAGTATGGCGTGACGGCGGAGATAGTTTTGACTGGTTTCTATACCTTTGCGGGTGAGTAAATCTATGTCTCGCTGCAAGAGGGTTTAGAATATCTATGTCGCTATCGGGGCGAAAGTCGAAGCGGAGGATAGAACCAAATAGGGCAAATTCTGTGATTTGCCAGCGATCGCAAAATTTGGCAATTTGCTCTATGGGTATTTCAATGGTGTTTAGTTTCATTTTTGGGCTACCAGGTTATAATTTAACTCGTTTTTTTCCTGTTAATAGCTGTTGCATCAATCCCCGTTTTTGTTGTTTGTACGCTGCTAGTTTTTTTTCTAGGGTTGATATTTCATCATCTGCTGTTGAGAGGATGGCGGCTATTTTTTCTTGTTCTGGTAATGAAGGGAGAATTATCTCGAAATCATTCAATTGAGCCAGGCTTAAATTTGCTTGTGCCGCCTGAACATTAATACGAACAATGTGTTTTACAATTAATTCACTTTTAAGATACTGAAACAAATATCTATGACAAATTTTGTTTTTTTTTCCTAGGCGAATAATTGCCAAAGCTTGGTTAGTATTGGCAGGAAGAGTATGTTGATTGACAATAGCTACCCTACCCAATGCACCTGCAATTGAAAAAAGAATATCCGACTCCTCTAATTGTGATCTTTTAAGTGCGTTATGTGCTTTTTGTGAAATTTTAGCAAACTTTTCTGGTATAAATTGTCCGTCTTCAGTAATAGATTCGATTTTTATATAATTCACACCTGCACTAGAAAATTCAAAACCAACTGAAGTAGGAGTTGTACCCTTTGTAATCAAAGAACAAAGATTACTTAAATGAACTTTCTTCCACTCGCTACCCTCAAACTCCTTAAACCGCTTTTTACCTGTTAATAACTGCTGCATAAGCCCCCGTTTTAGCTTACGCTTGGCGGTGATGAGTTGCTCTAAAAGGGCGATCGCCTTATCCCAAGTACCAAGAATATCGGCGATTTTACGCTGTTCTGGGAGGGGTGGATAAGCAATCTTTAGCTTCTTAAAATAAGGTAAACCAATAGTTTTAACAGTAGAGCCTACCGCCATTCTCTCAAATTCAGGCTTCATCATTTGAAGCCAATAATATAAGTAAAAATTATTTATAATTTTTTTTGAAGAGCATTTCCATACTATAAAATGCTGACTTACTGCCATATCTTCTTTTAAGATCGCACTTTTGCCAATCCCAGCATCTCTTGAAAGAATAACTGTTCCAGCAGGGTGCTTAACTGCAGAAGAATTTTCTAACCCAAGATCAGATATCTCTTTATCAGTATTGGCAATAAATAAGTTGTCTAATTTCGATGAATCTGCGAGAGAAACCCATTTAATTCCACCATTCCAATAGTCAGGATTGCTTTGACTTGGAGTATGACCACTTCCTCTAATTGTTACGTCATCAAGAAGCGACACTTTCCATTCTGATGGATACTTATAGCGCATAATCCAAACTCCTGTAAATAATTAATTATCATTTAACCTCGCTCTACTTGCTTTATTTATTGCTCAATTTCACTCAAAACTTGCTCAACTAAAATACTCATTATTTTTCTCCCTAATGTTTTTAAATTTCCCCGTTGATTGCTTTTGCTAAACGATTAGTTTCACCCTTGGCCTCCAAGTCATCCAAAAGTGGCGCATCAATATCAAAATCAACCTCAGAAACCAAAGACTGAACACGACTCACTAAATCAGAACTAATCGCTTTTAAATGCTGCGGATTCTTCTCAATATCTTGTGCCAGCAAATGGAGAAACTGCCCAAGAATAGGATCGCTGTGTGTCTGGTCAGTAAGAGTAGATTTTGAATATGGGACTTTTATAGACATAACGACCTCTCAATTATTGGTTTAATTTTATCTCTAAGATCAGAAAATTTGACTGTTGTTTTAAAATATATTTTTTTGAAAAATGGGATTAGCTCAATAATGATATCGACAAGAAATAATCGTTACATAAGCATCCTCTACCGCATAAACCAAACGATTAGTATCATCAATTCGCCGCGACCAAAACCCAGCTAAATTTTCCCGTAGAGGTTCTGGCTTTCCTATACCCTCAAAAGGCATCCGCATCGTCTCCTCAATCAGTTTGTTGATTTTTTTGAGGGTCTTCTTATCTTGCCCTTGCCAGTAAAGATAACTAGCCCAAGCCTCATCCGTCCATGCCAGCAGTCTAGTCATTCAATAAATCTCGCTCTAACACCTTCCCCTGCTTAAACTGAGTAATAGAACGCTCCAAATGAGCAGCATTTGACGGAGACTTAAGTAAATGCACAGTTTCCATGAGACTATTAAAAAACTCCAACGACATCACCACCGCATCATCCGCATCACTTCTAGTAATGATCGTATAGTCAGCATCTTCCGTTACCCGATCTAAAACCGTTTTCAGGCTATTTCTCGCCTCGCTAAAAGAGATAACTTTCATCTTCTGGAAACCTGTACTGTTTATGGTACAAGTCTAGCATTTTCTGACTCATTTCACCAACTGCTCCCTTACCCATTGCCGCACATGACGCATTAAACTTGTTTCACCCATCCTTAGACTTAACTCCAAAAACTGCATCAGCACCCCAACCCCAAACATGGGCAACACTAAGGAAACCTCACTGGGTTGATAGTCACCATTAACCAAACTCAAAATTGTCAAAATCTCCCCATCAAACCGCCATACCTCTGGCACTCCCAGGGCTGCATAAATCCCCATCCTATTCATAGAGCTACTCGTACTATCAACCTCGATCGCCAAATCTGGCGGCGGCTCAATTGTCAAATCGATGGCATCTTTCCCGCGCACTACTAACTCATTTTGAATGTAATAACACTCATCTGGCTCCAAACCCTTTTTTAAGTCTTCTCTACTCCAAGTTGTAGAGCCTAAACTACAAATTTCAATGGCTAATTCTTCTGTCATTACTTCAACAAAACGCCCAAGTAATTTTTTATAACGTTCGTGAGGTGGTAGGGGCATCAGAAGCTCCAAAATTCCAGCATCATAAGTTAGTCGCATTCCAGGTTGTGACTCCAAATCTCGCACCAAATTCTGATAGGTATTCCAGTGAATGCCCCTCAATATGGTGATATTTGTAGGTAATGGTTGCGCCAAGCCCAAAGCGATCGCCCTAGTCATAATTTTCTCCTGATAAATATTTCAGTTCTTTGAGATATTCAATCATCTTACTGCGCACCTCAGATAGTTCAGTTTCTAACAAATCAATCTCAGATTGTACTGCCCCAATATCAATCGCCTCTTCTTCCTCAAAAGTATCCACATATCTGGGAATATTCAAATTAAAATCATTCCCTTTAATCTCCTCAAAACTAGCAACATAGGCATACTTATCTACTGATTCCCGATTCTGATAAGCCGCCACAATCTTCTTAATATCTTCTGGGCGTAAAATGTTCTGAGTTTTCACATCCCCATAGTCACGACTGGCATCAATAAAAATCACATTCCGCTCTATTTTATTGCGCTTAAAAATCAGAATTGCCGCAGGAATACCCGTACCAAAAAACAAATTACTAGGCAAACCAATCACTGCATCTAACAAATTTTCCTCAATCAATTGCCCACGAATTTTACCCTCACTGCTAGCCCGAAACAAAACACCATGAGGCACAACCACCGCCACCCGTCCACTGGTGAGATTTGTTGTTTCAATCATATGAGAAATAAAAGCAAAATCCCCTTTACTCTTAGGCGGAATCCCTCGATGAAACCGTTTAAATCGGTCATTTTTCACATCATCAGCGCCCCATTTATCCAAACTAAAAGGAGGATTTGCTACCACCACCTCAAAGCGCATTAACCGATCATTTTCTAAGAGTTTGGGATTGCGAATAGTATCACCCCATTCAATGCGCGCACTATCTACCCCATGTAGAAACATATTCATCTTAGCTAAAGCCCAAGTCCCCCCCGTACTTTCCTGCCCATACAAACTATAATTTTTACTACCTTGCCGCTTAACATAATTAACACATTTAATTAATAGGGAACCAGAGCCACAAGTGGGGTCACAAATCCTTTCTCCCTGTTGAGGAGCTATTAATTCTGCAATCAATTCAGAAACTTCCGCAGGGGTATAAAACTCCCCCGCTTTCTTCCCTGCACCCGCCGCAAACTTCGCAATTAAATACTCATAAGCATTCCCAATAACATCCAGATTGCCAATTCTTAAAGGACGCAAATCAAGTTTAGAATTAGCAAAATCTTCTAGTAACAATTTTAGTCGCACATTGCGATCGCGGGTTTGTCCTAAATTCGACTCACTATTAAAATCAATATTCCTAAACACCCCCGCCAGTTTAGCCTTATTCCCTTCCTCAATTTGCTCCAAAGCTTGATTAATAATCTCTCCTAGATTACTTTCATTCCGCTGGCGATACAAATCATCAAAGCGACACCCTTCTGGTAATACAAACCTTTCCCTTGCCAACAACCGCCGAATATACTCTTGATCGTCGCCATATTTCTGCTTTAACTCTTCATAATGTTCCGTCCATACATCACTAACGTATTTGACAAACAACATCACCAGCAGATAGTTTTTATATTCACTAGCATCAATTGTGCCTCTAAAAGTATCGCAAGCACTCCAGAGAATACTGTTAATTTCATCTTGACTCACAGGCAATAGAGGAATTGTATTTTTATCCATGAAAAAATTATAGATGGGAATCCCAAAGATCATGCTTTGGGCTTTATGCTTGCAGCTCACTTCTATTTTAAACCTATTGGGTATGTTTATAGTAGAAGCCATAGGCATAAATTGAAACCTGCCTGCGCAGGTTTTGTTTATATAGCAACGGGTTAAAACCCGTTGCTATTGATGCCCGCAATTAATGGTTTTAAATAATCATTAAAGCTATTTAAATACAAATAGATTACCGATAATCCTGGCTTTGAATATCCCGTAAACGAGCTTCTGAACGTTTAAAACGATCCATTTGCGCCTCAAAAAATCGCCGATTTGCCATTAAATGTTTTGGGTTCGTGTCATCCAAAGGATATAAAAGAGCAGTGCGTAAAGCCTGAATAACCGCAGAAGTTACATTATACATCGAACGTTGGAAAGTAATGCCTAATTGAATCAACATATCATCTTCTCCCCTGCAATGTTGGCGATAGTAATCTATCAAATAATCAGGGAGAAAATGGAGCATATCATCCATTAACAAAGTGGGAGGTATGCCCGCAGTTCCCACAGGTAAAACATCCGCATATAATATCCCGTAGTGGAAATCTTTTTGCTCATCAGGAACTTGTTTTGCTTGAGCATTATAAGATTTTGTCCCCCGAAAAGGAGAAGTGCGATAAAAAACAGCTTCCACATAGGGTAAAGCCGCTTCATAAAGCCACATAAAACCCTTAGATTTAGGGATAATTTCATAACATTTACCCCGAATATAAACATGATGATAAATTGGACGACCAGCGATCGCAAAAATCCCATTTACCAAAAAATTCATAGCATCGGGGACACCCTTAAAACCCCCTTCATCATAGATATCTGACATTTCAAAAAACACAGGGGCCATCACTTCCCAAAATAGTCCCAAATTAGCGTAATAAGATAATTGGCGCACCTGTTCAATAAACATTTCTGGGAACAACTTATAAAGTCCCAACATCACTGGATTACCTTGAAAATAAGCTTTAATTGCTCGGTCTGCATTCGCTTTGTATTCATCAGTATCCAAATAGGGGTCAAATTGCCCTCCCATCCCCCTATGCCACAACATTGCATTCATGCAGGCTTCAGCAAATTCCATATTAATGCGGTCATGGTTTAAATGATGAAATAACTTAGGCATTTTAAAAGTTTCACCCTTCTGAATAAATGCCAAAAGTTCGGGATGAGCAGTAGCTTCTCCCCGCCAAATCCGTAAATCTGCATCATCTCCTGCATAATGATTATGCAAATCTAAATATTCTTTAGGTAGGAAATATTTAAAAAAGGGAAGCGGGTTTAAAAATACCCGTTCAGCAATATAAAGAAGGTCACGCCAGTAGAAATCCATCGGTACAGCATAAGCTTTATAAATGCCGATAATTTGCATCAGATTTTCTGGCGTATCTGGTAACATTGACCCACCTGCTTCTAAGCGGTGAATCACATTAGCAAATTCATGGGTTGAAGGAGGGATTTTGGTTTCAGTAATAGTTGTTGTCATTTTTTTTCAACGCGATAAAGATTATTATTCAACTAAATTTAGTAAGTAGATAAGCTTGCATTATTTACACAATTTTTGTAGGGGCGGGTTTAGCCTTGCTCTTGGCGATGGCCGCAGGCCTTGCCCCTTGGGCGATCGCAATTGATCTTTAAATCAAAACCCGCATGAAAATTAGGACATGGGCAGGGGCATGACATGTCATGCCCCTACGCAAAATTCGGATTTTTCCCGAAAAAATCCCGAAAAATTCGGACATGGGTAGGGTTCATGTCATATGCCCCTACACAAAATTCCGATTTTTCCCGAAAAAATCCCGAAAAATTCGGACCTGGGTAGGGGCATGACATGTCATGCCCCTACGCAAAATTCGGATTTTTCCCGAAAAAATCCTCGAAAATTCGGACCTGGGTAGGGTTCATGTCATATGCCCCTACACAAAATTCGGATTTTTCCCGAAAAAATCCCGAAAAATTCGGACCTGGGTAGGGTTCATGTCATATGCCCCTACACAAAATTCGGATTTTTTCGGGAAAAATCCAGAAAAATTCGGACCTGGGTAGGGTTCATGTCATATGCCCCTACACAAAATTAGTCCTTCAGATAACGGTAAATAATTGGGGGAGTAGAAGGAGTACCCGATGTAGTAGCTATTGTTATACTTGTCCTTTCGCTAAACTTAGTTAACAAATTGGGTTGCAATCCCAAAAGTACGATTAAAATGCTGAGAATTATAGCAGGGGTACGTTCAGAAAATTGAACTTTCGGTAAGTAAGCAATCTTTGTATCCAAGCGCCCAAAAAATGCCCGATTGAGGAGAATAACGAAATACACAGCCGTTAAACCTGTAGCAACCAGACAGAGTAAAGTGAGGATGGGAAACACAATGAAACTCCCCTGAAAGGAAAGAAATTCACCAATAAAACCTACCATACCTGGAATACCAGCACTGGCCATTACTCCTAAAATCATTAAACCTCCAGTCAAGGGTAAACCTCGGAGTGGGTTCATCAAACCTTTGAGTATAGTTAAATCGCGGCTACCTGTTTTACTTTCAACAATGCCCACTAAATTAAAGAGCAGAGCCACAATTAAACCATGAGCAAACATTTGGCAAACTGCCCCTAATAGACTTAAAGGCGTACCCGCAGCAGTAGCGAGAACTACAAAAGCAATGTGAGCAATGGAACTGTAGGCCACCATTTTTTTCAGGTCAGTTTGAGCCACCGCCACTAAAGAAGCATACAACGCACTCACAACCGCTACACAGGCTAAAGGGAAAGCTACTGAAGACCAAACTTCTGGGAATAATCCTAAGCCAAATCTGATTAAACCATAAGTTCCCAATTTGGAGAGAATACCGCCTAAAATCATGGAAACTGGTGTAGAAGCTTCTGTGTAAGCATCTGGCAACCAAGTATGTAAAGGAACTAAAGGAATCTTGATGCCAAAACCGATAATCAGGGTGACTAGCAAGATAATTTGTTTCCCAAAAGGTAGCACTTGACTTTGTAGATTTTGATAATCAAAAGTGCTAGAGGTAAGAAAGACTAAACCCAAGAAAGATATGAGGACAAATACCCCTGAAAAGGCAGTATAAAGGAGATATTTTGTGCCCGCATAACCCCGATTCTCGCCGCCCCAAATATTAATAAGTAGGTAAACTGGGATGAGTTTGACTTCATAAAAAATGAAGAACAGTAAGAGATTTTGAGAGAGCAATGCCCCTGTAATACAGCCTCCGAGAATGAGCATGAGAGCGTAGAAAAGTCTCGGGCGTTGCAGTGGTTTTCCTCCTTCTTCTTCTAAATCGCTACTATATATTGCTGTCCAAATTAAGAAAGTATTCAGCACCACTAGGGGGAAGGATAAACCATCTACTCCAATATTATAGTTGAGTCCTATAAATTCAAGCCAAGGGAGAAATTCAGATAACTGGATTCCTTCTCCTTGATAGTTAAATTTACTCACTAAAAAAAGCGTCCAAAAAAATGTCGCGCCACCTATTCCTGAAGCAAGCAAACGTGACTGAGAAGGAGTTAGTTTGACAGGTAAAAAGCTGATGATTGCAGCTCCTATTATGGGAAACCAGATAAGAATACTGAGCATAATTTCAAAATCAAAAGTTAAAAATGTAGGAGTAGGGGCGGGTGACAGGATAACTGAGGACTCAACATAATAACCTTTATATCAAAACCCGCCCTCTTCCTCGTCAAAAGTTAAAAATGTAGGAGCGGTTTGTAGGGGCGGGTGACAGGATAACTGAGGACTCAACATAATAACCTTTATATCAAAACCCGCCCTCTTCCTCTGAATCAGGGAATGATTTTGCTAAATTAGCTTTGCTTCACCTGTGTTTAAATCGTAAACAGCGCCGACTATTTTCAGTTTGCCATCAGTAATTAATTGGGAAATTACTGGTGAAGCTTTCAAATTTTCTATTTGAAGCATAACATTAGCTTTCGTGGCATTTTCTAGTTGGTCGCCAGGTTGTCCTTCGGAACTTTGTACCGCTGGCAATATTGCATCAACAATACTGCCAATTTGACCAGGTAATGAACCACCTTTAATAGCAGCTTGAACAGCACCACAACTTGTATGTCCCATAACCAAAAGGACTTTAGCACCTAAAACCAAAGTACCAAATTCAAGGCTGCCAATTTCCTCTGGGGTGGCAATATTACCAGCATCGCGCACCACAAATAAATCCCCCAGTCCCCTGTCAAAAACAATCTCAGCGGGAACTCGTGAATCAGCACAGCTCAGAATCGCAGCAAAGGGAGCTTGACCTTTTGCTATTTCTATTAACCGCGCAGAATCTTGGTTAGGACTTTGGCGTTTATTCTCAACAAATCGTTTATTTCCCTCCATTAATTTGTTGAAAACTTCATCAGGAGACAGATCAGCAGGATTCTCCTGTTTCGTGGCGGCATTTTTATTGCTTGGAACAGTCCCTTGAGCAACATTTGCCATCACTGTTGTTGCAATACCTGTTCCCAATGCCATTGTCCCAAACTTCAAAAAGTCTCTTCTGTCTAAATTTTTCATTTTCTTTCACTCCTTAAAACCCTAACACTGGCTCAAAATACAACCAGAAAACCACCCCAATTAAAACAAGTCCCAACACAATTGACAGGATATAAACCTGAGATTGACCAGTTGTGCTATACTTCAAAGCTTGTCCCCCAAAAAGGGTGCCCACACCAACCAGATTGACTGCTCCATCTACAATGTAACGGTCAACCCAAGCAGTAATTTTGCTCGTTATTCCCACCAACGCTACTATCGTAATACGATATATTTTTTGAATGTAAAGGTCGTTGGCGAGTAATTCTCTTAAAGGAGTAGGGACAAGTTGAATTGGTTTGGGTTGTTCTTTCCTTAAATAAAGAAAAGCTGCCAAACTACTCCCTAAAGTACTCGAAACAATGAGCAGTAAAGCAAGACTGTGATTCAAATTAGCCCAACTGGGTATAATATTAAATTGTTTCAAAACTAGAGGAAGATGAAAAGAGAAACCTGTCAAAATCATCATCGGTAAAACCATCGCCCAGAGGACTTCAGGAGAGCGTTCCGTCATTTGCTTGGGAAGACCACCAAAGACCAAACTAAAGACGCGGATGAGATTAAAAGCAGTTAAACAATCAACTAATAACACCACACCTACAAGTATGGGTTTGGTAGTCCAGAGTTGATTAGTTAATTCCAATAACCCCCAGAAACCGCCAAAAGGAGGTAAAGCGATTAATGCAGCAGCACCAACCAAAAAGGCGATGGCAGGAAAGGGGCGACGAGACCACAAACCACCTAATTGAGTGATATCTTGGGTAATATTATTTGAAATAATACATCCTGCGCTCATGTATAACAGAGACATGGCGAGAGCATGAACTAAAATCAGTAACAGAGCAGCATGATTTTGTCCTACGCCCACAGCGATAAACACAAAAGCCATGTAGGCGTTAACCGAATAGGAGAGAGCGCGTTTAATATCAACCTGAGCGATCGCAATTAAAGAAGCACCCATCGCCGTGATTGAACCAATGACAATCATGGTAAAAGTTGACACAGGGGATAGTGACAAAACAGGTTCCAATTGAATTAACACATAAGAACCAGTAGCTACTACCACAGAGTTACGCAAGATAGAAGCAGGAATCGGCCCCTCCATTGCTTCATCGAGCCATAACTGGAAAGGAAACTGGGCACATTTTGCCAGCGGACCAAAAACCAAAGCAAGACAAACAAAATTAATCACAAAAGGGTCTAAAGCTACAGTTTTTGCCCAAGTATTCGTCCAGATAGCCAGGTCAGAATAGTTCCAAGTTCCTGTAATCGGCCAGAGAGCAATCACTCCCATCAGTAGTAATAAATCCCCTACCCGTTTCGTCCAAAAAGCATCTCTGGCCCCCGTGACAACTAAAGGTTGTGGAAACCAAAAACCAACAATGAGATAAGTCCCCAGGGTGAGAATTTCCAAATAGACGTAACTGAAAAACAGGGAATTGCACAGAGCTAAACCACACAAACCCGCCTCAAAAACTCCCATCAAAGCATAGAAACGCGCCCATCCCCAGTCCATTTCCATATAGCCTACAGCAAAAAGCCCAGCCAGGAAATTTAAGCCTGTGATGAGGGCTAAAGCGCCCACGCTGATTGCAGAAATCCTCAAATCAAAGGAAATTTCTAAACCCGCAGCACTCAGCCAGGGGAATCTGAGATCTTGTGCAGGTTGCTGCCAAACCTCTCTCAGGGCCAGGATACTATGGAGAAAAGCTAAGAAAGTTGTGAGTAAATTGATATAACCTGCAGGTCTGGGTCCCGTGCGACGGATAACCCCAGGCGACCAAATTAAAGCCAGCAATGCGCCAATTAAGGCATATAAAGGCACCAACCAGATAGTCTGGCTGAAAGAATCAAGCATTTTTATCCTCAAAAAATTAGTAAATTTATTAGACATGAGTGCGAAATTACGAAAAACTGTCATCAGTCCGCGCGGGCGAAGGATCTCCGAGATCCTTCGCTTGCGCGGACTGATGACCATTTTAAGTTTGGACTTCTCGCACTCATGTCTATTAGACATGAGTGCGAAACTAAAACCAAAATCAATTTTTATATTTATTTCATGTAAAACTCTCCCTACTCCGCAACTCCGCTACTAATAGACTTTTGCAAAAAGTCTATTCTTTTTGTAGGGGCATGCCATGCCCCTACAGTTAAACCTGTAAAAACATTTTAGAGGAATGGGTTGGGATTTTATTACATTCCTCAATTAAATAATCTTTGAAAGCAGTGGCAATAACAGATAGCTGTTTACCGCCGAGATGGGTGACATACCAGCGACGTTCAATGGGAAAATGTTGCACATCAAGGATAGTAAGTTCTGAGATGGGGCCCTCCCAGATGAGGGTATGTTCAGAAAGGACAGAAATACCCAAACCCCCAGCGATCGCCTGTTTAATCGCCTCATTACTCCCCAATTCGAGTTTGACTTTAACATCTATTTTGTGCTTTGCAAAGAGTTGATGCACAGCAGATCTAGTTCCTGAACCTTGTTCCCGCATAATAAAGGCTTCACCATTGAGCTTTTTAATGGGAATATTCTTTTCTCTGGCCAGAGGATGGTCACGGGGAGCTACAACTACTAAGGGATTATCTAAAAAAGCTTGGGTACAAAGGTCAATTTCTGCAGGCGGTTGACTTAGAATATATAAATCATCTTGATTTTCCAACATTCGCCTAGTGATTTCCTGATGGTTAATTACCGTTAACGACACATCAATCCCAGGGTATTTTTGGCAAAAACGCCCCAATAAACGGGGTACAAAATACTTCGCAGTGGTGATTACAGCCAGACTTAAACTACCTTGCTTGGTCCCTTTCAAGTCTGCCATCTTCATCTCAAAGTTTTGTAGCTTTTCAAACATATCCTGACAAGTGGCAACTAATTCTTTACCAGCGTCTGTCAGATAAAGTCGTTTGCCAATTTGCTCAAACAGTGGCAAACCCACAGCAGAGCTGAGTTGTTTAATTTGGCTCGAAACCGTCGGTTGTGTGATAGACAACTCTTCTGCTGCACGGGTAAAGCTACCGTGACGTGCAACTGCTTCAAAAACCACTAACTGGTGTAAGGTTGCTTGGATCAAGGGTTATTCTCCTTTTTTTTTGCGGTAGGAAACATTTCCGTACCCCTACGAACTCTTTTATTATAGACTCAACTCTATCCTTTTTTCAATATAAATTTTTTATTACTATGATAACTTTCCCCCAAAGGTTGGTTCTAGGGGCAAAATGTGCTAGAATAGCTCAAGCAACACAAAATATTTATAAGTTCCTTCGGGACACGGCTTTGCTGTGTCCCGACCAGGGGGAAAAAAAAGTTATGTAAATTATTGTAACTTGAAAAAGTATATTATGACCGCTCCATTATCCATCATTCATTAACAAAAAGGAGTTTTTAAACCCTATGACCTCCCCCGAAAATAAAATTATTCCCACAGATCTGAGTAACGAAATGTCCCAGTCTTACCTAGAATACGCCATGAGCGTAATTGTAGGGAGAGCCTTACCAGATGCTAGGGATGGTTTGAAACCAGTCCATCGTCGCATTCTCTATGCTATGTATGAACTGGGATTGACTCCAGAGCGCCCTTTTAGGAAATGCGCCCGTGTGGTGGGGGAAGTGTTGGGGAAATACCACCCTCACGGCGATAGTTCTGTTTATGATGCTTTGGTGCGCATGGCTCAGAATTTTTCTATGCGTGACCCCTTAATAGCAGGACATGGGAATTTTGGCTCGGTGGATAATGACCCCCCAGCGGCAATGCGCTACACAGAATGTCGTTTGCAGACTTTATCTACTAATGCTCTCCTCCAAGATATTGAGTCGGAAACAGTGGATTTTATCGATACTTTTGATGGTTCTCAGCAAGAACCAGTTGTGCTACCCGCCAGAATACCCCAGTTACTGCTCAATGGTTCTTCGGGAATAGCTGTAGGAATGGCAACTAATATCCCACCCCATAACCTCGGAGAATTAATTGATGGGGCGATCGCTCTCATCCATAACCCAGCCATGACCGATACAGACTTAATGCGCTATATTCCAGGCCCTGATTTTCCTACTGGGGCACAAATATTAGGTCGTTCGGGAATAAAAGAAGCTTATACTACGGGGCGGGGTTCCATAACTTTGCGGGGAGTAACAGCTATGGAAACTCTCCAACAAAGGGGGCGACCAGAAAAAGAAGCGATTATTATTACAGAATTACCTTATCAAACTAATAAAGCATCATTAATAGAGAAAATAGCAGAATTAGTTAATGATAAAAAAATAGAAGGGATTTCAGATATCAGAGATGAAAGCGATCGGGATGGAATGCGTATTGTAATTGAATTAAAAAGGGATGCTTATCCCAGGGTAGTTCTCAATAACCTTTATAAACAAACCCCCATCCAAAGTAATTTTGGCGCAAATATGCTCGCCCTAGTTAATGGCGAACCTCAACTCCTTAATCTCAAGTTAGCCCTGGTAGTATTTCTGGATTTTCGCGTAGAAACCATTATCAAACGGACTCGCTACGAACTGCGCAAGGCAGAGGAAAGGGACCATCTTCTACAAGGTTTTTTAATAGCTTTAGGCAATATTGATGCAGTAATTCGGTTAATTCGGGGTGCAGCAGATACGGCAACAGCTCGGAGTGAATTAGTAACAGAGTTGGGTTTATCTGAGGTGCAAGCAGATGGAATTTTGCAAATGCAGTTACGCCGTTTGACAGCTTTAGAAGCAGATAAAATTCAAGCAGAACATGAAGATTTGCAAGCAAAAATTATAGATTTGCAAGATATTCTCGCAAATAGAGAACGGATCCATGGGATTATTGAAGCAGAATTAACCCAAATTAAAACAACTCATGCAACGCCACGGCGAACAGAAATAATCCAAGCAGAAGGAGAACTGCTAGATCGCGATTTAATTGCTAATGAACAAGCGGTGATTTTGTTGACACAGCAAGGTTATATTAAGAGAATGCCTGTCAATGAATTTAACGCCCAACGTCGTGCAACTAGGGGGAAAGCAGGGGCGAAAATAAAAGATGATGATGTGGTAGAGCAGTTTTTAACCTGTTGTGACCATGACCATGTTTTATTTTTTAGCGATCGCGGCGTAGTCTATACTATTAGCGCTTATCAAATCCAAGCAGCCTCACGTACTGCAAGAGGAGTACCAATTCTCCAAATGTTACCTATCTCTAAAGAGGAAAAAATTACCTCGATGGTGTCAGTGACAGAGTTTACAGAAGATGAGTATTTAATTATGCTCACCCGCAAAGGTTATGTGAAAAAAACAGCTCTATCAGCTTATAGTAGTATTCGTGCTTCTGGTTTGATTGCTATTTCCTTAGCAGAAGGGGACCAACTCCGCTGGGTAAGACTTGCCAGAGAAGAAGATAGCATTATTGTAGCATCATCGCGAGGAATGGCAATTCATTTCAAAGTAGATAATAATCAAATCCGTCCTCTCAGCAGGGTAGCGCGGGGAGTAAAGTCCATGAAACTCAAGCAAGAAGATGAGTTAATTAGTATGGATATTTTACCCAGTCAAGTAATTGCAAGTATGGCAGAGGTAGGAGAAGAAGACGACGAAGAAGAAGAGAGCGAAACAGAAGAGTTAAGTACAGAAACAGCAGCAACAGGACCTTGGGTATTAGCAATTACAAACTCAGGTTATGGGAAAAGAGTACCAATAACTCAATTCAGACTGCAAAAAAGGGCAGGTTATGGGTTGAGGGTAATTAAATTCCGTTCAGAAGAAGAACACTTAGCAGCAGTGCACGTGGTTAACCCAGGTGATGAATTTATGATCGTCACCAGTCGGGGCATAATTATTCGTCAGTCAGTAGATGCAATTTCGCCCCAGTCAAGAAAAGCAATGGGAGTGAGGGTGCAAAAGTTGGATAAAGACGATGCGATCGCCGCAGTCGCTTTAGTCCCTCCCGCAACAGAAGGTGAGGAAGGAGCAGAAGCAGAAGAAGGAGGAGAAGAAGGAGGAGAAGAAGAGGATTTGGTGGTAGCAGAATAAAAATCTGAAAAAACAGGGGTGGGATCACCAAACCCCTACTTTTTACCCCAAGTTACTGTTAAATTTCAAGACAACAGGGAAAACAATGAAAATCAAAAAAAGTAGCGAGACAACCCGAGAAAAAGTAGTTGAAAAACAGATTAATCATCAAGAAGTTAGAAAAGCAAAAGAAGAACTGGATTTAATTATGGAAAAGGTATTAGAGCAAACAGGATTAACAGAAGAAGAATATATCAAAACATTTATAAATGCTAGAAAAGTTAATTGACACCACCATGACCATAAAGCAGAGGAGAGGGCGGGTTTTGATATTAAGATTCCACTTTTGAGTAATAGGTTATCCTGTTACCCGCCCCTACAAAACCAATGACTAAACCTAAATCAATTTAGCAGCACGGAAACCGAAATAGAGACCCAAGGCGATCGCCGTGTACAAGACAATGACTCCAATATAAGAAATTACAGCAAACATAGTAAAAAAGAAAGTATGAAAAATTGGTTATTTGCTATTGTACTCTTAATAGGGGCAAAAAACCTGATTCCAATTAAAGCCAATTTTTTCTATGCAAGCTATCATCCCTGTCAACTTACCCGAAAACTCTTATAATATTGCCATCTGTGCAGGTAGTCTTAACCAACTAGGCACTACCTTAAAACCCCTAAATTTAGGTAAAAAAATCCTCTTAGTCTCCAACCCAGAAATTTTTAACCATTACGGCGAAACAGTAATTAATTCCCTAGAAACTGCACTTTTTCAAACTGCCACCCACACCATACCAGCAGGGGAAACCTATAAAACCCTCGACTCCATCGCTAAAATTTACCATACTGCTTTAGAAAACCGTTTAGAACGCTCATCAACTATGGTAGCTTTAGGGGGAGGAGTGGTAGGTGACATGACAGGTTTTGCAGCAGCTACCTGGTTGCGCGGGATTAACTTTGTCCAAGTCCCCACCTCCCTCTTAGCAATGGTAGATGCTGCTATTGGTGGGAAAACTGGGGTTAACCATCCCCAAGGTAAAAACCTCATTGGTGCATTTTACCAACCCAGACTCGTATTTATTGACCCCCTTGTGTTAAAAACTCTCCCAGTCAGAGAATTTCGCGCAGGTATGGCAGAAGTAATTAAGTATGCCATCATCTGGGATCAAGACTTATTTACTCACCTCGAAGAAGCACCCAGTCTGGATAATTTATCCTCCTTGAGTGCAGCATTATTGCAAAGAATTATTACCAACTCTTGCCAAGCAAAAGCAGATGTGGTAGGAAAAGATGAAAAAGAAGCAGGACTAAGGGCGATTCTGAATTACGGTCATACCATTGGTCATGCAGTAGAAAGTTTAACTGGTTATAGTGTAATTAATCATGGGGAAGCAGTGGCGATCGGGATGGTAGCTGCTGGGGAAATAGCTGTTAAACTTGGAATGTGGACTCAAGAGGAAGCAAAAAGGCAAAATATCTTGATTGAAAAAACAGGTTTACCTACTAAAATCCCCTCCAATTTAGCTACTCAAGCTATTATTGACACACTGGCTACTGATAAAAAAGTGAAAGCAGGTAAAGTGCGTTTTATTCTACCTACTCAGATTGGCAAAGTTACTATAATAGATAATGTTTCCTCTGAGTTATTATTTCAAGTAATTGAAGAATTAAAATAGCCAAACTTATGTATTACGATAGGTTAACTTTAGATGAACTCCAGAAAAGCTTTGATTTAAAAATTGCTGAAGCTTATGGTATTTTTAATAATTTGCCAGAAGTAGCGCCGAGTAATTTATTAACAGAAGTTCTGCAAGATAATCTACCGTTAGCAATAGCGATCGGCACAGAAAAAGCCCGTTCTGAGTTGATAGTAGCACCCATTTTAGTGGCATTGAGAAAATTATTAAATAATCAAATAAGTTTATTTTCTGGAGTAGAATTTAATGTAGCAGTGGAAAGGGGATTAAATGGAATTTGTGATTTCATGATTAGTTTTTCTCCTCAACAGTTATTTATTAAAGCCCCCGTAATAACAATGGTAGAAGCGAAAAATGATAATCTGAAATCAGGTTTAGGTCAATGTTTAGGAGAAATGATAGCAGCGCAAATTTTTAACCAAAGGGAAAATAATGAGCTTGAGATAATTTATGGCGTGGTAACAACAGGTACGAGCTGGCAGTTTCTCAGTTTAAAAGAACAAACAGTAGAGATTGATTTAGAAGAATATTCCATTAATAATTTACCTCAAATTTTAGGAATATTAGTTGGTTTCATCCCCAAAATAAAAACTTTGCTTAATTAATGAACCTGCCCAGAGTTTATCATCCTCATAATTAATTATCCGAACTTGATATCACTATCTCTTTATAATTCATTACAAAAGATTTTCTCCTCTGATCACTTATAATAATAAGTCTCATCATTCCATTTACCATACAATTTATAGTATAATTGATTTATATACTCTTCAGTCATCTCTTGATTCTCAATTTTAGTTAACAATTCTTGGACAAAATCTACTAACCATGATATATCTTGATCAGGAACTAAATCTAATAGTTTTTGCAGATGAGCATTAGCTTCTAATAAGTCACGATCTTCTTCAGATACGAGTGGGGTTGACATTCTTAAAGGATCTCTTTGCACCGCCGCCAGTCCCTGTTGAACCGCCAACTCAATCTGTTTTTTTAGTTCTTTTTTGCCTCGGTTTTTTTGTCGTTGAAGACCTTCTTTAGATGAGGCATATAGGGGTGGTAAACGATTGAGGGCAAAAGTTGCTACTTCCACTTGATTAATAAATTCAGCTACTTTGGCAGGTAATAATTGCATTTGCTTTTCTATTTCTTCCCCTACTAACAATTCCATGGCATTTTGATTAGTTTGTGTAATGTTATTATTGTTCATCTTTTCTCTTTCTGTAAAATTATCAGCTCTTTTCACTTTGTGGTCTTGAAGTTCTATTACCTATTATAAGTAATTTTACAGAAAAATTGATTTTTTAATATAACTTTACAATACAATTAGAAGATAAATCCCGCTGATTTTAGTGGGGAGAGGTTGAGTCGGGTTAGTAGTTTTTGTCAAATTTTAAGTATAGCAGCAAAATTATTTACACAATTTCTTACGGGGCGGGTTTAGCCTTGATCTTGGCGATCGCCGCAGGCCAGGCCCAAGGGGCGATCGCAATTGAGCAAAAAATCCAAACCCGCCCGAACCTGCGGTAATTAATGAAAGTGCGACCACTTAGGAGGGAGGAGGGAGTGGGGGGAGAGGGTTTGAGTGGGGTTAGTAGTTTTTGTAACCAAATAATTCATGACTCAAAGGTCGCAGCGCCCCAAAATTTCCCCCTGCTTCACAAAAGTTTAACAATTCCCCCACCAACCATGAGCTAAAGTCAATAACAGCAGAGTGCAATCGATTTTCATCCATGAGTGCAGCGGAAAAAACCCCCAAACCTGGCAAAAAACCCCCCCTGACTGACTACAGTCAGCTAGATCCAACCAAACTCTCCCCCATGTATCAACATTATGTGGAGGTAAAAGAGCAATATCCCCACGCCCTACTACTCTATCGGGTAGGAGATTTTTTTGAGTGCTTTTTCCAGGACGCTGTTACCATCGCCAATGAATTAGAATTAGTGATTACCAGCAAGGAAGGAGGAAAAGAAGTCGGCCGAGTGGCCATGACTGGCGTTCCCCACCACGCCTTAGACCGCTATACTACAATGTTAGTAGAAAAAGGCTATGCGGTGGCTGTATGCGACCAAGTGGAAGATAGTGCCTCAGCAGCAGCAGAAAAACGCATGGTGGAAAGGCAAATAACTAAGTTACTTACCCCTGGTACGCTCACAGAAGAAGGAATGCTGCCCTCCCGTCGCAATAACTTTCTCGCAGGAGTAGCGATCGCTCGCAACCACTGGGGTTTAGCCTATGCAGACATCTCCACAGGAGAATTTTACACCACCCAATCCAGTGAGTTGGACACCCTCACTGCCGAATTATTACGTCTCCAACCCAGTGAGGTTCTATATCCCACCAACGCCCCAGATCTTAATAGTTTACTGCGCCCAGGGGAAAAATCAGCAGCGCTGCCAGAATGTCTTCCCGACTGCTTTTGTTATTCCCTGCGCTCTCCTGTTCATTTTTCCATGAACGAAGCAAAACCCAGACTATTAATTAAATTTAAAGTTCGTTCCCTCGAAGGAATGGGCTGTGAAAACCTCCCCCTAGCTATTCGGGCTGCAGGTGGTCTTTTAGAATATATAGAAGATACACAAAAAGCTAATCAAGTCCCTTTACAAACCCTGCGCACCTACAATATCACAGATTATCTCATCCTCGATCACCAAACCCGCAGAAACCTAGAAATCACCCAAACAGTAAGGGATGGAACATATCAGGGTTCCCTTCTGTGGGCCATAGATCGCACTACTACTGCCATGGGAGGGAGAGCATTACGCCGCTGGTTATTACAACCCTTACTAGAGCCAAAAGGTATCCGTGCTAGACAGGATACCATACAAGAACTGATCGACAACATCACTCTTCGCCAAGACTTACGCCAACTGCTTCGCAGTATCTATGACTTAGAAAGAATAACAGGGAGAATCGGTGCAGGTACTGCCAATGCCAAGGAGTTATTACACTTAGCAGAATCCCTGGTTAAATTAGTAGAATTGGCCGAGCTAGCAGCTTATGGCAATTCCCTATATTTAAAAGCACTACAGAAAGTTCCCCCAGAATTAGAACAACTGGGTGAACGAGTCATTGCTCATTTAGTCGAGTCTCCACCAGGGCAATTGAAAGAAGGAGGCATAATTAAGGAGGGAGTCAATCCCAAATTAGATGAAAGACGACGGAGTATGGAGGAAGATAAACAGTGGCTAGCTAATTTAGAAGTAACAGAAAGAGAGCGCACTGGAGTGGCTAATCTCAAAGTTGGCTACAACAAAACTTTTGGCTACTATATTAGTATGCCCCGCAGTAAAGCAGCAAATGCCCCCGCAGATTTTACCCGCAAACAAACTTTAACTAATGAAGAAAGATACATTACTTCTGAATTAAAGGAACGGGAAACTAGAATTTTGACCGCCCAGCAGGAATTAAATGACCTAGAATACGAGATATTTGCTGGTTTAAGGGATGAAGTAGGGGAAAAAACTGAAGAAATTAGAAATATTGCGAAGGCAGTAGCAGCTATAGATGTGTTAGCAGGATTAGCAGAAATAGCAGTTTATCAGGATTATTGTCGCCCAGAAATAGAGGAAGGTAGAACTATAGAAATAACTGAAGGCAGACACCCAGTGGTAGAGCAAGCTTTAGGAGCAGGTTTATTTGTTCCCAACTCTACTAAGATGGGGAATAATTATCCAGATTTAATTATTTTAACAGGGCCAAATGCCAGCGGGAAAAGTTGTTATTTAAGACAGGTGGGTTTAATTCAATTGATGGCACAAATAGGGAGTTTTGTCCCAGCTCAACAAGCAAAATTAAGTTTGAGCGATCGCATTTTTACCCGTGTGGGAGCAGTGGATGACTTAGCTACAGGTCAATCCACTTTTATGGTAGAAATGAATGAAACTGCTAATATTCTCAATCATGCCACGCAAAAATCTCTCGTACTATTAGACGAAATTGGAAGAGGTACAGCAACATTTGACGGTCTATCTATTGCCTGGTCAGTAGCAGAATATCTCGCCACAGAAGTGCAGTCAAGAACAATTTTTGCCACCCATTATCACGAATTAAACGAACTTGCTTCTATTTTAAGTAAGGTGGCAAATTATCAAGTAACAGTGAAAGAAATGCCAGATAAAATCATCTTTTTGCACCAAGTACAGCCAGGAGGAGCAGACAAGTCTTATGGGATTGAAGCAGGACGTTTAGCAGGTTTGCCACCTAAAGTAATTCAAAGAGCAAAACAAGTAATGGCACAAATAGAAAAACACAGTAAAATAGCATTAGGACTGCGGGAAGGAATTAAACCAAGTGAACCCAAAAATTCAAAAATAGAACAGTTAGATATTTTTGATTAAAAATTGCAGCAAATCCTAATTTTTAATTCTGACACGGTGGGTAGTAATTCTCATGCCATCACCTTGCAACAAAATAGCCGACAACCAATGATAATCGGGGAAATAGGGAGCGCTGACAAGTTTAAAAATGCCACCCCCAGGTAACACCTCCAAATCAAAAGTACCAGGAGTTAAATAGCGATCGCCATTTACTTGCTCTTCTTTTGCACCTCCCAAAAGTACATTATTCCCCAAAGGTTCTTGCACAATTACCTCAAAATTATACTCCTGGCCTACCCTCACTTCCTCTGGTAAATTCACATCCACTTCAGGAGGATTATCCCCGGCAGTTACCTCCGTCCGCTCCGTTAAAATTTCCTGACGCACCAGCTTATCCCCTTGAAAATATTGACGAGAACGGATATTAGAGTCGAGCTTCATCAATCTTCCTTCAATTTCTTCACTCCCACTGATCTGAGTAACAGTTTCTGCCACTAACTCCCTCCCTGCCCTTTCCCAAGACTGAAGTTCTATGGTATAACCTAGCCTCGGATAACGTTCCCACAACTTAGTCAAAGCTGCCTCAACAGTAGGGTAAACTAAGCCATCTGTATTCTCAAACTCAGGACTATAATACTCCATGACACCTGCCACATCTTGCCTATTAGCCGCTGCTTCAATTTCCCTGAGAACCTCTTTCAGTTCATCAGGAGCTGTTGCTGGACTTTGGGCCCGAACAGGAGCTGACCAAAAACCAAATAAAAGAAATAAAACAGAAAGGCGTTTTCCTAGATTTCCCATCAATCATACTTGAGAGATTGTTTAACTAAATTTTAATGGATAATTGTTGATGATTGATGGATAACCGATGAGCTTTGACTCAAAGCTGGGTACTTCATAGGAAAACTCGCCCCCGAAGCGTCATCAACCATCAACCATTAACCATTAACCATCAAGATAAGTGTCGCCAACATCAACTAGACTATTAATTGCAGCTTCAGGGACTGGAGGACATTTGTTCCCCGCCCTAGCACTTGCTGAACAACTACAAGATTATGAGATCGAATGGCTCGGCACTCCCAACCGACTCGAACAAACTTTAGTTCCCCATTTCTACCCCCTCCATACTATCTCAGTAGAGGGCTTGCAAAAACCCTTGAGTTTGAATACCCTCAAAATCCTCCAAGGTTTCATCACTGCCACAATTTTTCAGGTGCGACGGCTACTCAAAGAGCGCAAAATTGATGCTGTATTTACCACTGGAGGCTATATTGCTGCACCAGCTATCCTGGCAGCCCGCCTACAAGGTTTGCCAGTAATTCTCCATGAATCTAATTTTATTCCTGGTAAAGTCACCCGCTTGTTTAGTCCTTTCACTCACGCAGTCGCCCTCGGTTTTGCCGATACTGCTAAATATCTTCCCCGCGCCAAAACATTCTGGGTTGGTACTCCCGTCCGTTCTGAGTTTTGTCAACCTCAACCCCTCGACCTCCCCATTCCCCCAGATGCTTTTTTGATTGTAGTCATAGGTGGTTCTCAGGGAGCAGTAGCTTTAAATCAATTAGTGCGTCAATGCGTTCAAGCTTGGTTTGAGGCTCGGGTGTGGGTTGTCCATTTGACAGGAGAACAAGACCAGGATAGGGCTATACTCCAACACCCTCAGTATTTTTCTCTGCCTTTTTATCAGCAGATGGCAGGTTTGCTCCAACGGGCAAATTTGGCTATCAGTCGCGCAGGTGCAGGTTCTTTGACTGAGTTAGCTATTACCCATACTCCTGCTATTTTAGTCCCTTATCCTTATGGGGCTGAAGACCATCAGACTTTTAATGCTCAAGTTTTTGCAGCCGCAGGTGCAGCTTATGTTTATCCCCAAGCTCAATTAACTGCTGCTATTTTAGCAAGTACAGTTTTGGATTTAGTGCGATCGCCAATTCTCCTGCAAAAAATGAAGGAAAAAATGGCTACTCTGGCAAAAACAGACAGTGCCTCACTTTTGGCAGAGTTAGTTGCTCAAACGATTTTCAACTATCCCAAAAAATCAGATTTACTTAATCATAAGAAAACTTAAGACAAATGGCCCAAAATCTGAGAAGTTCACCAGAAAAATAGTAAGATAAGATGATTTAATCAATCGGAGAACAATATGGGACTTTTCTTTGACCTTTTAAGCTCAATTAACAATCCTGAACAAGAAGGGAGTGTGGATCAACTTAGTACAGTGATGAACTCTGTACAACAGTTTACAGACAGTGAGGGTGTTGATTCATCAACCATGGAAACTGTCTTTTCTGCTTTGGGTGGCAGTCTCCGCCCAGTTTTGCAACAACAAGGCGATGCTGGGGGTGCGGGAATGTTGGGCAACCTGATTGCTCAAGTAAGTGGCAATAATTCAGTAGCCCTCAACTCTCTCTGTCCTCCGCAAATGCAACAACAGATGATTCAGGTAATCACTCAACACTCTGGCTTGGATTCTGGTATGATTCAAAAAATGCTCCCCATGTTGCTTCCTGCTGTTTTCAGTTTATTAAATATGGGGAAAGGAAAACCAGGAACTAATATGGGGAATCCACTACTCAATGCTTTTTTAAACAGCGATCGCGATCAGGATACTAATTTGGGCAATGTCTTTAAATTTGCTAATCGTTTTCTCCATCCCCCCCAGTAAAAAATAGGGCGTTGCGTTTTTTGAAAAATGAAACCTTCAAGTAGGGAGTAGGGAGTGGGGAGTGGGGAGTGGGTTTGGTTAGTAGTTTTTGTAAATATATAGTTCATTACTCAAAAAACGCAACGCCAAAAATAGTTTAATTTTTCAACTTTAGAGTGGGTTGGTCACTTGAATTTTTTTGATAATAAAACTTAATTCTTGTTTTCCCACCTAACCCCAGGGCTGATCAATTCTCCCACCCAAAAATGGGCATTGCTGCATTGAGTTATGAATTATTTAATTACAAATACCACTAACCTTCCTCAAACCCTCTGGCCACTCCCTACTCCCTAAAACCCTGGCAACCTCACCCCCCTCACTTTCACCTATTTGAAATTGTTAAGTTTCGTTAAAACGGCTTTTTTTTTTTGCCCCCAACACTTGACAACTTGACGGCTGGGTAGTAAATTTAAGATAATGGGAGTGGTGACAATTTTTTTTTGACAAGCTCCACTCCCATTATCTAATATATCCTCTTCTGGTGTCAAAGTCAAGCTCTCAAGTAAAAAAAAAAATCTCTGGGGCAGCACCCAGAGATTTTTTTTAAATTACATATTTTTTTTATTTGTTAGGGGGACAAGGGGGAACTCGCACTGGTAAAGAGCGAGCGAGACTTAACCAGTCATTGTTAGCGGTTAAATAGCCTAATTCAGCTACATAATCTCTATCATCTATGGGAATGCTAACGTGCTTGTCCTGTTCTCTTGCTGCACAGTCATATTCGCCAACAGTTTGGACTGTCAAACCCTCCCCGTCGAGGGTAATAACTTCGTATAAGCGTAAGAGTAACTGTTGTCCCCCTAAAGCAGCTCGATCTGCGGTTGGCACTTCCCAGTAGGCATAAGCACTGCGACAGTCACGGGGAACCAGAATAATCTGACTGGTTTCTGGTGCTTGAGATCGAGGGGAGAAGAAAGTGGTAGTAGCTGCTGCTGCACCAGTAATTACACGGGCGGCTGTTGCGGCGATGTTTGATTGAGGTACTTCAGGGGGACAAGCAGGGACTCGTACAGGTAAAGAGCGAGCGAGACTTAACCAGTCATTGTTGGCCTTTAAGTAACCTAATTCGGCTATATACTCCCTGTCATCTACAGGAATGCTAATGTGCTGGTCTTGTTCTTCTTCTCCACAGTTATATTGACCAACTAATTCAGAGT
>JADQBC010000082.1 GCA_016903655.1 Gomphosphaeria aponina SAG 52.96 = DSM 107014
GTAAATCAACACAGGGTGAATTGCTAGGTTTCAAAACCATAATAACCCCCTCAAAAGAAAAAGTCAAGACTCACATCAAGAAAGTTGGAGAGGTCATTGACAAGCACAACTGCACACCACAGGAAGCATTAATAAAACAACTGAATCCCATTATACGGGGTTGGAGTAATTATTACAGTACGGTGGTGAGCAAAGAGACTTACTCAGAGTGCGACAATATAATCTATAGCCAACTGAAAAGATGGGGGGAAAGACGACATCCCATGAAATCCAAAACCTGGGTAGCTAGAAAATATTGGCATACTCATGGTGGTAATCACTGGACATTCAGCACCAGAAGCGATAAAGAAGGAGGTATGAAACTGTACAGACACGCTGAAACTCCCATAGTAAGACACGTAAAAGTAAAAGGCAATAAGTCCCCATTTGATGGAGATTTGACATATTGGGCATCACGAATGGGTAAACACCCAGAAGTAAGCACCCGAGTAGCCACATTGCTTAAGAAACAGAAAGGTAAATGCGCACATTGCGGACTCACATTCAGAGATGGAGACTTAATGGAAGTTGACCACATAATACCGAAGGGCAAAGGTGGTAAGGATACTTACTCCAACTTGCAACTTCTTCATAGACATTGCCATGATGATAAGACAGCCAGAGATGGCAGTCTGAATTGTGCCCGTGTAAAGGCACGTATCTCAGAGAAGCCGTGTGATGCGAAAGTAGCACGCACGGTTTTGAAGACGAGTCAGAGAGGTGACTCTCTGACTTAGTTTAATGATCTCTGGCGAAACCGTAAAAAACCCCCCAACCCCCCCTGATGACCGAAAAAATAAGCATTTTCCCCAGAGTTTTACTGTAGTAATGTATATTTGAGCCGAGGTTATTGGAATTATGGCATGATTGGGGTGCAAGGCTTGCACCCCATGTTGTTTTTTTTGTCAAAAAATTTACTACTACTAAAATTCAACAATTACGGGAGCATGATCGCTGGGTTGTATTTGCTTTCTGGGTTTGATGTCAATATAACAACTAATTGCTTGTTCATAAAGTTTAGGGGTAAGATAATGATGATCAATTCTCCAACCTCGGTTACGACTAAAACCACCAGAACGGTAGTCCCACCAACTAAAATGTCCTCCTTCTGGGGTAAATTTGCGGAAAACATCCTGCAAACCAAGGGCTAAAATTTGCTTTAATGCTTCCCGTTCTAATGGCGATGACATGATGTGTTTTTCTTTTCCTTTGGGTTCATAAATATCCTGATCTTCTAAGGCAATATTAAAATCTCCACAAACACATATTTCTCTTGTTTGTTCAGTTAGCAACTTTTGTAAATATTCCCGCAAAACTGCTAACCAGCCCAGTTTATAATCATATTTATCACTATCAATGGCAGAACCATTAGGAACATAAAGGTTGACTATTCTTACAGTATCAATTACTCCTGTGATGACTCGCTTTTGTTCATCGAAATCTCCTGCTAAAGTCTCCCCAACAATGGGAGCAAAACCTGTGCTAATATCCTCTAAGGGATGACGAGTAAAAATAGCTACTCCGTTATAAGCTTTTTGTCCAGAAACATAAAGATTATAACCCAATTCCTCAAAAGGAGTTTGAGGGAAATTTTTATCTATTACTTTGGTTTCTTGTAAGCATAAAACATCTATAGAATTATGCTCTAACCAATTAATAACTTGTTGTTGACGAGTACGAATTGAATTAACATTCCAAGTGGCAATTTTCATTTAATTATAGTCATTAGTCATTGGTCATTGGCCAACAAACCCTTACATGATTCATGATCCATGATCCATGATTCATTATATAATGGTGTATTGGTGTTTAAAAAATATCCGCTCATAAAAGCATGACTGAAACAATTAGATTTTTAATGTGCGCTCCTGACCATTACGATGTGGATTATGTGATTAATCCTTGGATGGATGGGAACGTTCACAAGTCTTCACGCGCTCGCGCTGTGGAACAATGGAACAAACTCTACCACATTCTCAAAGATAATGCAATTGTAGATTTAGTCGGGCCTCAAAAGGGTTGGCCAGATATGGTATTTACTGCTAATGCAGGACTGGTGTTAGGGAATAATGTAGTAATTAGCCGATTTTACCACAAAGAACGTCAAGGGGAAGAACCCTATTTTAAAGAGTGGTTTGCACAACAAGGGTTTAATGTCTATGAACTGCCCAAAGATTTACCCTTTGAAGGTGCAGGTGATGCGCTGTTAGACAGGGAAGGACGCTGGTTGTGGGCGGGATATGGTTTCCGTTCAGAACTGTACTCCCACTCCTATCTCGCCAAATGGTTAGATATTGAAGTCCTTTCACTCAGATTAACAGATGAGCGCTTCTATCACTTGGATACTTGTTTCTGTCCCCTCACTGGGGGTTATCTTCTCTATTATCCCCCAGCTTTTGATGGTTACTCCAACCGCTTGATTGAAATGCGAGTACCAGAAGAGAAACGTATTCCCATAGAAGAACCAGATGCGGTGAATTTTGCTTGCAATGCGGTCAATATTAACTCTATTGTGGTTATGAATAAGGTGAGTGACTACTTAAAAGTGCGACTCGCTGATGTGGGTTTTCAGGTAATTGAAACTCCCTTAACAGAATTTCTGAAAGCAGGGGGTGCTGCTAAATGTCTGACATTACGTGTTACTGAGCCAGTTTTAGAAGATGTTCACGCTAATGAACCAGTAGAAACCAGAACAATTCGCCTTGAAGGACATCTGCTAGATGCGGGAATTATGAACCGAGCCTTAGACTTAGTAGAAGAAGAAGGTGGCAGTTTCAAGGTATTAAACTTTAATTTAGGCATAGAAAAACAAAGTATTTCTGTGGCAGATGTGAGAATATTCGCTCCTTCCCATCAAGTCATGGAAGATATTATGACTCAGTTGATTGATTTAGGAGCGATCGCTCCTCCGCAAGAAATTTGCGATGTTAATACCCAGGTTGTTACCCAAGCAGGTGTAGCGCCAGATGATTTTTATGTAAGTACTATTTATCCCACAGAAGTGCGAGTAAATTGTGAATGGGTGCTAGTGGAAAATCAGCGGATGGATGGGGCAATAGTAGTAGGAGAAACTCCATCAGGCATGAAAGCCGAGTGTAAGATACTGCGGGATTTACAAGTAGGCGATCGCGTGATGGTGGGAGTGGATGGGATCCGCACCGCCAGAAAAATGGATTCGCGAGAGGGGAAAAAGAATGAAGAGTTTAGTTTTATGGGTTCTGGGGTTTCTAGTGAACGCCGAGTAGAATTACTCGTAGAACAAATTGCTTGGGAAATGCGCCATATTCGTGATCAAGGGGGGAAAGTAGTTGTAACGGCAGGCCCTGTAGTAATTCATACAGGAGGAGCAGCCCACTTATCTCACTTAATTCGTGAAGGTTACGTGCAGGCGTTGTTAGGGGGAAATGCGATCGCTGTTCACGATATGGAACAAGCAATAATGGGAACGTCTCTGGGAATGGATATGCAGCGAGGTATCCCCGTTCATGGTGGCCATCGCCATCACTTGAAGGTAATTAACACTATTCGCCGCTGTGGTAGTATTGCTAATGCAGTGGAACAGGGAGTTTTGACCAGGGGCGTGATGTATGAATGTATAAAAAACCATGTACCGTTTGCTTTAGCTGGTTCCATCCGAGATGATGGCCCTTTACCAGACACCCAAATGGACTTAATTAAAGCGCAAGCAGAGTATGCTCAACTGATCAAAGGGGCGGATTTAATTTTAATGCTTTCGACAATGCTCCATGCCATTGGGGTAGGGAATATGACACCTGCGGGAGTAAAGTTAGTATGCGTGGATATTAATCCAGCAGTGGTAACAAAATTAAGCGATCGCGGTTCAATTGAATCTGTGGGTATTGTCACTGATGTGGGTTTATTCCTCAGTTTGCTAATCCAGCAGTTGGATAAATTAACCAGTCGTTATCAAGTAGCTTAATAGTTAATGGTTAATGGTTAATGGTTAATGGTTAATGGTTTAACTATCAACTATCAACTATCAACCATCAACCATGAACTATCCATGACGTTTTTGATGCCAATTCCAGGCGTGATTGATGATAGTATTAAGGTCAGGATATTGAGGATTCCAACCGAGAATTTGGCGAGCAAGATCACTGCTACCCACAAGAATAGGAGCATCTCCAGGACGGCGATCGCTTATCGTAACAGGAATTTCTTTCCCTGTAATTTTCCGAGCAGTTTCTATGACTTCGCGGACAGAAAAACCATTACCATTTCCTAAATTAAAAACCTCACTTTTCCCCCCCTGCAAAAGATATTCTAAGCCCAAAACATGGGCTGAGGCTAAATCATTAACATGGATATAATCTCGCAAGGCTGTACCATCAGGAGTAGGATAGTCAGTGCCAAAAATTGATAAAGATTGACGTTTTTTAAGTGCAGTTAAGAGAGCAAGAGGAATAAGATGGGTTTCTGGGTGATGATCTTCCCCCAGAGTGCCACTCGGATCAGCACCAGAAGCGTTAAAATAACGGAAGGCAACGGATTTGAGACCATAAGCCCCATCAAAATCAGCTAAAATGCGCTCAATCATCTCCTTAGAGCTAGCATAGGGACTAAGGGGATTGTGAGGATGGGATTCGGTCATGGGAATTGCTTGAGGCATGCCGTAAATGGCACAAGTAGAGGAGAAGACAAACTTATTCACCCTAGCAGCTAACATTGCTTCGAGTAGGGTAAGGGTGCCAACAACATTGTTATGATAGTATTTGGCAGGTTCAGTGACAGACTCGCCAACAGCAATGTAAGCGGCAAAGTGCATGACAGCGGCGATGTGACGGGAAGAAAAAAGCTGATCGAGAAGAGAGCGATCGCTGGTATCCCCCACGATTAATTCTGCTTTGAGGACATCCTGAACTATTTCTGGATGTCCGTAGGATAAATTATCGAAAACGATGACATCGTAAAGTGCCTGTTGGAGTGCCTTAACTGCATGAGAACCAATATAACCAGCACCGCCCGTGACTAAAATTGTTTGTTTGCCTTGGGACACCTTCAACTCCTGTTAAAATTTATTTAAATGTGCGCCTATTTGGTGTAATTTTTGACTTTTGACTTGGCCTTTGTCCTTTATACTTTATAACTCAGAACATACCTATCGGTTCGATAATGCTAGATAATTTAGATTTAGACCTTTCTCTCGATAAAGCAACTTATAAATCCCAGATAGAAGAATTAATGCGGCAGTTGCGCTCGCTGCAAAATGCTTGTTGGCAGCAAAAACTTCCTGTAATTGTAGTCCTAGAAGGCTGGGCAGCAGCGGGAAAAGGGGCTTTAGTGAAAAAAATCATCAACTACATGGACCCGCGCGGCTTTGCAGTTCATCCCATTTTAACCCCAACAGCGGAGGAACAACGTTATCCTTTCCTCTGGCGGTTTTGGCAGAAACTCCCAAGAGCGGGAAGTATGGCTTTTTTCTATCACAGTTGGTACACCCATATTTTAGAAGATCGCCTCTTTGAAAAGTTGCCAGCAGAGCAGTCGCCAATAGTGATGGGGCAAATTAATTTTTTTGAACGTCAGTTGGTGGAAGATGGGGCAGTGATCGCTAAATTTTGGGTTCATTTGAGCCGCAAGGAGTTGAAGCGTCGTCTGGAAAAATATGAGCAAGATGAACTCGAAGCTTGGCGGGTGCGCAAAGAAGATTGGCAACAAGCGAAACGTTATAACGAATATGCTGCTTTGGCTGAAGAAATGCTGACTTATACCAGCACAGGAGCGGCTCCCTGGACTTTGGTGGAAGGAAACTGCGATCGCTGGACGAGGATCAAGGTTCTCTCTCAGTTGGTAGCAACTATTACAGAAGCTCTAGACCGTCGTCAGCTTATTTTACCAGAAATCCCTGCTCTACCACCTCAAGAAAAACTCCTGCCGACAGAACCTGATTTTCTGGCAAAAGTGGATTTAAGTCTTCAACTCAATCGGGAGGAGTATAAACAAAGACTCAGACAAGCACAATTAGAGTTGCGCAAACTTCAGTTAGTTATTCACCAACAGAACATACCAGTACTAATTTTATTTGAAGGTTGGGATGCTGCTGGTAAGGGGGGCGCAATTAAACGCCTGACTGATATTTTAGACCCCCGTAGTTATCAAGTTAATGCTTTTAGCGCCCCCACGACGGAAGAGAAACAATATCATTATCTGTGGCGTTTCTGGCGACGGTTGCCTGGGGCAGGTAGTATTGGAATTTTTGACCGTACTTGGTATGGAAGAGTTTTGGTTGAGCGGGTAGAAGGTTTTGCTACTGAGGTTGAATGGCGACGTGCTTATGGAGAAATTAACGAGTTTGAAGCTATGCTCACCAGTGCGAGCTATGTTCTCGTAAAATTCTGGCTCCATATTAGTCCAGAAGAACAGCTACGTCGCTTTGAAGAACGTAAGGATGATGATTTTAAAGATTATAAACTGACTGAGGAAGATTGGCGTAATCGAGAAAAATGGCATCTGTACGAAGTGGCTGTTAATCATGCCATTGCTCGCACCAGTACCCCAGCCGCTCCCTGGACAATTCTGGCAGGTAATGACAAATACTATGCTAGGGTTCAGGCGATTGAAACTGTCATTGAAGCGATTAAAAAAGCAATGAAACGTCGCTAAACCTTTGTTTTTCTTGATTTGAGTAGATTTAATGTGTTGCTAAAATGCCGTCTCAAACTTATATTGTCCGCTCCCACGCCCGTACGATTCACACTCGCCCGATTACTTTTGTTTGCGCTAAATGTGAGCAGCTAGTCACCCGCGAGTGTTATCCAGGCAGAAGACCGATATATTGCTTTAACTGCGCTCCCCCCAGAAAAAGAGGGGAACTGAGAAAAATTGTGGAGCGAGGTGCATTTAATCCCACTCATTACTTAATTACTCCGAAAGGGGAGAAAAAAACAGAAGTTTGTCTCGAGAAATCCCCACAACCTGGGTGGTTTTGGGTACGGAGTGCTTTAGATTGGTATAATGGGGAGTCGATTATTCGTTTTCACCAGGAAAAGGGTTTGTATAGTGATCAGGATCTACTACCTGGTTTTACTCTGGAATCTGTACAGTCTGAGGAAACGGAAGAAATTATGCGGGTTAAAGAGCCTAAAAAACCTGATGTAGTCATGGTTGAAAAAGAGAAAATGCCTAAGAAGGTCAATACCAACGTCGCCGCCTTGTCTGGTTCGACACGCCCTTATTCGGGAAGGGAAATCTGCCAGCGGTTTCGGTGCGGTGACAGACTCTTGACAAATATGCGTTCTTCCCCTGAGTTTGCCAAGTGGAGTACAACCAGAGATCCCCTGGGTGTCCCTTGGGAGTATAAAAATGGTAGCTATTTCCCCTTATCGCCAATTGAGGAGAAAATGAAACCATTTTCAGGCAGACAATTATGTCAGCGATTCCATTGCGGTGATAAACTTTTGACGAAAATGCGTTCTTCTCCTGATTTTACTCAGTGGAGTCAAAGTCGAGACCCTAAAGGTATTGGCTGGGAATACAGAGGTAATTTATATTTCCCTATTGATGGTTGATAGTTGATAGTTGATAGTTGATGGTTGATAGTTGATAGTTGATAGTTGATAGTTGATGGTTGATAGTCATTAACTATTAACTATTCATAAAGTTTCAATCTTTCTTGATACTTAGAGATTAAAGCAGTCATGGGTTTAGTGGGTTGTCCATAATAGCCATGAGCATCATCGCGGTGACAAGGAAGAGAACTCCAAACCTTGCAAGAACCAATAATTGCTGCTTCAATATTACCAGTGTGGATTTGAGAGAGAACGCCAATTTGTTGAAGTTTGGCGATCGCCCATTTATCTTGTTCTGCTGGTTCAAAAGACATTCCTTCGCTGTTAAAGTTGAGAATTTGATATCTTCCGAAAGCGGTAGAACAATTTCTTCTACCCTTTGCTAAATAAGGAACGCAAATGTTAGGATGCTTGCTTAAATCTTCAATTACTTTTCCGCCAAATAAGGTGCGATAGCCATCAGAATGTAATGTTCCTTCTGCCCAGGCAATGGTGTCTAAAAATGCTTTTTCTGCTGTTTGGAGAGATGCCAAAGCGGTGGTATCTTTGGGCAATTCATCTGTTAATAACTCTTCATGATTTACTGACACTGAAAGCTGAGACAAATTCTGATTAGATTCTTTCAAAGAATTTGGCTCTGTTTTCAGGAAAAATACTCCAGAATTTGAACCGAGAAAAAATAGTAAACTATAAATCATTCCTAAGCTTAATTTCAGCTTAAATTTCTCCTGAATTTTTTGAGTAAAGCTATTAAATTTTTGGTTTTTAATTTTTTGGTGAGCCATCTGTCTTGGATGGAGTAATTCAGGGGAAGATTCATTAAAAACTGCTGCAAAGAATTTTGTAGCTTCTGCAGGATTTGCTTGAGATAGCAAGAAAAAATCTAAGGTGTTGCCATCAGGATCTACTGCTCGGTATAAAAATTTCCAATTTCCTTGAAGATTGACAAATGTTTGCACTACTCGCCAGGAGTGAAAACTGAGTGTAGAGGCCTGGGATTGTTGGCAAGTTCTGGAGTAATCCCGCACCAAACGGTAAAATGTGGAAGCTTGGATGCTCAACCCACGTTTGAGCATAATTTGTTCCAACTGGCGATAGCTTAATGAATAAGAAAGATACCAGCGGACACAAAGGATAACTATGTCTTCTCTTGGGTCACGCCATTGGTTGAGGTGGGAAGCACTTACAGCCATTGGGAGCATTTTTCTGGTGATTTACTTTTGTTGAGGCTGGTTTTATGTAGTATAAAAGTATAAGCAAACTCTCAAAACTAGCCCAATAGTTAGATAGAATAACTTAAAAAGGCGAGTGAGATCAATTGGGGCAAAAAAAATAACATGGCTAATTCACGTGTAAAACAATTAGGAGCTTATCTGCGTCCCCATAGACAACAGGTAATTTTGGGAATTATTGCGTTATTTCTGGTTAATGCTGTTGGTGTTTATCTGCCTCTTTTAATGCGGGATAGTATCGATGCTCTAGGGCAGGGGTTTAACTATGAGCAGCTTTGGGGTTATGTGTTGCTGATTTTGATTTTAGCCTGTGTGATGTGGGCAATACGGATGTTCTCCCGCATTTATATATTCGGCATTGGGAGGTTGGTGGAATTTGACTTAAAACAAAAAATATTTCAACATTTGTTGCGGCTCGATGTGTCTTATTTTGCCATTAATAATTCGGGAGATTTGATGAGTCGAGCAACTAGCGATGTGGATAGTGTGCGGAGTCTGCTGGGTTTTGCACTGTTGAGCTTGGTGAATACTTTTTTTGCTTATAGTTTAACTTTACCTGTGATGCTGTCGATTAATGCTCGTCTGAGTTTAATGGCGATCGCTGTTTATCCGCTGATGTTGATCGCGGTGCAGCTTTTTAGTGGGAAACTGCGACAACAACAGCAAGATGTGCAGGAAAAACTCTCTGATTTGAGTAGTTTAATCACAGAAGATATGAGTGGCATGGCTTTAATTAAAATCTATGCTCAAGAAACTCAGGAGCGTTTGGCTTTTGCGCAGAAAAATCGTCGGTTATTACAGGCTAATCTCAAGCTGGCAAGAACGAGAAATTTGTTATTTCCTCTGGTGGAAGGTCTTTCTTATCTGAGTTTATTGGTTTTGCTAATCTGGGGTTCTGGTACTATTGAAAGTGGCATAATTACTATTGGGGATTTTGTTGCTTTAATTATTTTTGTTGAACGTTTAGTATTTCCTACGGCTTTGTTGGGTTTTACTATTACTGCTTATCAGCGGGGGGAAGTTAGTATTGACCGCATTGAAGCGATTTTAAATGCTGAAACTAAGATAGAAGATGCTCCCTCTGCCTATTCTTTACCCAAAGCTAAAGTTAAAGGGGAAATAACTGCTCGTGGATTAACTTATACTTATCCTGGGGCAAAAAATCCTGCTATCAAAAATCTTAATTTTACTATTACTGCTGGAGAAACTGTGGCAATTGTGGGGCCGATTGGTTCGGGTAAATCGACTCTAGCTAATGCTTTTCCTCGGTTATTAGATATTCCTGAAGGGCAGTTGTTTCTGGATGGTTTGGATGTGACGAAGCTAAAATTATCTGATTTGCGCTCTTCTATGTCCTATGTTCCTCAAGATAGTTTTCTGTTTGGGATTACGATTGAAAATAATATTCGTTATGGTGATCCTTTGAGGGAAAAACAGGAGGTGGTTGCTGCTGCTGTACAAGCTCAAATTCACGAGGAAGTTCTGAATTTTCCCCAACAATATGAGACGATGGTGGGGGAAAGGGGAATTACTCTTTCTGGGGGACAGCGCCAACGAACTTCTTTAGCTCGTGCGCTGTTGATGGCTGCTCCTATTTTAATTTTAGATGATGCTCTTTCTAGTGTGGATAATCAAACTGCTACTCGGATTTTAAATTATCTTTCTACTGAAAAAAGTAAGACTGTTATTTTTATCTCCCATCAATTGTCTGCTGCTGCTACTGCTGATAAAATTTTGGTGATGGATCATGGGGAAATTGTTCAAAGTGGTACTCACTCTCAGTTGGTTGAAAAACCTGGTTTGTATCAGTCTCTTTGGCAACAACATCAATTATTGTTGATGGTTGATGGATAATTAAGAATTAATAATTAACAATTAACAGTGACATGATTATCTAAATTTTTGGGTACACTATACTTAGTTTAGTTAATCACTTAAGTAATGGCAAAGCGATCAATTAAAGCGTCTGAAACAGGTATTGCTCAAGCAAAACAAAGGTTTGAACGGACAGGATGGACACAGGAATACTTAGCCACAGAAGTAGGTTTGTCAACTCGCCAGTCTATCTGGAAATTTTTTACAGGCAGACCCATTGAGCGCCATTTGTTTATAGAGATTTGCTTTAAGCTCGACCTAAAATGGGAAGAGATTGCAGATTTACCTGAAATTGCCGTGGCAGAAAAGCAAATTTTGAGAAAAAATAAGAGTTGGGAAGTAGAGCAGTGGGTGTTAGAAATGCGATCGCAACTTCAGCCCCAAATTGAGACTCAGTGTGGTACTTTGCAATCATCCCTGGAGATAACTCAACCTCTCTATTTGGAGCAAGTCTATACAAATGTAAATATTATTCCACAACTGACCAATGAGCGCTGGTTAGAAGTAGAAGACTTGCAAAAAACTCCCAGGGGTTTTAATCGTTTGATGGAAGAAAGGGAAACCATACTAGGGATGGAAATTGTTGCGCAACATTGTAAGCTGATGATTTTAGGAAAACCTGGATGTGGGAAGAGTACTTTTTTACAAAATATTGCCCTAGAATGTATTCAAGGCTTTTATAAAAGTGATTGTATTCCTATTTTTATCCAATTGGGAATTTTGGTGATTGAAGGGGAAAATGAGGAGCAGTTTAGCCTCTTTAATTATCTGAAAAATCTTGGTCTAAATTGTGGTTTATCTCAAGAGCAAGTAAAAAAAATTCTGGAGTCAGGAAAGGTACTGTTATTGTTAGATGGTTTAGATGAAGTTTCCCTGAAAAATAAAGAGGAAATTGTCAAAGAAATTGATAAATTTGCTCAGGTATATTTGAAGAATCAGATTATTATTACCAGTCGAATTGGGGCGCAACAATACTATTTTCGGGGTTTTAATTATGTGGAAATAGCTGATTTTAACCAGGCACAAGTTGAAACTTTTGTGCAGAAATGGTTTATGGCGACAGCAAAAAGTAAAGCAGAAGGACTCAATTTAGCAGAACAATTTCTCCAACAGTTAGATTTACAAGCAAATCTATCAATTCGTGATTTGGTTATTACTCCTATTTTACTCAATTTAATTTGTTCAGTGTTTAAAGAGCGGGCTATTTTTCCTACTAAAAGAGCTAAAATTTATCAAATTGGCTTAGATATTTTATTGGTACGTTGGGACTTGAGTCGGGGCGTGATGCGAGATGAAATTTATTGTGAGTTATCTTTGCCTGATAAAATTAAGTTGCTTTGTGAAATTGCTGCTACTAATTTGGCGGCGGGAAATTACTTTTTTGAAAAGAGTGAATTAATTTATATCATTGAAGAGTATCTGGGGAGCTTACCTAATGGGAGTGATGATCCAGAAACTTTGTGGTTAAATGGGGAAGCAGTGCTGAAAAGTCTTCAAATACAACATGGATTATTAGTAGAACAAGCGAGGGAAATTTATTCATTTTCCCATCTCACTTTTCAAGAATATTTGACTGCCAGAAAATTTGTGGCTACTCCGCCTCAATTTTTACACACAACTTTGAGTCATTTAGGCAGTTATGCTCTGGATAACCGTTGGCGAGAAGTAATTATTTTAACTGTGAGTATGTTGCCAAGAGCGGATTTTCTCTTGCAAGAAATTAAAAAACAGGTAGATGGAATTGTTGAGCTTGATGGGGATTTGGCTAATTTTCTGAGTTTGATTAATCAGAAAGTTGAATCTCTAAAAGTTTCTCGGAAAAAGGCGGCTGTAAGAGCTTTTTATTTAACTTTATTTGAGGAGAATAGAGATTTGAATTTGGCTACGTCAATTGATGAGAATTTTGTGAGTAATCTTTGTGAAGAATTGGCTTTAGATTTGGCTTTGGCTCGCATTTTTGCTATCTGCTTGAATTTGGGAAAAAATCCAAAAATTGAGGGACTTTTAAATTTATTTTTTGCTCTGGATTTAGAAAATAGGTTTCAACTAGCTGCAGAGTTAAAAGTAAGCCTAAAAAATCTGAAAGAGCAATTACCAGATTGGGGAGAAGGAATAGAAAAAACTAAAAAGTGGTGGGAAAAAAATGGGGAAAATTGGGCGAAACAGTTGCGGTTGATGTTAATTGAGCAGCGTCAAATAGGTCATCATTGGCAACGCAGTGAACAACAGCAGGAATTATGGCAAAAATATTATCATGCTAATCTATTTTTAGTGGAGTGTCTCAAGAGTGAGTGTCATGTTAGTCCGCAAGTGCGCTCAGAAATAGAAGCTAATTTATTATTTTTAAATCCACAAAAAGATTGTTAAAAGTAGGGTTTTCAAAGAAGTAGAATAAAAATTTATTATTAGAAAATTATGATTGTCAACCGAACTCACCAGCCGTCTCCAGTTAATCCGATGAAACTTAAGTATATTGTAGCCCTGTCTGCTATTGCCTTGTTGTCAATTTTTTCTCAGTTGACCGTACAGCGATCGCTTCATCAACAAGAAAATGATTCGCGGGTAATTAATATTGCTGGTCGTCAGCGGATGTTGAGTCAAAAATTGACAAAAGCTGCTTTGGCTATGGACCATGCTCCTAATAATACTGAGGTGCAAGTAAGATTACAAGAGTTGGAAGAGGCGATCGCTCTTTGGGAACGTTCGCATCTTGGATTACAGCAAGGTGACGAGCAATTAGGATTACCAGGAAACAACAGTGAGCAAATTAGGCGAATGTTTGCTGAAATTGAAAGTCATTTTCAAGCCATGCTCGATGCAGCTAAAGGACTACTTAAGAATCAAACTGGGGATAATTCTCCTTTGTTAGCAAAAATACTAGCCCATGAAGCAGCTTTTTTAGAAGGGATGGATGCAATTGTCTTCCAATACGATAAGGAAGCAAAAGTGAGAGTAGAAACGATAAAAAAGATTGAGATTTCTATCCTCATTATTACTTTAATTCTTTTAGTTTCAGAAGCATTATTTATCTTTCGGCCAACAGTGGGTGATCTGGAAAAATATATTAATGAATTGGTGGAATTGCAAAAAGAAACAGACTTACTAGCCAGTAAATTACAAGGCAAAAATACTGAACTGGAAGCAGCTTTAAAAGAAGCTGAATCTGCGACGAAGATGAAATCAGAATTTCTGGCGAATATGAGCCACGAAATTCGCACGCCCATGAATGGTGTAATTGGCATGACAGGCTTATTATTAGACACTCCATTAACTCCAGAACAGCGCCAATATACAGAAACCATTCGTCATAGTGGCGAGTCATTACTAACTATTATTAATGATATTCTCGACTTTTCCAAAATTGAGTCGGGGAAACTAGAATTAGAAGAACAACCTTTTGAATTAAGAACTTGTATTGAAGAAGCTTTAGATTTATTAGCCCCGAAAGCAGCAGAAAAACAATTAGAACTTGCTTATTTTTTGCCTTCTGAAACTCCCAATTTAGTAATTGGGGATGTGACTAGATTACGGCAAATTTTAGTTAACTTATTGAGTAATGCAGTTAAATTTACTCACGAAGGAGAAGTTACTGTTGCCGTTTCTTCATCGATATTGGGTGAAAGAGCAATAGAACTTTGTTTTGCTATCAAAGATACAGGAATTGGTATTTCTGCAGAGCAAATAAATCATCTGTTTAAATCTTTTACTCAAGCAGACGCTTCTACTACTCGCAATTATGGGGGAACGGGACTGGGTTTAGCAATTTCAAAAAGATTAAGTGAATTAATGGGAGGGACAATTTGGGTGGAGAGCATGGTGGGAGTAGGCTCAACTTTTTATTTTAATGTAGTTGTCTCTTCTTCTAATGAACTTGCTTGTGAGTTGCCACTTACGCCACTCCAATTAGCCCAAAAGCGAGTATTAATTGTGGATGATAACGCCACTAATCGACAAATTCTTACTCTGCAAACAGAGTCTTGGGGGATGAGTCCTGAAGTAGTAAATTCAGGTTTTGAGGCTTTAGATTTTCTGTCTCAAAAAGAGAAAATTGACCTAGCTATTCTGGATATGCAAATGCCTGGTATGGATGGTTTAACCTTAGGCAAAGAAATCCACAAAATCCCAAATTATCAAAAATTGCCTTTAATTATGTTAACGTCTATGGGGAAACCAGAAAAGGCGGAAGAGCAGGCAAATTTTGCGGCTTTTTTAAATAAACCCGTGAGGCAATCTCTGCTGTATAATACTTTAATTCAGGTGATTAGTGGACAACCCATTAGAACAACCAGATCTAGTGCGGAATATCTGAAAATAGATCCCCAAATGGCGGCAAAAAATCCTTGGCGGATTTTACTAGCAGAAGATAATATAGTTAATCAACAATTGGCTTTAAAGTTACTGGAGCGCATGGGGTATCGGGCTGATATTGCTAGTAATGGACTGGAGGTGCTTAGTGCTTTAGAACGTCAGGAATATGATCTAATTTTGATGGATATAGTGATGCCAGAAATGGATGGCATTACGGCAACAAAAGAAATAAAAAAGCTGGCTAAACCGCCGCGAATTATTGCCATGACTGCTAATGCAATGGAAGGAGATCAAGAGAGATGTTTAGAGGCTGGGATGGATGATTATATTAGTAAACCTATTCGAGTTCAAGAGTTAGTGGCTAGTTTGAATAAGTCTAAATCTGTTAGTGAAAATTCACCCGTGTCTATAAAGGCGATTGATTTGACGGCGATTCAAGAAATACAAAACATGATCGGCGATGATCCTTTGGAATTATCTGCTGTGATTGATTCTTATCTGGAAGATTCTTCTTTGTATTTGAAAAATATTAAGATTGCTACTGAGAAAACAGATGCTCAAGGGCTGGAAATGGTGGCTCATACCTGGAAGTCTAGTAGTGCTTTGTTAGGGGCTTTAAATCTGGCTAAACTTTGTATTGAACTGGAAAATTTAGCTACGGCAAAAATTTGGGTTGAGGTCAATGAAATTATTGCTAAAATTGAAGCTGAATATGAACGGGTAAAAAGGGAATTAGAACAATTAAAGTGATTTTTAAAGTAACTTAATTTTGATTAACTAAGATTTTCAATGATCATCAGAAAATCTGTTAAAATTTTGGGTAAATTGGTATAAGTAATGACTGGAATATGTACAAAAATACATTGAGTTGGAGAAGGGAGGAGTTCTTTTAAAACTTGATAATATAAACCTTCACAGACGAATTTTCCCGCATTATGACTAATGGCTGTATAAGATAGGGAGGAAAGTAATTGATTTAAGTTAACTGAAGTGTTGATTTTATCGTTAGTCCAGGTGGCATTTGATTCTAGAGTTAGTTGATAACGAGACTCTGCCATGCCGCAACAAATTACGACATTGGGGTGTTTGTATTTAATGTATTTAATTGCTCTTTCACTAGCTCGACCAATATCTACGGGCAGTTGTCTGGCAAAAATTAAGTTATACTGATGAGCAAGATTTTGGAATTTGATTAATAAATCATCGCTTGAGTTGGATGACTGATGGGGTAGCCAGGTATTGAAAGAAGTGAGAAGGATTTTTTTGGGCATGGGAAGTAATATGGTAAAAATTGCTGTAATTGATTATGACATGGGAAATCTGCACTCTGCTTGTAAAGGTTTAGAGCAAGCGGGTGTTACGCCTGAAGTAACAGATTCACCTAGAGATATTGAAAAGGCAGATGCTGTAGTGTTACCTGGGGTGGGTTCATTTGATCCAGCGGTGCAAAATTTACGCGATCGCCATTTAGTTGCTCCCATTAAAGCAGCAATAAACAGTGGTAAACCGTTTTTGGGTATTTGTTTGGGGCTACAAATTCTGATGACAAGTTCAGAAGAAGGGACAGAACCAGGTTTAGGTATTATTCCAGGTCATGTGCGTCGTTTTCGTTGGGAGGAAGGAATTACGATTCCCCACATGGGCTGGAATCAATTGGAATATACTCAACCCCAAATTCCTTTATGGCGGGGTTTATCTTCTCATCCTTATGTTTATTTTGTCCACTCCTATTATGTTGACCCAGTGGATACTTCCATCAGAGCGGCGATGGTGAAACATGGAACGCAACAAGTAACAGCGGCGATCGCCCGTGATAATCTGATGGCGGTGCAGTTTCACCCAGAAAAATCATCTGAGAATGGACTGGCTATGCTTTCTAATTTTGTCAATTTGTTGGCATTATCTCGATGTTAATATGAAAATTCACAGTCTCGAAGTAGAAAATTTCAAGGGTTTTGAGCGGCAAAGCTTTGAATTTTCTGACCAGTTTTCCCTGCTAATTGGAAATAATGGCACGGGAAAAACTGCTATTCTTGATGCCTTGGCAGTGGGTATGGGTACATGGTTTTTAGGGATTGATGGGAGTAAATCTCGCCCGATTTTTCCTCATGAAATACGTCAAGTAAGTTATCAAAAAGGACAAACTTATACAAATGAGCCACAATATCCTGTTTCTGTTACTTGTAAAGGTACTGTAAATGGGGAAGCAATGGAGTGGAAAAGAACACTAGAGATACAAAACAAACCCATTGATCGCAAAGATGCCAGAGAAATTATAAAACTATCAAAACAACTGCAAAAACAAGTTAGTCAGGGAGAAGATGTTTTATTACCATTAATTGCTTATTATGGCACGGGTCGTCTCTGGTTGCAAAAAAGAGGTCAGTCTGTTGAACCTGCCAAAACTGGTTCACGGACAATGGGATATGTTGATTGTTTAGATCCAGCATCGAATATAAAGTTATTTGTCCGCTGGTTAAAAAAGATGGAACTAGTGGCTTTACAGAGAGGAGAAGGGATTGGAGTGCTTGATGCTGTAAAAGTAGCTGTTACCGATTCTATGGAAGACTGCAAGAAGATAACTTACGACTTTGCTCAAGATCAAATAATGGTTTCTGCTAATGATAAAACATTACCCTGGAGAATGCTAAGTGATGGAGTAAGAAATATGTTAGCAATGGTTGCTGACATTGCCTATCGCGCTGCAGTCCTTAACCCTCAGTTAAGTGAAGCAGCAGCAAAAAAAACCCCAGGCATTGTGTTGATTGATGAGATTGACTTACATCTTCATCCAAAATGGCAGCGACGGGTTGTTGAAGACTTGCGCCGAACTTTTCCTCAAATTCAGTTTATTGCCACAACTCATTCAGAACATATAATCCAGTCTCTACGTCCTGGAGAATTGATTAATCTTGACCCACAAATTGGAGAATATGTTAATCAAAGTATAGAAGATATCACTGAAAATGTTATGGGTGTTGATTTGCCACAGCGAAGTAAGCGTTGGCAAGAGATGATGGCAGTGGCTGAAGAATACTATCGGGTATTGCAAGAAGCAAAAAATGTTCATGGTGATGAGCTAGAAAAATTGAAAATTAAACTAGATGAATTAACATTGCCATTTAGCAATGATCCTGCTTACCAAGCTTTTTTGAAAATGGAAAGACAAGCAGCATTAAGGGAGAAGAATGAGGCCGATTGAACGGGGAAATTGTCAACAGAAGTTCAGGGAATATCAAGATGCAAAAAAAGAACTTATTCAGAGATTAGGAGAATATTGTTCTTATTGTGAAAGATATATTCCTGCTGGATTAGCAGTAGAACATATTCAACCTAAAACTAAACATCCAGACAAAGAGTTAAATTGGGATAATTTCTTGTTAGCTTGTGTTAATTGCAATTCAACTAAAGGAGATAGTGATGTTTTGCTAGAAGAATATTATTGGCCAGAGCGAGATAATACAGCTCGTGCCTTTGAATATTTGACAGGGGGAATTGTAAGAGAAAATCCTACTTTGTCGTATTTAGAACAACAACGGGCGAAAAAAACTCTTGATTTGACTGGGTTGAACAAAATTCCTAATTCTGGCAATGCTAGCGATGGCCGTTGGCTTCAACGTCGGGAAGTTTGGGAAATGGCAAGGAGAAAACTCGAACAATTACAGGGTAATGACACGTTGTTGATGAGAGAGTCAATTATAGAGCTAGCTTTAGCTAGAGGATTTTGGTCTGTGTGGATGACAGTTTTTCGGGATGATGGGGATATGTTATTACGGTTTATTGCAGCATTTCCTGGAACTTGCAGATCCTGTTTTGACCATCAAGGTAAGTCCTGGCCTCGTCGAGGAGGTGCGATTTAATCATGTACAATAAATGTGCGATCGCTTTGGGGAGCAATTTGGGGGATTCTCTTTTAATTCTGGAAAATGCTGTTAAAATGCTCAGAAATACTCCAGGAATTATGGTAGAATCAGTTTCTAGTTGGTATCAAACTGCACCTGTGGGCCCGCCACAACCTGATTATCTCAATGGTTGCGCTCTGCTCGAGGTTCAGCTTTCCCCAACTGATTTATTAGCTACTTTATTAACAATTGAAAAACAATTTGGTCGGGTGCGTCGGGAGCGTTTTGGCCCTAGAACTTTGGATTTAGATATACTTTTATTGGCGAATTTAATTTTAGATACTCCTAACCTTCAAATTCCTCACCCACGCATGAGAGAAAGAGCTTTTGTCCTTGTACCTTTGGCAGAAATTGCACCATTATGGGTAGAACCAGTTTCGGGAAAGGCGATCGCTTCTTTCCTCGAAGGTTTAGACTGTTCTGGAGTTCATCGCTTATAAGGTATTTTGATGAAGTTTACCAATTACCTCAATTTTCTAAATTGAGCAAAAAAATGACTAAGTTATTATTTTTAGGTTCTGGTTCTGCTTTCACTGTGGGAGCTGATAATTTTCAAGCTAATTTATTACTTATGGGGAAAATAATAAGCATCTTTTAATTGACTGTGGTTCAGATATTAGATTTTCTCTCCACGCTCCAGTCATTTGCACGCCGATCATATCGGTGGACTTGAATATATTGGGATTAATACTAAGTATGATTCAAGATGTGCAAAACCGATTCTTTATCTCAGTAAAGAGCTAAAAAGTGAACTTTGGGAACGCAGTTTATCAGGGGGGATGAGGTCATTAGAAGGTGACTCAGGCTGATTTAGAAACTTTTTTTTTGTGAACACAATTGACCTAGAAAATAGGTATTTTACTTGGGAAGGAATCACCTTTAATCTGGTTAAAGTTATTCATATTGATAATGGGTATTTTATTATGCCCAGTTATGGTTTATTTTTTGAGGTTGATGGTTTAAAAGTCTTTATAACTACAGATGCTCAATTTAAAATAGACCTCTTGCGAAACTAATTATTTTCTACTAATAGAAGTTGAAGTTTTAACTCATAATTATAAATCCCAGCGATTAAATTAAATCTTAATCCAAACTTTCTTCTTCTATTTCTGTATCTACTAGATAAAATCCTAAA
>JADQBC010000061.1 GCA_016903655.1 Gomphosphaeria aponina SAG 52.96 = DSM 107014
ATGTTACTAGATAACACGGAACATTTTCCTTCTTTGCAAGTAAACATTGGAACGGGTGAGCAGAAAAATCCTATTTATTCACCGAGGAAGTAGGTTTCTGGAGATATGTCCACATATGTCTAGGAAAATAGTAGGTGGACAAAATTGACAATCATTAGTCATTAATAAGGGTTTGGTTTCCAAACCCCTAGGTTATTCATAAAACCGAGCTTATGCGTAGCGTATTCCCGCTGCTTTCATCCGTTTAATCGCTTCGTGCATTCGCTCATCTGCTACTGTTAGCGCAATACGGAAGAAACCTTCCCCCGCTGCTCCATAACCGTTACCAGGGGGAACAATTATGCCGCACTTGTCTAACAACAGACTCACAAACTCAGTAGAAGTATAACCAGAAGGAACAGGTACCCACACATAAAGAGTAGCTTTAGGAGGTTCAATGGGCCAACCCAAAGACTTTAAACCTTCAACTATAATATCTCGGCGACGTTGATAAACCGACATTACTTGTTGCAAATTTGCCGAACTGGTTGCAAAAGCTGCAATACCTGCCCTTTGAATCGCCTTAAACACTCCCGAATCAATATTAGTCTTAACTTGACCCAAGCCCTTGATTCCCGTTGTATTTCCTGCAACAAAACCAATACGCCACCCAGTCATGTTATAGGATTTAGAAAAGCTGTGAAACTCGATCGCCACGTCCAACGCCCCAGGAACTTCTAACACACTGGGTGGTTTATAGCCATCATAGGCCATTTCTGAATAGGCGTGGTCGTGACATAATAAAATATCATACTTTTGACAAAACGCCACCAGCTTCTCAAAATCTCCCAAACTGGCTAATGCTCCAGTAGGGTTATTGGGATAATTTACCCAGAGTAACTTTGCTTTCCGTGCCACTTCTTCAGGAATAGCATCCAGATCAGGGAGAAAATTGTTTTCTGGGGTGAGGGGCATAGTATAAGGTTCGCCCCCCGCAAAAATAGTAGAAGTTCGATAGACTGGATAGCCAGGATCGGGAATTAATGTGTAATCTCCTGACTCCACAAAAGCCAAAAAGGTGTTGTGAATGGCTTCTTTTGAGCCGATAGAAGAAACTACTTGAGTATTGGGGTCTAAACCTTTTACCCCAAAACGACTTTCCATCCAGTTAGCTGCAGCTTGACGATATTCTTTTGTCCCTTGGTAAGGTGGGTAATTATGGGTTGATGGATCATCGATCGCCTGGTGCATTGCCTCAACTATATGACTGGGTGTAGGTTGGTCTGGATCTCCCACTCCCATATTAATAATGTCAACACCTTTTGCGACTAATTCATCTCTTTTGCGATCTATCTCAGCAAATAGGTAGGGTGGTATCTTCTCAAAACGTTTGGCAAACTGCATATCTATTTTTTTAATGACTCAATCTTTAATCATACACCTGGTGTCTTCTGTTGTTTTCTTTGCTTTCAACCTTACAGTGACAGTACTATCTCACCCATAATCTAATCTACTTCCTCGATTTTTGGGATTTTTGTAACTAATTTTACAAGGTACTTGAAGTAATTAAATATATTTAAGAATGATTGAATAGAGAAAGGCTGGAACAATGTTGTTAGCATTTTTGTAGAAAAAAAAATACAAAAACCCAAATGGTGGCTCAAAAAAAAACTTGACAAAAAAATTTTTTATGGTAAGATATCAACATGAATCGGAGCAAATGAATAAAGGAGCTAAGGTAACTAACGATACTAATACTGATTGGTTGACCAGGATTTCCTAGAGATACCAATTTTTGGAAGTAAAATATTGTTGGTGTAAAACAAGGGGGAGAAGGAAAAATACCTGAAAAAATAGGAAAAGAAATCTGAGCAAATAAAGAATCCAGAAAGTGAAAAGAAAACTTACCTGAGTGGTGAAAAGAAACCGAACCAGATAGGAAATTTAAGGGGAAAAGAAGCAGAAAAAAATCTATCTTGAGTAGGGATAAATCAAGTAAGATTAATGGTGAATTGTGTGAAATAAAAACATCAAAAAAATTGGAGAAAGAAGATGAGGAGTGTCAAGATTGCGAAAATCGGAACTGTAGAACCTAGTGGTGCTGTAAGTGCTGCTAATGCTGGAGAATTTCAGCAACAGCTAACCCAGGTAGTAAAAAATGAGAGTCACAATATCATTATTGTTGATATGAAAAAAGTGGAGTTTCTCGACAGTGCTGGGTTGATGGTGCTAGTGGAAGCTTTGCATCTTGCTAAAAGTTTGGGGAGACGGTTGATAATTTGCTCAATAGCTCCTTCTGTAAGAATGGTTTTTGAATTGACTCAGCTAGATAAAGTGTTTGAAATGGTGGAAAATAGGTTGGCTGTTGAGTCAGCATTGAGGGAACCCTTGGCTGCATAAAGATTAAATTTATCTATGCCATTAGGAGCAAGGTTATCCCTTGCTCTTGTTTTGTTAAGCTTCTATCAAGACCCATATTCAAAAAAGGAAGTTTGCTTACTAATGGTAGTTGCTATCGAAGAAATACTTACACCAGATATCTTAAAACCAGCTCGTTACCTGGGAAATGAATTGGGAGCAGTCCATAAACAGTGGGAAAGTGCTAAGGTACGTTGGGTTTTAACTTACCCAGAGGTTTATGAGGTGGGGGCTTCTAATTTGGGCCATATCATTCTCTACAATATCCTCAATGCTCAACCAAGTCAATTATGCGATCGCACTTATTTACCTGCTCCTGACTTGGGGAAAAAATTGCGCTCTACCAACACTCCTCTTTTTGCGCTGGAGTCACGGAGATATCTGACTGATTTTGATATTCTCGGTTTTAGTCTCAGTTATGAGCTAGGAGCAACCAATATCCTGGAAATGCTTGATTTGGCAGGTATTCCCCTTACTTGGAAAGAACGGGCTAATACTAATTATCCCTTAATTTTTGCGGGGGGACAAACTGCAACTTCTAACCCTGAACCCTATGCTGATTTCTTGGATTTTGTGGCATTGGGAGATGGGGAAGAACTACTACCAGAAATTGGGTTAATTGTTGAAGAAGGGAAAGCTGCTGGTTTAACTAGGGAAGAACTATTATTAGATTTAGCGCAAGTACCTGGGGTATATGTGCCTCAATTTTACGATCTGGCCGCAGATGGTTCTGTCCATCCTAATCATCCTGATGTACCTCAACGCATTTTGCGACGGGTAGCTACTCCTATTCCTGCTTATTCTATTGGTTTAGTCCCTTTCATCGAAACAGTGCACGATCGCCTGGTGGTAGAAATTCGTCGGGGTTGTACGAGAGGGTGTCGTTTTTGTCAGCCAGGGATGTTGACTCGCCCAGCAAGGGATGTGGAACCTGATCAGGTGATCGATGCTATAGAAAAGGGAATGAGAGCTACTGGTTATAATGAGTTTTCCCTTCTTTCTCTTTCTTGTTCAGATTATCTCGCACTTCCTGCTGTGGGGATGGAAATTAGAAACCGCCTGAAGAATGAAAATATTTCTCTCTCCCTACCCAGTCAAAGGGTAGATCGGTTTGATGAGAATATTGCTAAAATTATCGGTGGTACGCGCACCTCTGGCTTGACTTTTGCTCCTGAAGCGGGTACGCAGCGGATGCGAGATGTGGTAAATAAAGGTTTGACTAATGAAGAGTTGCTGCGAGGGATTAAAACTGCGGTTGAGCAAGGTTGGGATAAGGTTAAGCTCTATTTTATGATTGGTTTACCAGGAGAAACAGATGTTGATGTAATTGGCATTGCGGAAACTGTGCGCACTTTACGTCAAGAATGCCGAATGCCTAAGCGTAAACCGCTGGATTTTAATATTACTATTTCTAACTTTACCCCGAAACCTCATACTCCTTTTCAGTGGCATTCGGTTTCAACTTCTGAGTTTGTGAGGAAACAAGAGCTTTTGCGCCAGGAATTTCGGGGAATGAAAGGGGTTAAGGTAAATTATACTGATGTGCGCATCGGTGCAATGGAAGATTTTGTGGGGCGCGGCGATCGCAAGTTAGCTGCTGTGGTGCGTCGTGCTTGGGAATTGGGCGCGGGAATGGATGCTTGGTGGGAAAATTTAGACAAAGCTTTTAGCGCGTGGGAACAGGCGATCGCTTCTGCTGGTTTATCCTGGAAATACCGTCTTGTGGAAAATGGGGAGTGGAATGTTTTTGAGCATGGGGAAATTAATACACCTCCTGTAAACGTGAAATTAACCCCCCCTGACCCCCCCTTGGTAAGGGGGGAAAATACTGGCTCCCTCCCCTTACCAAGGGGAGGGGTGGGGTGGGGTTTATCAGAGTTTCGCAAGAGGTCTAATTCTCTCGATGCTCCTTTACCTTGGGACCATATTAATACAGGAATTGATAAGGAGTGGTTAAAAGCAGACTTACAGCGAGCATTAGAAGCGGCGACTGTACCTGATTGCGCTTTTGAGGGTTGCTCTCATTGTGGGATTTGCGGCACTGATTTTGGTCATAATATTGTGGTAGAGCCGCCAGCTATTCCTCAATTCGCTGGGGATTTTCAACCAGCACAAGAAAGAGTACAGCGTCTGCGGGTTTGGTTTGGAAAACGGGGAGATATGGCCCTGGTAAGTCATTTGGATTTGGTACGTTTGTTTGATAGAGTAGTGCGCAGAGCAGCTTTGCCGATTTCTTTTACTGGGGGTTTTCACCCAGGGCCGCGCATTTCTATTGCTAATGCTTTAACTTTGGGGGCGACTTCTGAGGGAGAAATTGTTGATTTTGAGTTAATTGAGCGCTTGGAAGTAGAGGAGTTTCGTCAGCGGTTGGTGAGTGCTTTACCTGGAGATTTACCTGTGTATGCAGTTGAAGAAGTGGATGTGAAAGCTCCTGCCGCTACTCGTCTGTTGGAAAAAGCTGAATATTTGATTACTGTTGAATCGACGGAGAAGGTATGCCAGGAGCAATGGGAAAATTGGGTTGAGGGGGTTTTAGGGAGTGAGGAAATTTTATGGGAGAAGAAAACTAAGTCTGGGAAGAAACAAGAAGTGAATTTACGCGATCGCCTTTATACTCTGAGTGTGGAAAATATCAATGAGGAAGGGGAGGTAGTGCTGCGTTATCTGGGCAGTTGTCGCAATGATGGTACAATGTTGCACCCTGACAATGTGGTTTATATGCTCGAAACGGTGGCAAAACAGGAGTTGCAGTTATTACACACCCATCGGCAAAAACTCATTCTCCAAAAAACCAACTAAAGAGGATCAATAGCAGGAAGAGTAGGCTATATAAAAAAAGTGTTCCCAAGGAATTGAAAAAATTGGCGGGAATAAAGGCTAAAATTCCTGAGAAGAACCAGTTAGCGATTAAGAATAGGGCTACTGCTATAATTATTACAATCATTGTTGTTTTCCTTGTCGGTTATTTTCCTGCCTCCCTTTTGGGGGGTTTTTTGTTTAGCTTAGTTGAAATTCGATTTGAGGAGACTATATCCCCCCCAACCCCCCCTTGTGAAGGGAGGGAGGAAATGCTTGTTTTTTCGGCTCCCTCCCCGAACCTGCGGGGAGGGTTGGGGTGGGGTTTATTAGGGGTTTCGCAAGAGGTCTATTAACACAATTTCTTACGGGGCGGGTTTAGCCTTGCACCAAGTCATCACAATGTTAGGTTAAAATCAAAACCCGCCCAACCCCACACAATAGACTTTTTGCAAAAGTCTATTAGTAGGGAGAAGCGGAGTTGCGGAGTAGGGAGAGTTTTACATGAAATAAATATAAAAATTGATTTTGGTTTTAGTTTCGCAAAAGGTCTAATCAATTTTGCCCAGGTACTTATAACCGAATGGCGGCGTTACGTTATTCGCAGTAAATTATTAATGATACCAAATTCCTTTCTAACCCCTTTTAAAATTAGTTTGTAGCCCCCCCCTTGTCTTCGGGGTGGCAGGGGGGGATTTAAACCAGGGGTTAAGAAACGGATTTGGTATAAGATGGAGTAAGGTTATGCTTTTAAGAATACAAAAATACTCTAATGAAAAATCTAGCTAATACTAGAAATTATCTCCCCCCTGAATCAATTTTTCCTTAGAAGGGTTGGGATTTTTTCGGGGGGTAAAATAACTACTTCCCCATCTTGCCAAACTGCTATAGATTCTCCTAATTTTTGGTGTTTTTCAATGGCATCAGCAATGGCTTTTTGTACGCCTTTATTTATTTTTTGATGTAATTCACTGAGTTGATGATTATTCATAGTTAATTTGCTGTATTTTATTGAAGGTTTCAGGTTGATAAATGGTAATTTGTTGCTCTGGTGTATAAGTAGCAATTAATTGGGTGGGAAAGTTAGAGTTATCATAGATAATCCAAGTATGACATAAAGAGAGATAAGATTCAATGAGGTTTTTTTGTCCTCGATAGTAACGACGCATGATGACATCTTGGGGGATGTTATGTCCTCCGCTTGCGACTCTTTGGTTAACTCTGGCGATGGCGAGTTGAGGATTTTTTAACCAGAAGTAAATGAGGTTTATTTGATAATTTTGGGTTTGGCAATGTTGAAGAAAGCGAAGATAATTTTTACCAGATAAGGTGGTTTCAAAAGCAAAATTTATTAGACCTCTTGCGAAAGTAGTGTTAACCCCCCCAACCCCCCCTTGGTAAGGGGGGGAGATGACCGAAAAAATAAGCATTTTCCCCCCCTTAGTAAGGGGGGGGTTGGGGGGGTTTTTTTACGGTTTCGCAAGAGGTCTATTTGATTTTTACATAAATAATTAAGTCTTTCTATAGACCTTTTGCGAAAGTAGTGTTAACCCCCCCTACCCCCCTTGGTAAGGGGGGGAGAAATGCTTGGAATGTAGGGCTCCCTCCCCTTACCAAGGGGAGGGTTGGGGTGGGGTTTTTTACGGTTTCGCAAGAGATCTAATCATTAATTTTCCTGCTTGGATGGCGACACTTTCAGGACGAAAGGGGGATAAACCAGAGGCGATTTCATCGGCGTTAACGTATTCATAAATATCTAAAAAATAGGGTAAGATTTGTTTGGCGGTGGTGGTTTTTCCTGAACCGTTACATCCTCCAATGATATATAATTCTGGCATAGTTTATAATTTGATAGAGAAAATGAAACAGCCCTGGGGGGTTAGGGGGGGTTAACACTGCTTTCGCTCAGTCTAATACTGAATTTACAACAATTTAGGCTTTAAAATTCCCATATTCTGTTAATGCTGCTTGTTTGGTTACTTCGGAAACTATGGGAAAGGTGCTAAGAATATGGCTAAATTCCTCTTCTGTTAATCCGTAAATATGGGCGATTATTCCATCTAATTCTGCTCGAATTTTTGCCCTTTCTGTTTCTTCTGTAACTCCATAATTCCCCCCTTTCAAAGGGGGGTTAGGGGGGATTAATCCTACTTCTTCTGCGAGTTGGTCAAATTCTGGGGTTGTGCAAATTAGTTTTGCTCCTCTTGCTACTATTTCTTGAAAATATTGGTCTTTTTCTCTTAGTCTGGGTACTGGAAGTTGATAAACATAAAACATGTTGCAATGAGCAGTTACTTTTTGGCGAATCATAGAATCACAAGTAACACTATTGAGAATAGAAACTGCTAACAATAATTCTTTGAGATTTTCTAAAGGGTGAGCTATTACTAAAGTGTTTCCAGCAAAAACATTTCTGGGAACAATAGTTGCAATCATTGTTCTTTCATTTGTACTTGAGGCAACATCCCTAAATCCTAAACGATACCTTTGATAATCTAAAATTTGTCCATTATCTTTTTCCCCTCGCTTTAATACTGCTTTCCTTCCTTCATTTTCATCTATCCAATATTTCGGTTTACCCCATGTATGAGTAAATTGATGAATCATTTTCCCTTCATAAAGGGGAAGTAGTCCCTTTCCTGGTTCAGTTTTAAATAAGTAAGCATCATCAGTCATGTTAAATTCACGATGTAATTCTAAATTCCACTTACCTTTAATTTTTTCACCCAATAAAGGAAAGCGCATCATTTTCTCAGCAATAAGGATATCTAAATCAGATTTAAACTCCATTACTGATAATGAGTCAGGGGATAACTTGCGAATTAAATCCACAGAAATTTTTAACGTCTCATCATCAGGAAAATGCTGTAACTCCTGCACATCATGGCGCATAAATTTAGCGGGAAACTGAGTTGTTTGACTATGCTTTTCAAAAGTCAAGATGACAAATTTAAAACTTTTATGAACTCCTTCAAAAATTCCTTGACGATTTTCAAAGCAAAATAAACCTGTTATATTAGTGCTACTAAAAAGCATTTCTCTTAATTTTTTAGAACCTAAATCAGTATAAATACCACTAGGTATTACTAAGCCACATTCACCATTGGGACGTAAAATATTAAGACATTGCTCAACAAACAATTTATACAAGTTTACATCTTTTCCGTGTTTTTTTCCGTTAATTACAGGAACTTGATTATCATATTGAGGTGCAATTCTAAAATATTCTCTTAAATGTCGAAATTCACTTTGATAGTTTAACCAATAATTTTTAATATCTTCATTAACCAGTAAGCGCTTTTGTTCAGCTTGAAATTCTTTTAAAGACATTTTCTTTTTAGAAATTTGCTCACTGTACTTAGCAAAAAACTCTTTTGCATCAGGCTGAAAAATCTCCCAAGGTGGATTAGTAATAATGGCATCAAAACCGCCGTTTTCTGTAAAGACTTGATTAAAATAATAACCCCAATGAAAGGGTTTTAATCTCTCAATATCAGCAACATTTAAAACTCGCTTTTTCCCCTTACCTGTTAACTGCGCTTGTTCATATTTAATCCCTAATTTAGTGCTAAACTCATCTAACAATAACTGATTTAACTTAACAACAGATTCCTGATTGACTTTTTCTATATGATTCCGTAACATTTGCAAGCGAGTATTTTGGTCTGTACCTTGAATTTCCCCAGCTTTAAAAGCGTGTTCTTTATATTTATGCACACTTTCATTTTTTTCCTGGAGAATTGCCTGATAATTATTGGCTGCTAACTCTTGTAATAAATTACCCTGTTTGGAATTGCCTACAGTATCGAAACTTACAGGATCGACTTCAATTAAACCAATTAAAGAATTACCCACCATAATATTAAAATCAATATTGGGTAAAGGTTCTAATTCATGTTCAGTTTGTGCAGCAGCAACTAAAGCTAAAAATAACCTTAATTTAGCTATTTCTGTAGCTTCTTCCATAATATCTACGCCATAGAGGTTATCAGTAATAATGCGTTTTTTGACATAATAACCTAGGGAAGGATGGGATTTTTTAATCTGTGTTAACCATTGTTTTAAATGATCATCTCCTTTTAATTCTATTGTCCCAATTACAGCTGAATAAATAGAAATGAGGGTTTTCATTGCTGCAACTAAAAACGCCCCTGAACCACAAGCGGGATCTAATAATGTTAAATTAGGGAGAATATCTTCTATTAAATAATGACAAAGTTGGGCATCCAATTTAATCAGCAGTTCGTTAATATCTGTAAAATTTGTACCAGCTTTACTATTCAGTCTAGCTACAATCAGTTTATTAATGGTTCTGTCACATAAATACTCAGTAATTTCTGGACGGGTATAATAAGCGCCAAATGCTTTTTGGTTAATATATTTCTCAAAAATATAACCCAAAACATCAGGATTTATTTCATCATCTTTTCCTGCGGGGGTGTCATCCAAATTCCAAGAATAACGGGAAAATAAATCCAAAACCTTAGTAAAAGCAGCATCAGGAATAACAATCTTGTCATATTTTTCTTCAATGGGATGTTTCAGAAATAACCCACCATTGAGATATTTGACTTGACCAATTAATGAGTTAGTTTTCTCATCTCGTTCCTCTTCAAGTTGAGCAAAACCTGCAAAAAATAGGGCTTGTAAAAACTCACTGTAATATTTATTTTCTCCCCGTGACTGACTTTCTGTTAACTTATCTTGAAGGTAATTTAAATTCTGATGATCGATAAAACCCTTACGCTGTAAGAAATAAACAAACATCAACCGATTGAGTAAAACGGAAGTGTACCAGCGACGGTCATTTTCATTGTTAATTCCTGCGACAAATTGGAGAAACTCTAAATGTTGTTCTTGAAACTCTTTATAAAAAACTTTAGTAACTCGCTCAATGTCAAAACCACTTTTCAGCTTTTGAGCAATTTCCACAACTGAGGGGTCTTCCTCTTCTTCCAATTCAGTAATATCAATTACCAGAGAACCCAATTTACTCAAAAATAAATCCCCAGGTTGTCCTTTGATATATAAATGGTCGCGGATATAACGTTTAGTATTTTCCCGTTTTACCCAAAACCATAAACTGCGAGTTCGGGATTCATCCACAAAAATCAACAAATTTTCTGCCACTCGTTGTTCTATTTCCTGATGTATTTTGGTTCTAATTTTTGCCTCTGGAATATTCCCTTCTGGGGTGGTTACTTCAAAAATAGCAACTTTGGCAGCTTCAGCAATTTTTTGATAGTTATAGGTTTGGTCATCAATAGTTAAAAATTGAAGGCGATCGCTGGACGGTTGAAACCAGCCCAACTCATTAATAAAGACATCTTGAAATTGAAAATTATTTAAATAGTCACGAGTCCGTTCAAAATTGAGTGTCATGGTTATTGTCTCCCTTGCATCTTATTTATTTATAACATATTTAATCCATTTTGCCAATGGAAAACAAAAATTTATGCCGCCAACAAACCACCCCCAAAATCCCATTATTCCAACCCAAAATACCGAAAAATGGTATATTGAGTTTGGGATTGGCGACCAAACCATTACGGAGTTAACCAACTAAACATTTCATCTACTGATAATTGCCAATCTCCCATTATTTCTAATCCTGTTAAAATCTCACCTGCTGATTTTATTTCAGGGAATTTATTGGGTTGAAAAATCATCACTGACTCATCTTCAGAGTCAATTAACCAGCCTAGTTGTGTCCCTTGATTAATACAAAAAATGATTTTCTTCATTACTTTATTTGCTGATTGTTCGGGGGAAAGAATTTCTATAATCCAGTCAGGATGAATTGTAAAACCATTGGCAATTCTTCCTTTTTCAGTTTTGGGAATGCGACTCCACTCAAAAACAGCAAGATCTGGCACAATGGAACGTCCGCCGAAAGTACAGCGTAGTTCTGTTAACGCTAAAGCTACTTTTTGAGCTTCGCAAATTTGATTAATAGCTCTAGATAAGCGAGTTTGTAAAATGCTATGTTCTCCTTGTGGCATGGGTTTTTGGTCAATCTCTCCATTAAAATATTCACTAGCTGGTTTGGTTTCAGGAAGTTTTAAAAAGTCTTCTAAAGTTAATTTAGGTATGGTTTGAGTTGCTGCGATCATTCAATCTCTCCTTGATTTAGTTTTTATTTGTACAAGGTTTGGGTTGGTTGGAAGGGTTTGGGTTTGGAAACCAAACCATTACGGGCGAAATAACCCTAATGAACAAATGATTTGTGGTTCTTGGGTCATGGCTTCTTCATGGATGATACAGAGACGGTCATCTAAATATAGGGTAACAATTAATTCTGCTAATTGTTGGTCACTGCCACCGCTTTTTAAGACACGATTTAGGCTGTCAATTGCTGATTGTCTTAAGGGATATTGATACAGTTGATTAATAGCTTTTTTCAGATTTTCCGTAACAAATAATGTCCCTGCATTTTCGGCGCTATACCTCTTTAATCTTTCATAAGTGCGAAATCTTGCCCCTGAAAGACGACCCAGTTGACCTCCTGTATTCTTTTCGTCTTGCGCAATTACTTCAGTTCCCTGTTTCACTAAATCGTGATGTTTTGGATTACGAGGAATGGGGGGAGTGTCTGGGTGACAAGCTGCTGCTCGTAAGATTGCGAGTTGAGACTGGGTGACACTTTTCCCTGTTTGATCAATCCACGCAAGGGAGTCGTTTCCTTCGGGGGTTTTCAGATATAGTAAAACTCCTTCGGGATGACTGGGGGTGGGTTGATGGTCACGAGTAGAATAAACCACATTGGCTAGATTTTCGATCGCCTTTTTCAAAGATGGATCAGCATCAGTAGCATTTTTCCAAATTTGATAGGCTTCTGAAGTTAAATCAACTTCAGTGTCATCCTCCCCATCAAAAATGCCTGATTTTTCGTGGTACAGGTCAAGCATAATTTGCTCATTGATGTCATCTTCAAAAAATGCCTCATCAGTTCCCACAACTTCAGCGTTTTCTTTCAGTCTTTGGCGTAAGCGACTCCTTAACTTAATAATTTTTTCTACTCCTGCAACGGGAAGAAAGGAGTAACAAAGTATTTTTGCAGCAGTCTGACCAATACGGTCAATCCTTCCTGCACGTTGTATTAAACGAATAATTGCCCAGGGGAGGTCATAATTAACAATGATGGCACAATCTTGTAGGTTTAAGCCTTCACTAAGAACATCTGTCCCAATTAAAATGCGGAGTTGGTTTTCTCGCAATTCAGTTTTCTCATTACTTTCAGGAGAAAAACGCCATGCAGCGTTTGCTGGGTCTTTTGAGTTGCCTGTTACTCCTGCTACTCCTTCAATACCACGTTTGTGGATTTCTTTAGTTAGATAATGTACTGTATCCGCAAATTGAGTAAAGATGAGGACTTTTTCCTGGGGATGAGTCTGAGACAACAGGTTAATTAAAACTTCCAGTTTCTGGTCATTGTTTACTTCTGAGTTACCACAGTCTTTGAGGAGTTTTATTATGGTATTACAATCTTGTTGGAGGTGTTTTTTCAGAGATGGTTTAAATAAACTGGGACTAATCCATTTAAACAAATTTTTGTAGCGAGTGGCATATTTTTCGTATATTTTAACTGCCACACTCTGGTAATCTGCTGCTGTTTGCAGGGTAAATGTGTCAGTTTCCGACTCATCCTCCTCCCAGTCAGCGGAAATAGAATCTCGATCGCCTTCTGTGAGCCATGCAGCATCTTGTGTTCCAATAGGTAAAGGGAGTTGATGGGCGATCGCATGGAGAAAGACAAAATTGCGCAAAATATGGCGTTGGAGAGACAGGAAAAAAGCAACTCCACTACTTTCTAAACGTTTAAACAAATTGGTGCGACAAAACCCCATTAACCGTTTACCCGCGCGGGATAAATCTTTAATTTGTATTAACTCAGTAGGATTCATGGATTTACTCTCAGAAACTGCGTAATTTCCTAAACCATATCGAGGTAAATTAAGAGAACTCAAAATATTAACCACCGCTTCTGAATAAAGTACCCCATAGGGGTCATTATTTTTAGTTGGATCAAAGGTTAAAGTTTGAGGTTGACGAATAGGAAAATAGGATTTAGTCCCATCAGGAAATTCTAAATATCGCCGTCCACTTTCATCAGTTTTAGCATAATTATTTTGAATAAAACTGCGAGTCCGACGCACCAGATAAAGTCGCATTAACTCTCGCCAATCATCGGGATGTTCGCTCCCTTCAAATGCGGCTAAAGAACGGACAGGGGCTTGATGTTTGCGCATAAATTCAATTTCACCACCAAGTTCCTCTAATAGTTTTTCTGGACGACTACCTAAATCTTGGTCTTCAGGAATAAATAAACGTAGTTGATTAGATAAATCTAAATAAGTTTTATTATAGGGAGTAGCAGTGAGTAAAATACAGCGACTTTCATTGAGAGCAATATATTCTTGAATCGCCCGATACCGTTTACCTTGTCTATTTCTCAGGTTATGACTTTCATCAATAATAACAACTCGATAACGTCTTGCATTGGGGAGTTGGGTTTGCACTTTACCCATAGAAAGAACTTTAGCATGAAGTTGGTATTTATAGACATAATCTTCCCACATTTTTACTAAATTTTTAGGGCAAATAATGAGAGTTTCCAAGAAAAAATCCTCTTCTAAAATTTTAGCTAAAGTTGCTGCAATGCGAGTTTTTCCTAAACCTACCACATCCCCAATTAAAACACCACCTCGTTTATTTAAGTGTCGGGCTGCAATTTTCACTGCTGCTGTTTGAAACTCAAAAAGTTGACCACTAAAACTACGAGGAATTTCATATTCTGATAAACCTGCTCTAGCTTCACTAGAGAGATGATAAGCTATTTTTAGGTAAATATAATAGGGAGGAATTAATTCTTCTCGCGCCCAACTTTCATCAAGTACTTTAACAATTTCCTGGGAAATATCAACACACCAACGGTCATCCCAACGGTCATCAAACCACTTTTGAAGCTTTTCACAAGCATCATGGTCAAGGATATCTACATTCAATTCTCCTTGATTTTGTAAACCTGATAAAGTCAGATTGCTACTCCCTAAAAACCCGATTGTGGGATTATTTATATCATGCCGATGCACTAAATAAAGTTTAGCATGAAGCTGATGTTTTAAGAACAGTTTTACCACAACTTTTTGCGCTTTAATTTGCTGTCTGAGGCGAAGTAAAGCTGCTTCATCTTCATTAGTGGGAGCGCCCCAAATTAGTTGGTCACAAAAAGCCTGAGTTGCTTGTTTTTTAAAGCGAATAACTGTTCTATTATCCAGTCGATCATGATTATTTCTTAAACTTAAACTGCGATGTAAATCAGTTTCAGGGAGTTTTTGCATTCCGAGTAAAAGACGACAACAAGCACCTTTTCCTCCGAGAAAATGTTCAAGATTATTATCAATTTTTTGCCAACCTCGAAGGTTAAAATAACCCACACAAAAGTCTGCATTTTTAGCAGTTTGTAGCGTCTGCTGTAAAATCGGGAGTAAGGGTTGTTCAATATTATCAAAAATCCTTGGCATTGTGTGACCTCCGAAGCTATATTGTAAGGGGTTTTCTGGGCTAAAAATAGCCTAAAATAAAAACAGCTTGTTCTTTTATGTCACTAAAATTAAGTTATGAATACTTCTACGGGGGCTATTTTACTTTACTCACTGATTGTTGCCGTACTGCTCATTTATCTACCATATATTGTGGTAGGAGCAGCCCGAGTCCAAGTAGGATACGATATGAAAGCGCCCCGCAATATGTTTGAGAAGTTACCTCCCTATGCTCAACGAGCTACCTGGGCCCATCAAAACGCTTTTGAGTCTGTTATTGTTTATACCCCAGCAGCCTTATCTGCTTATGTTGTTGGAGTAGATTCTATTGTAGCGCTAGGCGCAGTAATTGCTTATTTGATTGCCCGTACTCTTTACCCTATCTTTTATATAGCTGATATCGCTTTAGCCCGTTCTTTGATGTTTGCAGTAGCTAATTTAAGTAGTTTTACTTTATTTGCTTTGACTTTTCTCAAAGTTAATTCTCTTTAAGTCTTAACCCCCCCCAGTAGTAGTTCGGTTATCTTTAGGGAAGCTTAACCCCAAAATCATTTAAGATAGTAGTGACAGAATTTACCAAATAGAGAAACCACTCGTGCTATCCTCACTCATTGCTGATTTTCGCATTATTTTTGAACGTGACCCCGCAGCCCGCAACTGGCTAGAGGTTATCTTCTGCTACCCAGGTTTCCAAGTACTCCTGTTTCATCGCTTTGCTCACTGGTTGTACCAGGTTGGCATTCCCTTTATACCTAGATTAATTTCCCATATCGCCCGTTTTTTCACGGGAATTGAAATTCACCCAGGAGCGCAAATTGGCAAGGGTGTTTTTATCGATCATGGGATGGGGGTTGTTATTGGCGAAACTGCTATTGTGGGCGATTACTCTCTGATTTATCAAGGTGTTACTCTGGGCGGTACAGGAAAAGAGAGTGGGAAACGTCACCCAACTCTGGGAGAAAATGTGGTTGTTGGTGCTGGAGCAAAAGTTCTCGGCAATATTCACATTGGCAATAATGTGCGTATTGGTGCTGGGTCAGTAGTGTTGCGGGATGTTCCTTCTGACTGCACTGTAGTTGGTATTCCTGGGAGAATTGTCTATCGTTCTGGTGTGCGAGTAAATCCCCTGGAACATGGTAATTTGCCAGACTCCGAAGCGGCTGCAATTCGGGTGTTAGTTGATCGCATTGAATTGTTGGAGCAACAAATGGCAGAATTACGCCAAGAAAAGCATTTAGTCGGTGCAAGTATTGCTACTAATAACGAAAGTTGCCGCCTCAGAGATCAGGAAATTAGAGACTTTTTCGAGGGTACAGAAATAGGGCTTACCAATTGAAGGTTGAACTAAGAGGCATTTACATTACCTATTTGTTAGACTCAAACCCTGAGAGTAGGGGCAATTAATGAATTGCCTCTCCCAGAAAAAGCAATAAAAGAAAGGCAAAAACGGCCCAACATAATCTGGTTATCAAAGAAAAAATCAATAGGAAAGAGACAAAGAGATGGGAGAGAAGCGGGGATCGCCGCCAAATTTTTCAGGGTCAGCAATGAAGATGATCTAATTGAGATGAAAGGGTTATAATGCCCATAAAATCTTCTCACAATAGCCGACGATTAATAACTTATGTCTCTTGCTCCTCATTCCTTTGTTGATTACAAATCAGACCGTGCAACAAAAGCCGTGAAAACCAAAACTTCGAGAAACAAAGGTAACAAAAATAAAACTCGCTACAATAGTAGCAAGATAACCAAACTACCTCAGTACCAGCCTACCTGGTTGCGATCGCTGTTGCTTCTCGAAGGTGGCTGTAAAATTTTTACTTTCTGTGCTATTGCCACTACCCTAATTGTATATGGTTGGACAGTTTATGTTCCCCCACGTTGGACTGAAGAGTATCATAAATTAATGACTCTAGAAAAGCGTGAGCGGGAATTTATCGAAAAAAACGAAGCTCTGAAAAATCAACTAGCTACAGAAGCGGAAAAAGATAGTGCTTTAGAAAATCCTGACCCAACTAAGGCGATTTTCTTGGAAAAAGCCCCTGTAACAACACCTTTAACCACTCCCACACCCCCAACTGCTATTGAAGAAAAAAGTAACTATTCCCCATCCACACCTCTAGGATATTAATGGATAATGGTTGATGGTTGATAGCCTTACATGAACGATTAACCATGAACCATCAACCATTAACCATTAACTATCAACTATCAACTAATAACTAATGGCCACTAATTCAAAAATCAAGGGGTTGTCGAAAAAGAAAAATAAGCTTTACCCCAAAAAGCCAAGTAACTCCATCCCCGCTAACAACTCAGTCTTCGCTCTGACAACAATTTCCTCATTACCCACTGTTCGACAAAAAAAAAGATTGCTGATGCTGTGGGGGATCATGATCGCAGGGATTTTAATCTTTGGTTTAAGATTATATCAACTGCAAATTATCAAGGGGCCAGAACTGCAAAAACAAGCGAGACAACAGCAACAAGTAAATCTACGTCCTTATATCCCAAGACGCTCAATTATTGATAGTAATAACAACGTTCTCGCCACTGATAGATTGGTATATATTCTTGATGTTCATCCGAGATATTTTAAACAAACTAAAAAAGAAGTTGCTAGTCTTTTAGCAGGGATTTTAGGCAATATTCCAGCAGAAGAATTAAGCGATAAATTTAATCAGCGAGACAGCGGGATTAGAATTGCTGTCAACTTGACAGAACCTATAGCCGAGCAAATTAAACAACTTTCCCTCGATGGGGTGGACTTAACACCCCGCTATGTTCGTTTCTATCCCCATGAAGAAATAGCCGCCGAGGTAGTAGGGTATGTTGATACAGAGCATCGTGGTCAGGCAGGGTTGGAACTCGCAAAAGAAGAATTACTTGAACGGGAAGAATCTAGTTTTAAAATTAGACGATCAGGTAATGGCATGATTATGCCAGCAGAAGTGCCAGATGGGTTGGTACAGGTAGAAGATTTGCGCTTACAAATAAGCCTGGATCTGCGCCTGCAAAGGGCAGCACGTTCTGCTCTTCAAGCACAGATGACGCGCTACAATGCTAAACGTGGAGCGGCGATTGTGATGGATGTAACCGATGGCTCTCTTTTAGCTCTGGTGTGTGAACCAACCTATAATCCTAATAAATATTCTGAATATGATATTGAACTGTTTAAAAATTGGGCTGTAACTGATATTTATGAACCAGGATCTACTTTTAAGCCCATTAATGTGGCGATCGCTCTTGATGCAGGCATCATTGAACCAAATACTACAATCTACGATCCAGGCAAAATTGAAGTAGATATCTGGGAAATCACTAACCATGACTATCACACTGAAGGCGGTAATGGTTATCTGAGTATCGCAGAAATTTTGCAAAAATCCAGCAATGTGGGCATGATTAAGGTGATGTCTCGCATGGATAATCTCAATTTTTATCTCAATTTACAAAAGCTCGGACTCAGAGAAAAGGTAGGAGTTGATCTTCCTTCAGACACCCCAGGATATCTCAAAAGTCAAGAAGAATTTACTGCTCTGCCCATTGAAGCTGCTACTGCCTCTTTTGGGCAAGGTTTTTCTCTCACCGCCTTGAAACTGCTACAGCTACACGCAGCGATCGCTAATGGAGGGAAATTAGTCACACCCCATCTGGTCAAAGGATTAGTTGATCCAGCTCGCACCAACTTCTCAGAAGCCGAGGGTCGTTTTCATTGGCAACCAACTTATACTACGAAACAGGTTTTCTCTCCAGAAACTAGCCGCCTCGTTTTAGAAATGATGGAAACAGTAGTAGAAGAGGGAAGCGGGAAAAGTTCCCACATTCCTGGCTATCGCATTGCTGGCAAAACTGGCACAGCTCAAAAAGCCGCTTCCTGGGGCGGTTATCTCGAAGGTGCTAAAATAACCAGCTTTGTTGCCATTTTACCTGTAGAATCCCCGCGCTATGCTGTACTTGTTTTAATTGATGAACCCCGAGGCCAATTTACCTTTGGCTCAACTGTAGCAGCTCCTGTAGCTAAAGAAATTATGGAAGCACTTATTTCTCTTCAGGGTATCCCTCCTTCTCAATAGACTTTTTGCAAAAGTCTATTAGTAGGGAGAAGCGGAGTTGCGGAGTAGGGAGAGTTTTACATGAAATAAATATAAAAATTGATTTTGGTTTTAGTTTCGCACTCATGTCTAATGATTAGTTGATAGTTGATGGTTGATAGTTGATGGTTGATAGTTGATAGTCTTACATGAACGATTAACCATGAACCATGAACCATGAACCATGAACCATCAACCATCAACTATCAACCAATTTGTGCTATTAATTGTTCTAAACTGTGAGCAGGTTCTAAACAAGATAACTGCTCACAAACAATGCCAATAATATTTGCTGGAAGTTCATTATCTACCCGATATACAGTCACAGGAAAATACCGAGAAACTAACTCATGCAAATGTTCAGAACTAGCCTTAACTAAAGTAGCATTGCGATACCAATCAAGAGCTGTCAATAAACTAGGACAAGCAGTAGGCGACTTTTCTAACACCACACTAAATGCTTTTAAACCTTGTTCTGCCCGTTCCAAATATGCCAAATTTTCTGTTAGTAAAGCCAGACGCACCAGGTTAGCGATCGCCACTCCATTAGCCGCAGGGGTAGCATTATCTATATAGCTCCTTTCCTGCACTAATAAATCCTTGCTCCGATCGGGGGCATTATTATAATATCCCCCCTGGTCACTCCAGAGCAAATTATCAAACTCTTTTTGTACTTGAATGGCATTTTCTAACCAATTAATAGCCGTTGGTTTATTACTTTGTAAATCCAAAAGTGCCTTAATAAATAAAGCGTAATCTTCAGACTGTGCCAGTACTGCCACTTCACCATCATAATTTAAGCGATGGAAACGCCCATTTACCCATTGTTGTTCTAAAATAAATTGAGCCGCACAATTAGCTAATTCCCAATAACTCTCATCTCCGAACACTCCATAAGCTCTTCCTAACCCAGATATCATTAAACTATTCCAAGCCACAATCATTTTGGTATCCGTTACTGGAGGAATACGCCCTGGCCACTTTCGAGTTTTCGCTTCCTGGTTATTCTTGGCTGGAGGAAAAGTTGCTATTTTTTCCGCTCCTTCTCCGTAGCGTACTGCAAAAAGCCTATCTCTGGTTACTTTGAGATTATCTGATAGCACACCCCCGCGGCGACGTTGGAGAACATTTTTGCCCTCAAAATTCCCATCTGGAGTAATAGTAAACTGTTCTTGCAGTTCTTCAAGTTCTTCTGACGTGAGGATTTTTTCCAGTTCCCTGTAGTTCCAAACATAAAACGCTCCTTCCTCTGGTTCTTTTTCCCCTGGAGTAGTAAAATTATCCGCATCTTGCGCTGCATAAAAATAACCATTCGGTGCAGTCATTTCTCGCTGTAACCATTGGACTGTGAGAGCGATCGCCCTTTTAAAAGCTGGTTCTTTCACTCCAGCACTCCAGAGGTTTGCCAGATACTCCATAATCAAACCATTATCGTAGAGCATTTTTTCAAAGTGAGGGACAGTCCAGGTTGCATCTACTGTATAGCGATGAAACCCACCCCCAACATGGTCATAAATTCCCCCTAATGCTAAATCTTCCCCTCTTTTTTGGCACAACTCCTGCCGATTATAGCGAGATGAAAACTGCAACCTACTCCCTTGAAGGGCTAATGCTGCGTAAGGGATCATGGGGAAACTGGGACGACCCAAATTATTTGCTCCAATTACTCCTGTATTTGCTTCTATGCCCTGATAGAGCAATTGTGCTGTCAGGGAGTCTGTTGCAGCTTGTGGCAGCATCGTCGAACTAGAAAGAGCTTCCATAATCTCCTCGGTCACAGTTTCCAGTTTAGCCTTCTCTACATCATAAAAGCGGCGGATTGACTGGAGAACCTGTAAAAAACCTGGACGACCATAACGCGGTTCCACTGGGAAATATGTTCCACCATAAAAAGGTATTAATTCCTGGGGAGTGAGGAAAATATTTAACGGCCAACCCCCCTGACCTGTCATCATTTGTAGCGCCTGCATATAGATACTATCTAGATCTGGTCTTTCTTCCCGATCCACTTTGATGGGGAGGAAGTTGGTGTTGAGATAGTTGGCGATCGCCTTATCTGAAAAAGCCTCTCCCTCCATCACTGTACACCAGTGACAACTTGAATACCCAATTGAGAGAAAGATGGGCTTATTTTCCCGCTGCGCTATTTCAAGAGCTTCATCACACCAATACCACCAGTCTATAGGATTATCAGCGTGTTTACGGAGATACAAGCTTTGGGTTTGAGCAAGGTGATTAGACATAATCAATTATCAGTTCAATAAGTATTTTCCAAGGTTTCTATTTTTATGCTGGCAGGAGTTCGGTTTTCCCTACCTGAAAAATTCGCATAATCCTCAAATTTGCACCGAAGTAATAAATGAAAAGGTTGCAATCTTGCTACTGGACAAGCAAGGTGAATCATTTACCCACAATAACCGCTGAAATAGCATAATTTTTCAGTTATATACCGAATAGTAAATAGGTCAAGTAAAAAAAAAAGTGGTAATGAAGTAATGCAATTAAGCTCTACTGCAAAAACCACTCACTCAACAAACATTCTAGAGACATTTTATGCCATTGACGAAAAAAATCCTCAAAAAGTTCCTAATAGCGGTTCTCTGTGTTCTTGCCATACTATGTTTTTCATCATTCCCGGTTGCTCACTCACAAGAACTATCATTATGTTCAACACCAATTTCAGGCGAACTCAATCAGCAGCGGATGTGCGGACAATGTACTACTGAGTATGGAAATACTGGGTATCTCCTTGGTAAGCAATGTCTGAAGTGCAAATAGCATTAATTTAATCCTGAAAAAATAATTTTTTCAAGCTCCTAGATGGAGCTTTTTTATTATAATAGTTGAGAAACCTCCCAGTCCTGTCCTCACAATGCGCTCTTATTTAAATTTCCTGATTACTATTTTTTTCTCTGTGTCCATAACTGGAGTCAGTCAAGCACAAGTCAGTAGCGATGGTACAGTATCTACTATCGTAACTACCTCAGATCAGAAAAATTTTACTGTCACTGGAGGAGAGCTCTCAGGAAGCAACCTTTTCCACAGCTTTCAAGAGTTGTCCGTCCCCACAGACGGTTCAATCAATTTTGGGAACCATGAGGCAGTACAAAATATTATTAGCAGAGTGACAGGAGGTTCTCTCTCTAGTATAGATGGCATTGTGCAAGCTGGGGGTGCTGCTAATTTATTTCTGATTAATCCTCACGGCATTATTTTCGGGTCCAATGCCCAGTTACAAATTGGTGGCTCTTTTCTTGCTACCACTGCAGAAAGCATCAATTTTGCCGATGGGAGCATTTTTAGTGCCACTAACCTCCAGACTCAGCCTTTATTAACCATGAGTATTCCCATTGGTCTTCAATTTGGTAGCCAACCTGCAAGTATAGTTAATCAGTCTGCTGTTTTCCCCAGTATTTATGGTTTTCCCAAGGGTCTTCAAGTGCTTCCTGAGAAAACTCTCGCTCTGGTAGGTGGAGAGATAATGATGGAAGGGGGGAGCTTATCTGCTCCTGGAGGTAGGATTGAATTGGGTAGTGTGGGGGCAAATAGTTTTGTTGGTATTATTTTGGATAACATTGAAGGTTGGCGTTTGGGATATGAAGGAGTAGAAAGTTTTAACGATATTCGACTCGCAAACAACGCTATCGCCGATACAAGCTACGATGAAGTTGGCACAAGTGGGTCGATTTCTGTATCTGGCAGAAATGTTACATTGGTTAGCGGTTCAGGACTCGGTGCGGTAAATTTGGGGCTAGAAACAGGTAGCCCGATTGTGGTTAAGGCGACAGAGATGCTGGAGTTAAATGGTAGCGCTATTGCAACTGCTGCCTTGAGTTCGGGAAAGGCAGGTGACATTATTATTGAGACACAGCGCCTCCTCTTGGTAAATTATTCCTTCATCGATGTTAGCCCCAATAATGATGGTGCTGGTGGCAACATTCTGATTAATGCTTCAGAATTGGTTCAGCTAGGTGATGCAAGTTTAATACAAGCTCAAGCTTATGACACTGGAGATGGTGGTAACATCCAAATAGCAACTCAGAAGTTAATGCTCACTGAGGGAGGGCGAATTGCTACGAGTACTTTTGGTCAAGGTGATGGGGGCAATATCAATATTAATGCCACAGAATTAGTGCAGATAGAAGGGGAAGGAGTTTTTAATGTCCAGGGGGAAATACGACATAGTGCTATAGAAGCTTTTACTGATGGAGCTACAGGTAATGGTGGCAATATTAATCTAAGTACAGGGCAGTTACTGGTTCAGGATAGTGGGAGAATTAATGTTGCAAGTGTTAACGGCAGTCAGGGAGAAGCGGGAACTGCTAATATTAATGCTTCTGAGTCTATCACCCTGAGAGGGATCAACACTACCGTGGAAGCAACCAGTGATGGGACTGTGCCAGCAGGGAATTTAAATATTAATACCAATACTTTACAAGTTTTAGAAGGGGCGAAAATTAATGTATTAGCTTCGGGTACGGGTGCAGCAGGGAATATCCAGGTTAGTGCTAACTCACTTCTCCTCGAAACTGGTGGTCAGTTAAATGCCGCTACCGCAGCAGGGGAAGGTAATATTAATGTGCAAATCCAAGATTCCCTGATTCTCCGTAACCAAGGTGAAATTACCACTAATGCTACGGGTACAGCTTCTGGGGGCAATATTAATCTTGGTACAGCAACTCTGACAGCTTTAGACAATAGTAAAATTAGTGCCAATGCGCAACAGGGTTTTGGGGGCGAGGTAATTATTAATACTCAAGGGATTTTTGTATCTCCAGATAGCGCAATAACTGCTACATCTGAGTTAGGGCCACAGTTTAATGGGATAGTGGAAATTAACGGGGTAGAAATAGATCCCAATCAGGAGTTAGCCAGTTTACCTCAATACCCAGGAGTTGCACCGCAGATAACTCAGGGTTGTCAAACGGGCGGGGGCGGAAGTAGTTTTGTTTCTGTGGGGAAGGGTGGTATTACTCCAGGGCTAGAGGAATTTGGCAATAATACTTATTGGGATGATTTGAGAGAGCCTAATTTAAATGAAAGTGCGTCGCCTGTAACGATGATTCCCGCTGAAATTCCTCATCAAATTATAGAAGCAACGGGTTGGATTGTAGATGAAAAAGGCGAGGTTACTTTGGTGGCAAAAACCTCTACACCTTCTTCTCCCCAGTTTTTTCCCAACTGGACTACTTGTTATCAGTAACCATCAACTATCAACTATCAAAATTTAATCATTGAGAGGAGTTTAAAATAGACATAAGCATTTCCATAAACAGACATAACTGTATAAGAGCGTCTTTGACTTTGGAAAAGTAAGCTAGGTAAATGTCCTTCTGGTGCGCTAATATCATAATGTATTTCTTGACAATTTAACCAATAGTCATTAACCCGCCATCCTACTGCTTCCCCAAATTTTTTTTTAATCGCTAAATTATAATCTTCTCCATCTAAACTGCCACTAATTTTTTGATAGATCTTTTTCTGCACACTGAAACCAAAACGTTTTTTGCTATATTTTAACCAAAGTTGATCTATCAATGGCAACTCGGTTTTAGATTCTATTCTATCCACATCATAGATATACAAATAACCCAAGTCTTCTCTGTTGGCTAATTTTAAAATTAATTTATATGTTTCTCGATCAGCTTCTTTCCATTTTTCTGTAGCCAATAAATAATGAAGTTTACTAAAATCTAAGGGTTCGATTAACTCAAAATTAGGATAATGTTTATTCAGTTTAAATTTATTCTTCTCATAGTTTTGCCAAATATGTGTTAGCTCTTTTTGGAGTTTGAGTTTAGCGGCATTTGGGGAAGAAAACCATTTTTTCCTTTCCTGTTCATACCTAGCTAAAATTGCTTTTTCTTCTTGTTGATGTTGGGCGAGAAGTTGATAACGAAGTAAATAGTAGGCTAACTGTTGAATTTTTCCTGTTTCTTGGCATAAAATTTGATAGAGCAAACTTTCCCCTACTTGTTTATATTTCAGGGCCTCATAAAGGGTTTTGAGTTTGACTTCCTCCGATGGATTGGCTAACCTATGTTTAACTCCTTCTATTCCTCCTAAAACAGCACCATTCACTGGTGGGGTTTGGTCCCCACCTAATACTAGATCTCCAGTACGTGGTTGGTGGTCATTGTTGCTCATTAGTTCATGGTTAATAGTTAATAGTTGATGGTTAATGGTTGCTGGTTGCTATTAATTATTCGGCAAAAACTCTGCCAGCTTTTCTAAACTATCCAACTCAAAAATTGCTTCTCCCAAAAAAGACAATTGTTCAGATGATAAGCTTTCAATTGAGGAGGATAACTCGGGAGCAATTGTACCAAATCTCCGTGATAACAAGCGTAATATTAACTGAGCTTGTCCTTTTTGCTCTCCTTTTTTCAGCCCTTGTTCGAGTCCTTTTTGCTCTCCTTCTTTCAGTGCTTCTTTCCTGGCTTCTTCCCTTGCTTCCTCTTTAGCTCTCACTATTGCTCCCTCATAACTTTCAATAAATAGTTCTCGATTTTGTACTTCATCTAATTCTTCTGGCTGTAAATTCGCTCTTTCCGCTATATTTAATGCTTGTCTAATTTCTGACACTTCACTTATGCTATCTGGCACTATTTCTAAATCTGAGGTATTTTTCAG
>JADQBC010000028.1 GCA_016903655.1 Gomphosphaeria aponina SAG 52.96 = DSM 107014
CCTCTAACCGTTAAATTTGATTCCTTTCAGTTATCTGATGAGCAGTTTTACCAATTGTGTCAGGATAACCGTGATTTACGTTTTGAAAGAAATTGCCAAGGAGATTTAATGATTATGCCCCCAACAGGAGGAGAAACCAGTGCCCGTAACCTTGAAATTTCTTATCAACTGCAAGCATGGAGTCGTCAAAATCAACTGGGTATTGCTTTTGATTCTTCGGGTGGTTTTAAACTCCCCAATGGTGCAGATAAGTCACCTGATGCTGCTTGGCTACCCTTAGAAAAATGGCATAACTTAACCCCGAAACAACGTCAAGGTTTTGTTCCTCTTTGCCCTGATTTTGTGCTTGAATTACGCTCTCCTAGTGACAACTTAAAATCCCTACAGGATAAAATGCAAGAATACCTCGAAAATGCTACTCTTTTAGGCTGGTTAATTAATCCTCAAAACCGACAAGTTGAGGTTTATCGGCAAGGTCAAGCGGTTGAAATCTTACAAAATCCCACAAGTTTATCAGGAGAAGATGTTCTCTTAGGGTTTGTCTTGGATTTAACTTCAATTTGGTAGAATTTACTTGATTTTTACCGAAGGGGGTTTTAGACCATTTTTTTCAGGAGAAAAGGGGCGATCGCCTGTAAAGGTAAAACCTCTTTCACACCACCTAATGCAATGGCTTCTTTTGGCATACCAAACACTACGGAAGTTCCTTGATCTTGAGCAATAGTTAAACCTCCAGCAGCGGCGATCGCCTTCATTCCTTCTGCTCCATCTTTCCCCATTCCTGTCAACAAAATCCCAATTGCTGTACTCCCATACACACGCGCTACTGACTTTAAAGTTACTGTGATAGAAGGGCGATGTCCTCCCACCTGGGGTGCATGAGAGCAGAAAAATTTACCACTACTATCTAACTCTAAATGCTGTCCTTCTGGAGGAAAATAAATATTCCCTGGTTGAGGAATAACCCCTGATTGCGCTATTACTAGTTTTAGCTTACAAACACTGGTTAACCAATCAATTAATCCCTGCAAAAATCCCTCACTAATATGCTGTACACAAATTATAGGTACGGGAAAATTCACAGGTAATTTACTGAAAATTTCCTGTAGAGCTTGCGGGCCTCCAGTAGAAGCGCCGATCGCCACCATTTTTATCTTACTACTCACCATCGAAGTGGGCATAAATGGCACTTCTTTTTTCACTGGAGTAGCATATTTTTGCGGTTTAGAAAACACTCTTACCCCCGCCAGCACCTTAATTTTATTAATCAAAGGTTGCTTAATTAATTCATAATCTTTCGGTTGCCCAGCACGGGGTTTAGGAAAAATATCCACCGCCCCTGCCTCTAACAATTGAAAAACATGATGAGTATCTTCTTCCTGTACAGAAGCACTAATAATCAAAATTGGTCGGGGATAAAGAGCCATTACTTCTGTTGTTAATTCCAGACCATTCATCTTAGGCATATGTAAGTCTGTACAAATCACATCAGGATTAACTTTAGGAATCATTTCTAAAGCTTCTACCCCCGTACTCGCACATCCCACTACTTCAATATCTGGGGCTGAATCTAACAGTTTTTTAAGCAGTGTCAGCGCTACTGGAGAATCTTCTACTAAGATAACTTTAATCATTTATTAACCATCAACTAAACTAAACGTCCGAGAGTTTCGAGGAGAATATCTTGATTAAAATTCCCCTTGACTATATAAGCATTTGCACCAACTTCAACTCCTTTTCTCTTATCCTCATCAGAAGAAAGTGATGTCACCAAAATTACTGGCAACTCATTATATTCTGGATGCTGACGAATTTTAGCAGTAAGTAAAAACCCATCTAGATTAGGCATTTGTATATCAGAAATTACCGCATCAAAATCACGAGTTTTCAGTTTATTCAAAGCATCTAAACCATCAACTGCTGTTATCACTTCATACCCCGCTCCATCTAAAATCCGTTTTTCTTGAGTACGAACAGCGATGGAATCATCTGCTAAAAGAACCACTGGTTTAGTTTTTTCTTCTGTTTCAGTAATGCGCCGCTCAAAAAAGTTAGTGGTATTTTTCCCATTATGCACGGAAGCAAGTAAATCTTGAGGATTCAAAATCATACAAACTTCACCTGTCCCTAAAATCGTCGCCCCAGAAACATTCCGCACTCGTTTTAATAACTTACTTTGGGGTTTAATCACCACATCTTGGATATCTAAAACTCGCTCAACAAATACTCCCAATTGCTCTTCCCCCACATTTAAAAGCACACAGGGGCGCACACTTCGCTTATTTTTATTCCCATTCATGGGAGATAGTTGGAGTAATTCTGCTAAATTTGCCACAGATATTGCTTGATTATTTAAAGAAATAGTTTGCCGACCTTCAATAGTAAAAATCTGCTCTGGTTTAATTAACAAATTACTTTGTACAACTTCAAGCGGCAGAGCATGAACAATCCCTTCAACTTCCACTAATAAAACATTAGCAGTTGCTAGGGTTGTCCCCAGTTTAATGCGAAAAGTACATCCTTGAGTGAATACTGATTCGATCTCAATATTCCCTTTTAATCTTTCCACATTAGTGCGCACCACATCTAACCCCACACCTCTCCCAGAAACTTCGGTAATAAAATTTTTCGTGGAGAAACCTGGAACAAAAATCAGGTGATGAAGCTGACTTTCTGTCATTGTTTCTAACTCTTCTGGACGACAAATTCCCCGCATCAGTGCAGTTTGTTTAATCTTTTCTATCTCCAAACCTCGCCCATCATCTATTACTTCTATGTGGATCTTGTTGCCAATTTGATAACCCCTTAAACGGAGAGTAGCTTGACGCTGTTTACCTAATTTTTCCCTTTCTTCTGGTGTTTCAATCCCATGATCAATTGCATTGCGTACCATGTGCATTAAGGGATCTTTGATTTCTTCCAGAATTTGTTTATCTGCTGTGGTTTCCCCGCCTTCAATAATTAATTCTACTTCTTTCCCTTCTTCTTTCGCTAAATCCCTTACCATGCGAGGAAATAAGTTAAATACTGTAGCTAAAGGTAACAGTCTGAGGGTGCGAATTTTGCTTTCTAATTCCCCTGAAATTAAGTCTAGTCTAGCACTGTTTTCTTGAGCAGTATTTTTGAGCTGGCTAAGAAGTTTTTCCAGTTTTTCTTCTGAAGATATGGTTTGATCTTGTTGTCTATTGTTTTTCCAGTCTTCCCATAAACTAGCCGCTGTTTCCATTTCTGAGGCAAAATGCCCTATCCTGATTTTGGTAACTGTCAGTTCCCCCGCTTGTGTCATTAAAGCATCCAGTTCCCGCGTTTGTATCCGAATTGTGTCAATGTGATGGGTTGATTCAGGGGTTTTGACCAGGTTTTTTTGCTGCTTATGTTCTACTGCAGGTTTTTTTGATAAAACATTGAATTTTTCTCCCCTTAATTCGGTGAGCATTTCTGATACATTTACCTGAGGTGGATTACCTGTTACCGCTTCTTCTACCAACTTTTTCATCCCATTAAAAACTTGATCAAGGCGATCGCTTAATTTTGCAGTTAGCTCCAACTCTTGCTTAGTAATGCTCCTAAAAATATCTTCGACTGCCTGAGCTAATTGTTCCACACTTTCTACTTCTGTTATTCTAGAATCACCTTTTAAACTGTGAGCTTCTCGCATTAATTCTTCCAATCGCTCTAAGTCGTCTGGGTGCTTTTCTAAATGAAGCAACCCTGCTTCCAATTTCTCCAAATGTTCCTCACAGGAAGTTTTATATATCTCTCGCAACTCTTCATCTTCAATTATCTTAATTACAGGTACTATTTTTTCTTCTTTTAACGGTGCTGGAGCTTCTGACTCTCTTACCTGTAAACTTGCAAGGATTTTTGAGAGCTCTACCCCACTAGGATTTCCTGTTACTGCTGCTTTTACCAATAATTTCATAGCATCTAAAGCCCCATAAAGGCGATCGCTAATTGCAGAGGTAAAAGTTATCTCTTGGTTTTCGATACTTTTGAGTATATCTTCTATTCCATGAGCAATTTGTTCTACACTTTCCACCCCCACAATTCTCGAATCCCCTTTCAGACTATGAGCTTCCCGCAATAACTCTTCAATTTTATTAATTGCTTCAGGATTTTTTTCTAACCCCAGCAAACCTGCTTCCAATACTTGCAAATGTTCCTCACTAGAGGTTTTATAAATCTCTCGCAATTCTTCATCTTCAATAATTTCTACCACATTCGTACTCATAGCTAGGGGAGTTTCTGTTTCAACTTCTCCCCATAACTCCAATTCTTCATTATTTGTACTAAGAGCTAGGGGAGTTTCTGTTTCAACTTCTCCCCATAACTCCAATTCTTCATTTTCTGTTGCTTCTGATTGAACAAATTCCCCTGTTAATTCTTGCAATAATAACTCCACATCCACCCCAGAAGGAATCCCCGTAATTGATTCCTCTACCAGTTTAACTATAGCATCTAAACCTTGATGCAAACCCACACTCACCTCTGGATTAATCACTAGCTCATCATTTTTAATCTTGGTTAGAATTTCTGCCAAATAATCCGCTAAAGCTACTACATTTTTTTCTCCTTCTACCAGAGTCGAATCTTGTTTTAAACCTTGTACTTCTGTCAGTAATTCTTCAAGGCGTTTTTGATCCCCAGGATTTTGTTCTAACTCTAGCAAACCTGCCGCTAGTTTTTCCAAATGTTGTTCACTACTAACTTGATAAATATCTCGCAATTCTAAATCTTCTATAATCTTACTTCCGTTCCCATTTATCTCAGTTTTATCTTTGGGGCGCAAAAAATCTTCTGCCAAAATTTCTGCCAAAAAGTCATCCTGTTCCTCTTCTTTCTTTTTTAAAAAATCCTTTTCAAAAATTTCTGCCAACAAGTCTTCTTTTTGATTTGTTACATTTTGCACAACTTGCAAGACATTTACCTCTGAAGGAGTTCCATCTATGGCTTCTTTTGCTAGTTTAATCATTGACTCTAAAGCCAGATTCAGGTTTTCTTTTACTTGAAGACTAAAACTTATTTCCTGATTTTTCACCTGGCGCAAAATCTCTTCTACGCAGTCTGCCAAAGTTGCCACACTTTCTACTTCTAGAATGATTGAATCTTGTTTCAGACTCTTGATTTCTTCCAATAACTCATCTAGAAGCTGCAAATCTGAGGGATTTTGCTCTAATTCCAGCAAACCTGTGGCTAGTTTCTGTAAATGCGCTTCACTCGATGTTTGATAAATATCTAACAGTTCTTGATCTTCTATCATCTTTAATCTCCTCTATTTTTGCTGCCCAAAATACTTTTTCTCATTGGATATTTTTTTTTCTCTTCCTACACCATTGATTTTAATTTCATGGAAGTTTCGCTCAATTTTTGAGTACCTACTTTAGTTTGATTAATCCCACTAGCCGTTTCGGTTGCCGCTTGTTTTAAAATTGACATGGCGTTTACTACTTCCCCAATAGCAACTGCTTGTTGTTTGGTATTCAAAGAAATTTGTTGCACACTAACACTTACTTCCCCAATTGCTTCAGCCACACTCTGGAATGTGTCAGCAGTTTTCTGGGCAATTTTTACCTCTTCTTCCACCGTTTTTGTCCCTGATTCTGTAGCTTTCACCGTTGTTTTTAAAGCCGCTTGAATTGCCCCCACCACTTCGTTGATTTTTTGCCCCTGCTCTTTACTTTGATCTGCTAATTTCCGAATTTCAGTTGCCACTACTGCAAAACCTTTGCCATGTTCTCCCGCCCGCACTGCTTCTACTGCCGCATTCAGCGCTAACATATTCGTTTGTTTTGCAATTTCACTCACTAATTGTTGATAGCTATTGATTTGAGTAATTTGCTCATTCAGTTGGGAAAGGGCTACCGTAATCCCGCCTACTTTTTCTTGTAAATCTGACATCCCTGCTAAGGTTTCCCCCACCGCTATATTCCCTGCATAAGAAAGCTGTAATACTTGCTCGGCTGCGGTTGCTGCGGTTTGTGCTTGGAGTGTTGATTGTTGGGCTGATGATTTCAACTGCTCCATTGTCGTAGTTGTTTCATTAACAGAAGCCGACTCTTGAGCTGCAAGTCTTTCTTGTTGTTCAGCAGATGCTGCTATTTCTGTAGAAGCAGAAGCAATGGTGTTAATTGTTTCTTTTAATGTGCCAATGATTAAGCGACTAATAAATAGTCTAATGGGAAGAATTACCAAGATTACAGCAGCTATCATAGCAGGAATGAAAATCCACAGGATTGTATAATAGATATTCTCTGCTTCCCGTCTTTCGTTTTGGGCTATCTCTAGCTGCAAATCAATTAATTCCTGGATTTTGGCGCTTACAGGCTCAATAACTGCATACAAAGCACCATCAAATTCATCAATGCGCTCAAATTGTTTCTCTTCTAAGACTCTAATCAATTGGTTGATTTGCTCATCAGCATCCTTAAATAGCTCCTCAACTTCCCAGGCTAAGGTTTGCTCTTCGGCCGTTAAATATGTCTGGCGATAAGTTTCCCAGTTGTTTTTAATTCTTTCCTGAGCTTTTTGAATACTCGCTAAAGCTTCATTGGGGCTAATTTGTCCTTCATTCCCTTTGTTAACTGCATCAATAATTAGCACAGCATAATCATCAGAAATTTCTTTGAGCTGCTTGAGTGGTACTAGGCGATCATCGTAAATTGTCCCTACTTGTTCATTGATCCGCCAGAAACCATAAATTGAGCCTAAACCCATACATACTATAAATAAAGCTGGTAAAGTAAAACCGATCTGAATCTTGCTTGTTAATTTCATATGTAATTGCCCCCAAACAATCTGGGATTCTTTTTATCTTCAATATACAGCGAGCTGCTTTTCCCATCGGGAGATTCTTTAATATTTTTAGGTTAAATTTTATTAACTTATTTAAATACAATTAAATTTTGATGATAATGGGATCTTTTCTGCTATGCTAAAGTTGCCAGAATTTAATATTACACAATGAATTTATTTAACCAGTATAAATGTTTTATTGGGGAACTAGGTGCTTTAAGTGATTCCTTGGCAAGAAATATCTTAATATTTTTAATGCAGACTCAACTCAATTTTTAATACTTAAAGGTTATATTTATATGTTAAATGAAAATTTTGAAAATGATTATGAAGCTGAAGAACCAAACCGAACAGATACTCCCCCTCAAGGTTTCGATCTTGAAGCAGAACTGAATTTTCTAGAAGAACTAATTTGCTCTAGTTTTCGCATCCCCCTAACTGGACTTACTTTGGTGGATGAAGACCAGTTACTCAACCAGCTCGATTTGGTGAGGGATAATTTACCACCAGCTTTAGAAAAAGCTGAGGATATTATTCGTCAACAAAAAGAGATTTTACAGGAAGCAGCCGATATAGCTGAACAGATTATTCAAGAAGCAGAACAAAAAGCAGATCAAATTAAAAATCAAACGGGTATTATTCAACAAGCTGAACGAGAAGCATATCAAATTCGGCACCAACTTAACCGCGATTGTGAAACAATTCAGCAACAAACTCTGGCTGAAGTTGAACAGTTGCGCCAAAGGGCGATCGCTGAATGTGAGGAAATGCGCAATGGGGCTGATAATTATGCTGATGCGGTTCTCAGTCGCATTGAAACACAGTTAGGAGAAATGATGCGGGTAATTCAAAATGGCCGTCAGCAAATTTATCAAAATTCTAAATCCCGTTGATCATTATGGTTGATAATACTCATGGCTTAAAAATGGCACATTAACTAATTCTCCTGATGCTTCCCCAATTTCCACTTTTAACCCCGCCCCCCCAGCTTTGGTTTTAATATAAGCCAAACCCAACTTTTCGGTTTCGGTTTCAGTGTAACTGGTTAAAATGCCAACTTTACTCCCGTCCACTGTTACTGTACTACCTACCTCAACTGCTGAACTGAGTTTCACTCCCCAGAGTCTCTGTTTTACTCCTTTATAGGTGTTTAAACGCGCAATAGTTTCTTGCCCAATATAACAACCTTTGTTAAAAGAAATTGTCTGCCACAGTCCTGCTTCTAAGGGGTTATAATCTTCTGTTAGTTCATAGTCAGGGGCGGGTCTTCCTTGTTGAATGCGGAGTTTTTCTAACAAGCTTACACCTATTGGTATTCCCCCTGCTTGGGTTATTTCTTGCCAAATTGCTCCACTTTGTGCTTTACTTACAATGACGTTATATCCAGCCATTCCTAACCCATTCCCTACACCTATTCGCACTGGCATATCTTTGATTTTAACTAATGTATGATTTCCTTCCCCCCTCATTGCTGTTACACCTACTTTTTCTAAAAGGCGATCGCTTTTTGGCCCAATCAAACTAAACACTACATTTGCTGCCGATATGTCCTCCAACTCTACCTTATCCATTGGGAAAATATATCGCTCCATCAACTCCAGCAACTGCTGACCACGTTGGGGAGAAACCAGCAATAACACCGAATCTTCCGTGACATAAGCTTTAACTAAATCAATTGTACGAGCAGTAGAAGTTACAAACACTGTCTCACATCCCTGTCCTGGTTGCAGTCCCTTAAAATCATTAGTAGTTTGATTGTGCAAAAAACGCAACCTGTCTGCACCCCTAATTTTGAGTATGTTGCTAGCCGAATGATTTACAGCTACTCCTGCCCGTGCTGCTGCATATCCCTCGCCCTCATTGCCAAAACTGGTAGGAATATTGGACTCCCCCGCAAAAATTGCCCCTGCTTGTAGCTGAATATCCCGTAATTTCTCACTCATAACAAATTTGCAAAAACCTGTCTAACTACATTTTGTGTCTTTGTTTCCAAACGCTGCCAATCTACATCTCCAGTCTCATCAATTAAACTGGTATCAATTTCTACATTAGTAGTTTGGTTAGGATGGTAATCCAGAAAACAAACCTGAAAACAAAGAGTCCAAATATCCACTGTAACAGAACGTTCTTGATAAGTCAAAAGCATTTGATGTCCAGGTAAAGGAGTTTCCACCTCCTGGTAACTTCCTTCCCAAACTGATTGCTCTAACTCTTTGCGCAGATTATCCATCAGTCTAATATAAGCAGGCTGCATCAAAAGTTGTGCTTGTTCCCAGGCTAAAGTGTTCTTAAATTTTGGTTTCATTGTAGTTACCGAATACCCCAGATAATTTTACCATTTTGCTATACTGTTGTTATTCTTATAGCAGCGAATTTGATAATGAAAACGGATGTAAAAGAATCTATTAAACAAGCAATTGAAGAACTTCCTGATGATGAAGTAGCCCAAGTTCTTGAGTTTATTAAAGAGATAAATCCTGGTTTGAAACTCAATCATGGCAAACTCGCTACCACGAAGCGAAAAAGCTATATAGCAGAAGGCAGAAGGCAGAGGGCAGAAGGCAGAAGGAAAACCCTTACTATTATTAAGTTTTAGATTTTGATAATGTCCTAACTATTCCCCTCTCTGCTATATTAGGTCGAAAATACCCCTGAAAGAACAGATGAAATTAGAATATTTCTCAAAAAGAAGCAAAATATATTATAATAAACTTATTGGATTGATGCTAGCAAGTTGATTTTATGACCAAAACTTTTATAGATTTGTTTGCAGGTGCAGGAGGAATATCCTGCGGTTTGGAAATGGCAGGTTTTCCATGTCTATTAGGAGTAGATAAAGACAAAACTGCTATGGATACTTTTCAATTAAATCATCCCTATGCAAAAACCATTGCTGGTGACTTAAGCCAGATATCTCTAACAGAAATTAAAGAGAGTATCAGTGAGCAAAAAGTAAATCTAATTTGCGGCGGGCCACCCTGTCAAGGATTTTCGACTATTGGTCAAAATAATCAGGAAGATAATCGCAATTTCCTCTTTTTAAACTTTCTCCACTTGGTGGAATTTTTCCAGCCTGATTATGTTTTAATGGAAAATGTCACTGGTTTATTATCCAGAAAAAATGAACCCACTTTAACAGCAATTATTCAAAGTTTTACAGACATTGGTTATACCATTGATGTGAAAGTTTTGGCAGCTCATCATTATGGTGTACCCCAAAAAAGAAGAAGAACAATTTTTCTGGGTAATAAATTTGGTGTGAGCAATATCTATCCTCCCCAGTTATATAAAGACTCAGCCAAAGATAACGCAAATTTACCGAACCCAAAAACAGTAAAATGGGCTTTTGAAAACTTACTTGAATTTCAAGGGAAAACTTTTAACCATGATTTAGAAAAGGCAAAAATTCTCAATAAATTAGAGGAAAAACGACTTAGTTATATTCCCGAAGGTAAAAGCATTAGGTATGAAAAAGATCAACTAGCTTATTTACCCCAGGAGTTATGGTTTGATGTTGATTGGAAAAGCATTCACGAAGCCAGATTTAGGGAAGCAAAATTACAGCGACTTGATAGTAATGCTCCAGCAAATACTCTTAACACTAGCCGCACTACCTATTATCATCCAAAGGAAAACCGTTACCTTACAGTTAGGGAAGCAGCGGCTATTCAATCTTTCCCTCCTAATTATATTTTTTGCGGCAGTTTAACTCAACAATGGCGACAAGTTGGTAATGCTGTACCTCCCCTTTTAGCTAAAGCTTTGGCTGAGTCTATCCTGGAATTAGATCAAAGTAAAAAAACTTTTCCTCCTGCTACTTCTGTTACTGATATTAGTCAAATTCGCGCTCAAGCTTTTGATTATAAAATAAGAGGAAATGCTCTTGAGATTGGGGGATTAAAATCCCACGCATAAAAAAATTTTTTTTTGAGAAAAAAATGTAAAATAAGGCTTTAATTAAGTGATGGAACAAAAAAAATCATCAATGGATAAATCAATAGTTGCTTTATTTTCAGGTTGTGGAGGTTTAGATTTAGGTTTCCGTCAAGCAGGTTTTAAAATTATTTGGGCGAATGAATATGACAAAGATATCTGGCAAACTTATCAAAATAATCACCCTCAGACTTATTTAGATCAACGGGATATTAAGCAAATACCCTCAACAGAAATACCTGATTGTCTTGGTATTATTGGCGGCCCTCCTTGTCAAAGTTGGAGTGAGGGGGGAAGTCAGCGGGGAATAAATGATGAGCGGGGTAAACTTTTTCTGGAATATGTACGCATAATTAAAGCTAAACAGCCTTTATTTTTCCTGGCGGAAAATGTCTCAGGTATTCTCCATCAAAAACATCAACAGGCAATTAAAAATATTATCGCTGCTTTGGCAGAAGCTGGTTATTTAGTCTCATTTAAGCTTTTAAATGCAATGCACTATAATGTTCCTCAAGAGAGAAAAAGAGTTATTTTTGTCGGTTATAATTTTGATTTAAATAAATCATTTAACTTTGACTCACTTGTAACTCAAAATCCTGTACCTACCTTAAAAGATGCCATTGGGGATTTACAAACAACTGCAATTCCCGCATTAGCCAAAAATAAGAGTAATGGAAAAACTTGTTTAATTCCTAACCATGAATATGCCCTCGGGGGATATTCTAGTATTTATCTGTCAAGAAACAGAGTTAGAAGTTGGCATGAACCCTCTTTTACCATTCAAGCTAGTAGTCGCCATGCTCCCATTCATCCCCAAGCAACTAAAATGATTAATGTCGGGAAAGATAAATTTATTTTTGACCCTAATTCTCCATCTGCTTACAGAAGATTATCAGTACGAGAATGTGCCAGAATCCAAACATTTCCCGATGATTTTATCTTTGATTATGATAATGTTAATCTGGGATATAAAATGATTGGTAATGCTGTCCCAGTTAATTTTAGTTATTCCTTGGCAAAGAGAATTTATGAAGATTTGTTAAAAGATAAGTAAGGACTGATCAGTTCTAAAATTTTCTTGAAAACTTTTTTGTCTTCTTTTCCCCATTTGTTCAAAGGCTTCTGGTTCAAATGCTACTCTCATACTCATCTAAATCAACATAAATAAGATTTCCCTTTTCTACATTTTCTATAGCCTTTAATAAATGTTTTCTGTTGGCTTCTGATTTCAGAAGATAGGTTGTTTCATCTTCTTGGCTCTTCAACTAGGGCAATAACTTCTACAATTGTTCCTTCTGCTAACTCAGTTGCAAATACCTCAATTTTCCCATTTTTACCAACAATAGCCTTTTGTTTAATTCCAGAAATCATACTTTTTATCCTCTTTTTTACTAATGACGATTACGTAACGCAGTTATCTTTATTTGTTAGTAGTTGCGCCTTCACAAAGAGGCACAACTACTAACTTTAACTAAATTCTTCCTTTAAATTAATTGCAAGAAGATTAACGGCAATCCTGTAATTAAAAGTGAATGAGGCAAATTGCTAAGAAAAGGTCTGTTTGTAATTTTGAAAAGGAGGGAAATACTCAAGGGAATTGCAGATAATAAGAGAATCTCTTGGAGAAAAACAGCCACATCCATACTCCAAGCAAATACTGGTAAACCTACACCACTATAACCAAAATTATTGGCAATAATCGGGAGTATATTCCCTGCTTCTACCACAGCAGAAGGAAGATAATAAACTAAATTCAGCATCAGAGTCATGGGCAAATAAACATAGATTACTGTCAGATAATCTGGCATCTCACGATCAATTTTGCGGCTCACCTGATGAGTTAGATAAGTAGCAAAGAAAGGAATACTTAACAACATGGCTATTACTGGTATTGCTGTTAGTAAATGCTGAGAATCAAGATGTACATCCTTTAATTTTAACCAATTGAATAAGGAAGAGGAATAGTGGACAAATACTCCCCCAAAAAGCAGTAGGAGTAGGGCAACTTCTGCCCAAAAACCTTGATGATTATGCAATAAATCATTAGCAGGAAAACGTAAATTGAGTTGAACTGAACGGTTAGGACAACCTTTCAGACAACCCATACACAACACACAATTGCGATTATCTTGTAACTTACTCGGAATAAGATGAAGAGGACAACCTTCCGTAGCTTGTCCTTCTGTGGAGAGCGCTTCAGGAAATGTTAACAAAGTATCATCACTGCCGTCCTGACAAGCAAAAACACTGCACTGACTCCCACATACTTGTTGGCTCGAACGTAATTCTATCATTGATAATTTGGCAAACATCCCATTCATACCGCCAATAGGACAAAGATAGCGACACCAAAGGCGACGCTCATAAATTACACTACCAATAACTGCCCCAGCGGTAATAATTAATAGTAAAGAGGCAGAAAGATAAGGAGTATGGGGTAAATCCCAAAGCTTTTCCCACAAGTAAATTAAGGTAAAACTAACCCAAACAAACCAAGCACCCCACTTATTCAGCCATTTAGTTGGCCAAGGTAATAATTGACGCGGCCAAATCCAAAGAGAAAGCTTTCTTACCCACTCTCCTGTAATCATAAACGGACAGACGGAACACCAAAGGCGACCAATAATAGGAAAAAGCAGCAGAGAAAAAGTCCACCACCAGGCCCAAAAAAGATTAAGAATGATGCTTTCTGAACGATTTTCAGAGCCGAAAAATCCGCTGATAGTAACGGGAATAAAAAGAGCCATGACTAAAATCCAGAAACCTTCTGGCCACCATTTACTCAGCAGAAATTGGCGTAACCAAGGCAATTGATTGAGCAAGTCTAAGCGGAAACTATTTTTTGGGGATTCTAATGACCATAATAATTGTTCAGGAATAAATGTTTTTTCTGTTGGTGTCATCATCACGGCTCGTTTCAGTACCCCTTCAAGTTCAACTAAATTTCCTGGGTAATCATAGCTGATGAGTCGTCGTAAACTTGCTTGATTTATTTCTAAAGGTTGTCGTTGCCTTTCCCGACAGAACTTTTCGACAAAATAATTGGCAAATTCGGGAATATCAACTCTTCTTTGCGCCAGAGCAAAGAGTTTAATGTGATGGACTTCTAAACCAGGGATTTTAATTTGTTTGGCACTGGCAAGGATAATTCGCACCTTGGATTTAGAGGCTAAATATTGAGGATTAGTAGCTTCTGTTTCCCTAATATATTCTATTAATTTATTGAGCTGTTTAACACTCAAAAACTCTACATTATCCAGCAACAATGTACCTTTTCCCGATAGTGGAATAACACTAATTTGCTTGACTAGCTGCTCATGGTCATGGGGTAGTTGAGTGCAGTCAATTTCTGTAAAAAATCCTTCTTTTAGCTCGGATTTTCCATGAATTAACTGAGCTATGAAAGTTTTTCCACTACCTGGTGGCCCTTGAATTGTAACTGTCTTTAAATCAGTCGCAGCCTGGTCAACTTGCTGTGCTAGTTTTTTGCTAATTTTACTCTTGCCAAGAATTGGTTCAAATGTTGATTGTAACTTGAGAGTTATCATATATAAACCTCGAAAAAACAAAGAGAAGATGGGCGTGGGTTTGATTTTGATGAGCTAGTAACCATTTTTTCTGGTCATCACCCATCATCAGCATTTTAGTAACTAACTATACAATTTGCTTGATGATGTCCGCTCTTTTAAATCATAACCGATTGCTTTAGAAATAACATAAAAACTTTTATACTTCAAAAAAAGAGATGGTATTGACAATGGACAATGGGTTTAAGCCCATTGTCTAGAGCTGTTTATTCGGTTTTAATTTTCACAAGTGATTTAGACTCGCTCTAAGGTTTAACTAAACTTTTGCTTCTTCTTTCACCAACTTTTCCCAACCTAAACCTTTTAAACTATTATTGCGCCGTAAAGGACGAGTTACTAACTCTAAAATATCTCTTGAATTAGTAAATCCATGAATTTGGGCAAAGGTAAACTCTACCGACCACTTAGTACTAATTCCCCGCGCTTCTAAAGGATTGGCATGAGCCATTCCTGTAATTACTAAGTCTGGTTGCAGCTCTTTAATGCGCTGAATTTGATTATAATTATCTGGTTTTTCCACAATTTTTGGCAGCGCAACTCCCATTTCATTACAAGTTTTCTCCAACAACTCTAACTCAGCTTTTTGGTAGCGTTTATCCATATAGGGAATCCCAATTTCTGGCACAGTCATTCCACACCTTACTAGGAAACGAGCTAAAGAAATTTCGAGGAGATTATCCCCCATAAAAAATACTGATTTCCCGCGAATTAACTGGAGATAATCTTCTAAATTTTCCCAAATTTGCGCCTCTCTTTCTGCTAAACCCCCAGGTTCAATCCCAAATACAGAACAAATTTTCTCTAACCACGCTCTTGTACCATCTGGCCCGATGGGAAATGGTGCGCCAATTAATTTACATTTGCGACGACGCATGAGGGTGGTAGCTGTACGACTCAAAAATGGATTTACCCCGCATACATAGTTACCTTCTTCGATTACGGGTAATTCTGTGTAACGCTTGGCGGGTAGCCACCCAGAAACTTTTACCCCTTGTTTCTTCAATTCCAAAGTCAGGTTGGTTACAACTGGGTCAGGTAATGAACCAAATAACACCAGGGGAGGATGCTCTACATATTCTGAGTCTTCTTGTTTTACTTCTTCTTTCTTCCTTCCGAAATTCAATAGTTTTTGGATACTGTTGCGATCGCCTTGATCTTCTTCTTTTACTTGAGCTCCTGTCGGACAACGTACTGCCATCGCCGCTAATACTGTGTCTTCCCCTTGAGTAAATGCGTAATCTAAGCCATTTGCCCGCGCTACTACGATCGGAATGCCTATTTCTGCTTCTAACTTGGGTGCTAAACCCTCCAAGTCCATTTTAATGATTTCGGTGGTACAAGTTCCAATCCAAACAATTACACTGGGATTGCGATCGCGTTTAATCTGCAAACACAACCGCTTCAATTCATCATAATCATTCAGTTTTGCAGCAATATCTCCTTCTTCTAATTCTGCCATTGCATAACGGGGTTCAGCAAAAATCATTACTCCCATTGCATTTTGCAGAAAATAACCACAAGTTTTTGTCCCAATTACTAAAAAGAAACTATCTTCTATTTTTTGATATAACCAAGCCACACAACTTATGGGGCAAAAAGTATGATAATTCCCAGTTTCGCATTCAAATTTCAGTGCTGTTGTTTCTTGAGCAACGGTCATTTATCTTTCTCCTCTCATAATTGTTTATTCAGTAGGGTGCGTAGGGTGCGTTAGCGTAACGTAGTATTGCGTAACGCACTGTTCCTTTTTCTAAACCATCATCAACTCTAATTCTTCTTCCTGGGTTTTCTGAGGTTGAGTAGGATTGAGATAGAAATCAGACAACAAAGAGAACAACTCCCTGTCTTGCACATCTTTGGGTACAACTCCTTCTGGCATTGCCAAAACCTGGTCAGCAATATTCAGATAATAATCACAAACATAATTGAGAGCAGGATCGGTTTGGGCCATTTCAAACAAGGTTTTTCCTTTCACACGGGAAACCCGAATATCTTCAATTAATGGCAATATTTCCAATACTGGCATTGGTACTGCTTCGATATATTTATCAATTAAGTCACGTTTAGAAGTGCGGTTGCCAATTAAACCAGCTAAACGGAGAGAGTGAGTCCTTGATTTTTCCCGTACTGAAGCAGCAATACGGTTGGCGGCAAATAGTGCATCAAAACCGTTATCAGTCACAATCATACAGTAATCAGCATAGTTAAGAGGCGCTGCAAAACCCCCACAAACCACGTCTCCCAAAACGTCAAAAAGAATTACATCATACTCATCAAAGGCGTTTAATTCTTTGAGCAGTTTGACTGTTTCTCCTACCACGTACCCGCCGCAACCAGCACCTGCTGGTGGGCCACCCGCTTCTACACAGTCAACTCCCCCATATCCTTTGTAAATTACATCTTCTGGCCAGATATTTTCATAGTGAAAATCTTTTTCTTGCAGAGTGTCAATAATGGTGGGTATGAGAAACCCTGTCAGAGTAAAGGTGCTGTCATGTTTGGGATCGCATCCAATTTGCAGTACTTTCTTGCCTCGCTTGGCTAGTGCAACTGAAATATTGCAGCTTGTTGTTGATTTGCCGATTCCGCCTTTTCCATATACTGCTAGTCTCACCTTTCGTTCTCTCCTGTGCGAATTAAAAATTATATTTTGCTTACTACCGCTTCCCTGGGGAGTGGTTTTTTTTTGCCTTGATCGCATTATTGTCTAAATTGCGTTCACTTGGATGGTGCTAACCAGACTTGTCTGGGTGTTAAATGGCTTATTTTCTCTTGAGTATTTGTTTTCGAGACTTAATCGCCTCTCAATGTTATTCAAGCTTGAAATTGCCAATTTTTCAGCTTTTATGTTTTCCTTTTTAGTAAAACAGAACAAAAGACAAAAAAAAACAGGACTTTGACTAACCATCTGAAGAGAGAAGGGCTAAAACCAATGATTTACCTAGCATAGGTGGGATTTTGCCAGGAGAAGAGCGAGCCAAAAACTCCGAGGGGCGATCGCCTCTTTCCCCATTTGGCTCATCATTTCAGCTTTTTTATTAAAAATAGTTAATTTTTCTTAACACTTAAAGAATTTTAAGATTACAAAATCGAAGCCCAGGACAGGATCATAGTGATACGGTTTTCCTCCAATAACCGAACCCCCATCAATGGAAAAACCTGTTATATTGGAAATAAGGATAAATCGTTCATCTGCCCAAGAGCAGACGGAAGTAAGAAGCCCGTTTATGCTTTCTGAAGGAACGCTCCTCATTCTCTACCAACGAAAATGAAGGAGGCGACTCTATTATGAATACCAATAAAACCAACCAAAATTTACGTCCAGTTGAAACTCAAGCTCGGTTATTAATCAGCCAAAACCGACAAGCTCAACGCAATCGCCAGCTTTCTATGCTGCAACGGATATCAGAAGAAATTGGACTTGAATAATAAGGAAGGTAAATTGTAATGAGAAATAATAAAACAGATATCAGAGAAGCGCACAACGCCAGTCTGTTAAAGACTTTGGAACATCGCCTAGAAGTGGCGAGAAGAAATGGGGACACTCGCTTAGTTCAACAACTAGAAGCGGAAAAAAGTTACTACAACAAGTAGATAGTTTAAAAAAAGGGGGTTTGAGTCATTCAAGCCCCTTTTTAAGTTAATCATGGTTAATTTAGATTTGATCAATGAATCAATTTCTACGTTCATACGGTTCTATTTTCCGTTGGCTGTTTCTTTTTCTCCTACCAGTAACTTTAGTGGTTTATGTACTGAGAGGGTTTGGGGTTCTCGCGGGTATTCCTGGGGGAATAATTTTATGCTTGGTAATTAGTACACTAATTACAGGTATAATTTACGGCATTGACCAAACAAAACGTTTTTGAGAGGAAACATCATGCGAAAATATATTTGCAAAACTTGTGGCTACGAATATGACCCAGAAGAGGGAGATCCAGATAGTGATATAGCAGCAGGAACTGCTTTTGAAGATATCCCAGATGACTGGGTTTGTCCTGTATGTGGGGTGAGTAAAGAGGATTTTGAGCCAGCAGAATAGGTAAGTTGGAAAATTACCCAACAATTGTATTGTTGGGTAAAAAACAAATTGCTAATTACTTTAACAGGACTTATGCGATTAAAACACAATTATGTCATTCTGAGCTAAGGGTGCGAATCTCAAAACTTGGATTTTCTGTGCGTAAGTCCAATTTAATTTACTTAAATCACAAATTAATTAATTTTAAAACATAAAAAAAATATCTGATGGTTAAACAACTTTCTATTTTCGATATCTTGTCACCAACTGAAGAAAAGGAAATGAAATCTTCAGAGAGTTGTTACTTACATCTAGATGGAGAAATTCCCACAGATTTACCCAATGGTGCTTTTATATCCTTAAAGAGAAATACCCCTCTAAAAATACATTCTTTAGGGTTTCAACCCGCAAAGTCAATTCCAGAAATTCCCCGTTGGTTTTTAAAAAAATATGGTTCTTCACCCTTCACTGTTTTAGAACCATTTGCAGGTTCTGGAACTACCCTAATTGAAAGTATAATCTATGGTGCATCAGTTTATTGGCTCGATTATCAGCCACTTAGTCGTTTGATTTGTCAAGTTAAAACAACTAAATTTGATTGGATTGAACTCAAAGAAAAAGCATTACAAATTCTCCAAAAAGCAAAAAAAAAATATGCACCACAAACCATTAAATTTAAAAACAAAGATTTTTGGTTTCAAAAACCCGTACAAGAAGCTTTAGAAATTCTCCGCGAGGAAATTCTCACAGTAGCAGCAACAATTCAACCTCCTCTATGGTTGGCATTTTCCTTAACCGTTAGAAAAGCTTCAGATATGAATGATGGTATGATTTTAGCAGCAAAACGTTCTCATGTTGAGGCAATACCTAAACGTTCCCGTGAGGATGTTTTTAAGTACTTTTATAATTATGTTGAGAAAACAATCGCAGCAATAGGAGAATGGCAAAATTTGATTAAAAACAAGATAACTTCTCAAGAATTAACAGCTAAATCTGCTACTAAAATTAATGAGAGTTTTGTCTGTGATGCAGTGATAACTTCCCCTCCTTATATTAATGCCATAGATTATGTTTGGGCTTCTAAATTTGAGCTTCATTGGTTAGGAATGGTAAAAGATGACAAGGATAGACTAAATTTATATGAGCAAGAAATAGGGACAGAAAGAATACCCAAACAAGAATGGCAAGAATTAGGCAGTACTGGTAATAAAAAACTGGATGAGTTAATTGAAGATATTTATACAGGGAAGAAATATCAAGCTTCTCAAGGTCAAAATCAACTAAGAGCGAGAGTTGTATTCAAGTATTTTTTGGATATGAAACAACATTTTGCCAGCAGTTTCTCTCGCTTAAAACCAGGTGGTTATTATTGTTTTGCTATTGGCGATGTAAGTAAAATTTGTGGGGTTGATATTCCAGTAGCTTCTCTCTTGAGTGAATTAGCAACAGAAATTGGGTTTTGTCAAAAGTTCCATTTTCATTTATTACTAAAAAATCGCCGTCTTAATATTCCTAGAAATGTAAATTGGGCGAGTATCATTAAACATGATACGGTGGTAGTTTTAGAGAAAAAATAAGATGAGTAGGGAGGAATTAAACAGTTCATTAGAAAAATTTTTAAAAAAATATCAGGAGTCTTTTCGTAAGAAAATTTTCCTTGAGGAATCTTTAGAAGAAGATGATCTAATGCTTGTATTTGGATTAACTCAACTGCTTAAGGCAGAAAATAAACAATACTGGGGGAGAGAGTTGGGTATGTGTTGGCAACTTTTAGTGACTGAGTTATGCAAACAACGCTGTAATAATTATAGTGGTTCAATTAAAGAGGGAAAAGATGAGTTGTGCGATTTAGTTGTTGGTGAAGATGCTATTGATACTAAGTATAGAATTGGTTCGGGTGATTCAGGAACATTAAAAAAATTCAAAAGCTATGGGAAAAGGTTAAAAAAATTAAATCTTAGACCTGTTTTATTAATAGTGAGGAATGATAGTTTACCTCAAGCTTTGAAAGCTTGTGAAACTGGTGGATGGGTGATTAAATCTGGTACTAATGCTTATGAATATCTTTCAATACTAACCCAATTTGATTTACAAGGGAGCATCCCAATTTTTTTTGTAGTGCGAGCATCTTGCTCGCTGCTATAGCAGAAGCGCGATCGGCCCCTGTGCCCAAGGCTCCAGGAAAACCCTTACTATTATTAAGTTTTAGATTTTGATAATGTCAATACTATTCCCCTCTTTGCTATAACAAGCGTAGCAGCGATCAAGATGATCGCACTATATAAGATAAATTTATAAAAATGGGATGCTCCCATTTACAATCCTGGTTGCAGCAGAAAAAAAATAGTTTTTCCCTTTAATGTATAAAATTAGACCTTTTGCGAAAGTCAGCAGATCACAGAAAAAATGGTTTAGTTTTGTCAAAATACTTATTAATATTGATTCTTATTTTAATTTCGCACTCATGTCTATTTTCAGGCTTCAGAATCAAATTCCAAATTAATAAGGCATTGAATTATAAATTATTGATATTAATTAAAGAATGGGGCAAAATTTGCAAGTAATCGTTATTGGTGGTGGTGCAGCGGGTTTTTTTGGGGCGATCGCCTGCGCTAATACTAATACTGACGTACGAGTTACTCTCATAGAAGCTGGACGAAAACTTCTAACTAAAGTACTTATTTCTGGTGGTGGGCGCTGTAATGTTACCCACCACTGTTTTGATGCGGCGCAGTTGGTGCAACATTATCCCAGGGGTGGTAAAGCGCTGCGGGGTGCTTTTACTCGTTTTCAACCTCAAGATACTGTTAACTGGTTTGAAAGTAGGGGCGTAAAACTCAAAACTGAGGCGGATGGGCGAATGTTCCCAGTTACAGATAATTCTCAAACTATTGCAGATTGTTTACTTGATACTGCAAATCAAGCTGGGGTGAAAATTCTGACTGGTAGCCCTGTTGTCGCGGTTAGGAAGTTTAATTTATCCGCCCCAAACCTAAAAGGAGGGTTTGAGGTGGAGTTGAAGACAGGGGAAGTAATAAAAGGCGATCGCCTACTTCTTGCTAGTGGTAGCAATCCTACAGGTTATCGTATTGCTAAAAGTTTAGGTCATCAAATTGAACCGCCAGTTCCCTCTCTTTTTACTTTTAATATTCGTGATCCTCGTCTGCAAAATTTAGCTGGAGTAAGTGTAGAAAATGCCCATATTCGGTTAATTACTCCAGGAAAAATTAAATTAGAACAAACAGGGCCATTATTAATTACTCATTGGGGTTTAAGTGGGCCTGGTGTGTTAAAACTTTCTGCTTGGGGGGCAAGGATTTTAGCTGAAAATAATTATCAAATGTCTCTCTTAATTAATTGGGTTGTTGGCTATAATTTACCTACTCTTAATCAAGATTTATTAGAGGTTAAATCAGCCAAAGGAAAAAAACGGGTTCTTAGTTATTCTCCCTTGGCTTTACCTCGAAGACTTTGGCAAAATTTAGTTAGTTTTGTTGGTATTAATCCAGAAACTACTTGGGGGGAATTATCAAAAAAAGGGTTAAATAAGTTGGTAGAAGAATTAACTCAGGGGCGTTACCAAATTGAGGGTAAAGGTGTTTTCAAGGAAGAGTTTGTTACTTGTGGGGGTGTAACTTTGAAAGAAGTTGACTTCAAAACCATGGAAAGTAAAATTTGTCCTGGTCTTTTTTTTGCTGGGGAAATATTAGATATTGATGGGGTGACTGGGGGGTTTAATTTTCAAAGTGCTTGGACTACTTCTTGGTTAGCGGGTCAGGGCATGATTAAGGAAGGGTTTACCATTCACCCCAAATAGCTAAAGTAATGCCAGGATTTTGAATATTTACAAACATGGTTTTACCATCGGGAGCAAAACAAATACCTGCAAGTTCGCTTTTATTGAGCGCGTTGCGGGCGAAGGGATAACATTCGCCTTCTGGGGTAATACCTACTAAAAATTGTTCATCTAAACCATCTTCACAGACAAAAAGATGACCATTGGGGGCAAAAGTAAGATTGTCTGGATAATCCAGTACACCTCTGTTAGGTGATTCCACAAACAATTCTACTGTATTTGCTTGCGGAGCGTAGCGAAATATTTGACCTATTTCTGCTTTTCCCCCACTGGTACAAGTCCAGTAAATTTCTCCATTTCCATAACAAGCTCCTTCTCCTCTTTTAAAGATAGCTGCTCCTTTTTTTTGCGCTTCATAGCGAAGGTTATCTTCTTCTGGATCTACATTTTCTATGGTTTCCCATTCTACTTCTTTGGGTTCACTCATGGGGAAATTAATACTTGTATTTATTGTTGGCGATCCTTTAATTACTAAAGCTTCTAGAATACCTCCTGCTGCTAAATTTTCTGTTTCTTTGGGCCGAAAACGATAGATACAGCTATCATCTCGATCTTCTGTTTGATAAATATAACCAGTTGTGGGATCTACGGCGATCGCTTCATGGTTAAACCGCCCCATTGCTTTGAGTGCTACTGGTGTCACTAATTCTCCCTTACTGGGAACTTCAAAGTTATATCCATGCTTCATGGAGACGTTTTTGGGGGAGTTGGGTTGGTTCTGCGCTGGTGTTGCTGTGTGTTCTTCACAGGTTATCCAGGATTTCCAGGGAGTAGCACCTCCTGCGCAGTTGCGGGAAGTACCTGCGAGGGAAACATAGTGTTTGACTAACTGGCGATCGCTATTAACAATTAAAGTTGTTGTTCCACCTTTCCCCAGTTTGTCATATTTGTTCTCTTCTGGGGCTACTACTCCTCCTGGTAGTTCTGGACTTACTTCGTGATTACGGATTAAAATTATCTTGCCATTTTCTCCTGGAAAAGCTACCATCCCATCGTGTTTTTGCGGTACAGGCGTACCATCACTCATTATTTCTCCTGTTTGGGAGAAAGTATGATATTGAAAACCTGGCGGTAGGTCAAAAATCCCCTTAGTATCTTTCAGTAATTCCCCATAACCTTTGCCTGTAACTGATTTTCCCGCTGCTGCTCTAGCATACAATTTTTTTAATGGATCTGCTAACATTACAGTAGCCGCGCTTGCTCCTGCTAGGGTAAAGAAACTACGTCTTGATAATGGCATTTTTTTTCTCCAAAAATAGATTTATTTATTAATAAAGTTTATAACTAATTTAATTATGTTTGCATCCCTAAGCCTAACAAACATTGAACCTTCTAGCGTCTATTTTCCTATGTTACTCCACTGCCTTATTGGCACTGCAGCGGCAATTATTGCCCAGCAAAAAGGACAGAATTTTATTCTGTGGATTATATTAGGATTAATCGGGGGAACACCTGCGATCATTGTTTCCCTTTTCATGAAGAGAAAAGAGGAGAAAATATGACAGGCAGTTTTTCCCTTAATATTTGTTGGTGGGCAATGCCCACCAAACAACCCAGAGGAGATTGAACAAACTTACTTAGACTTGGGTCCTAAACCAACTTTTCCAGCGTAAATAGCGCGATCGCCCAATTCATCTTCAATCCGCAACAGGCGGTTATATTTCGCCACCCGTTCACTGCGACACAGAGAACCAGTTTTAATTTGACCTGCGCGAGTAGCGACAGCCAAATCGGCAATTGTTGTATCTTCTGTTTCCCCTGAACGATGACTAATCACAGAAGTATAACCGCTCCGAGTTGCCAATTCAATAGTTTGGAGAGTCTCTGTCACTGTCCCAATTTGATTAAGTTTAATCAAAATGGAATTTCCCACCCCCAGCTCAATCCCTTTTTGTAAGCGGGTGGGGTTAGTAACAAAAAGGTCATCCCCAACTAATTGAATGACCCCCCCTAATTTTTCTGTCAGTAATTTCCAATTATCCCAGTCTTCCTCATGCAAACCATCTTCAATGGAAACAATAGGATATTGATCCACTAATTTAGCCAGATAATCAATAAATTCACCTGGTGAGTGAGCAGCTCCATCATAGACATACTGCCCATTTTCATAAAATTCGCAGGCCGCCACATCCATTGCTAAAGCTATTTGTTCACCTGGTTTATACCCAGCTTTTTCTATTGCTGCAATCAACAAATCCAAAGCTTCTTGGTTTGAACCCAAATTAGGAGCATAACCCCCTTCATCCCCCACTCCTCCTGAGAGCAATTTTTTGTCCTTTAAAACTTTACTTAAAGAAGCAAAAACTTCAGCCCCCCAACGCAGTGCTTCCCGAAAAGAATCTGCCCCCACTGGCACAATCATAAACTCTTGAAAATCCACATTATTATCAGCATGAGCCCCACCATTTAACAAATTCATCATTGGCACTGGGAGAAGGTTGGAAAGAGGCCCACCGAGATAACGATAAAGAGGTAGTTCTAACTCTGCCGCTGCTGCTTTGGCTGTTGCCAAAGATACAGCCAAAATTGCATTGGCTCCCAAATTCTTTTTATTGGGAGAACCATCCCGAGCTAACATTTTCAGATCAATAGAAACTTGATCTAAAGCATCCATTTCTATCAATTCGGGGGCGATTTTTTCCCGCACATTTCTTACTGCTTGGAGTACCCCTTTTCCTCCGTAGCGATGGTCGTCATCATCTCGCAATTCGTGAGCTTCAAAACTCCCTGTGGAAGCACCACTGGGAACTTGAGCTATCCCCACTACCCCACTTTCTAAACGTACTTCCCCTTCAATTGTGGGGCGACCACGAGAGTCTAATATTTCTCTGGCATTAATTTCTTCAATGGGCGCTTCTATTTTATCGAGCATTTTTCCTCCTGTTTTTATCTGTTGTTATTGGTGATTGCTCATTGCTCATAAGGACTGGGCGAGTTTTGATATAAAGATTCTAGTTTTGAATAAAAGATTATCCCTAAACCCGCCCCTACAGGACTAATGACCAATGACTAAATAGTAAATTAAAAGTCCCCAACTTCATCCTGAAATTGAACCAAGTCTATCCCAACAATTTGCTTTTGTTCGTTGAACATAAAGATCAGATCATCAGTCACTTTTTCAAACTCCACTGTCACTAAAACCACATCTACATCATCCGTAGATGAACCACTCCTTACCTCAGAGCTTACTTGTCTTTGGAAGGGCCCTGTTCTTGCCTGTAATGCTTGCCATTTAGCCTGCACTTCCTGGGGAAATATCTCTGTCTTCAAAAAGGGATGTAAATAACTTCTCGCACTAGCAAAGTCTTCTGCTGCTAAAGCAGCAACTACTTTTTCTGCTATTTCTTGAATTGTTTCCGTGCTAGGAAAGTCCACACCAATAATTTGCTTTTCCTGATTAAATGTTACCAGTATATCTTCAGTGAGCTTTTCAAATTCCACACTCACAAACACAATATCAGCATTGACTGTCCTAGTGACACGAGAGTTTAATTGCTGTTGAACAGCACCTGTTTCTGATAGCAAATTTTCCCATACTTGCTGAAGTTTTTCCCCTGGCCATTCTGCTTTTAAATTAGGGTGAAAATACTCTCGGGCTTGACCATAGTCTTCAGCAGTTAATAAACCAATAAACATGGTTGCTTTTTCTTGCAGTTCCTCCGCTGAGGCTTCATTTTCTGACTGAGTTATTTGAGTGATTTTTTCATTGGGAAATTGAGCTAAAGTAGGGTTTATTCCCGCACTTATGCAGACAGTAAGCAAGAAAATCGACCAAGATTTTACTTTGAAATATAAATGATTCATCAGCAATAAATGTCTTAGTTCAGTTGCTTTCTCAATTTATCACCAAATACCCCTAGTAGTTTTTAGTCATTAATCCTTAGTTTTTTATGTTATCAAGAATTACTAATGACTAATGACTAATGACAACTGATTTAACCTTGAGCAGCCATTGCCAGAATTAGGTCAAGCATACGATTAGAGTAGCCCCATTCATTGTCATACCAAGCTACTACCTTAAAGAAATTAGAGTTTAATTCAATCCCAGCTCCTGCATCAAAAATACTGGAATGGGGGTCAGTGTTAAAGTCGCTAGAAACCACATCATCTTCTGTGTAAGCTAGGATACCTTTCATCTCCCCTTCTGCTGCTTGTTTCATGGCAGCACAAATTTCTGCATAGCTGGTTGCTTTTTCCGTGCGGAAGGTGAGATCTACTACTGACACATTGGGGGTAGGTACACGAAATGCCATCCCAGTCAGTTTCCCTTTCAGTTCTGGTAATACTATAGTAACTGCTTTTGCTGCTCCTGTAGAAGCGGGGATAATATTCTGAGTTGCACTGCGACCACCCCGTAAGTCTTTTTTACTTGGGCCATCTACTGTGGGCTGAGTAGCAGTCATGGAGTGGACTGTAGTCATTAAACCTTCTGCAAGCCCAAAATTGTCCTGAATTACTTTAGCAATGGGAGCGAGGCAGTTGGTGGTACAACTAGCATTAGAAACGATCGTATCTTTGCTGGGGTCATACTTATGATGGTTGACACCTACCAACAATGTTGGTACTTTTTCGGGGTCTTTAGTGGGAGCAGAAATAACCACCCTTTTTGCTCCAGCAGTCAAATGTTTGGAAGCTGTTTCAAAAGTCGTGAATAAACCAGTTGATTCTACCACATATTCCACACCATATTTTCCCCAGGGGAGTTCCTCTGGGTTTCTAATGGAGACACAGGGAATTACCTTACCATTTACTGCGATCGCCTCTTCTTTTACTTCCACCGTTCCCTTGAATCGACCATGAGTTGAATCGTACTTTAATAAATAGGCGATACTTTCTGGGGGTACCAGGTCGTTAATACAGCAAAACTCGATGTTTGGGTTGTCCAGTCCTGCGCGGAAAACCAGTCTTCCGATCCGACCAAACCCATTAATTCCTATTTTGATAGCCATGAAACAATCTCCTCTCCTTATTTTTTCTTTAACTCTCTCTACTTATCTGTGCCAATGGTAACTTTTCACTGTTTACTGATTTAAAGCAATAGTCCTGCCCTTGTCAACCACTTTCCTCATTCTTTAACATTTTCTTAACAAGATTTTTTTGACTCCCTTGCTCATAATTAGGTTATGGAGAGGTTAAGTTTATCCGTCTTTTTTCGCGGTCAACCCGACTCATTGTTTCAGTTTAACCCCAGCTGGTAACTTTTTCCCGATTTTTTTCTTGGCTGCCCTTCTTATTTTTGGCTCTTATTAATCCATTTTTCCCCCAGAGCCATTTCCTAAACCTCAATCTTTTTCAGTGCTCAAAGTTAAGTCAAGGTTAAGAAAAATCCCTCATTACCATTATAAGTTATCAGCAGGTAAAATAAGACAGAATGAGAAAAAAGAACAAACATTATGTATAATAAAAAACAAGTTCGTTCTCATCCTTGAGTCCAATCTAGCTCAAAGAAAAATAAATACATAAGAAAAAAATCAAGAAATGAAAGTAGCAGTATTTAGCAGCAAAGGGTATGACCGCCAGTTTCTCCAAGCAGCAAACAAAGAACATGGTCACGAGTTAGTATTTTTTGAACCAAGATTAACCCCCGATACTGCTGTACTCGCAGCAGGGTTTCGGGCGGTTTGTGCATTTATTAATGACCAACTCGATGAGAAAACATTAAGGGCGATCGCCAGTCAGGGAACAAAACTTATTGCCATGCGCTCGGCTGGTTTTAATAATGTTAACCTGGGGGTTGCAGCAGAACTGGGAATGACAGTAGTGCGAGTTCCTGCTTACTCTCCCTACGCAGTAGCGGAACACGCAGTCGGCTTAGTTTTAATGCTCAACCGCAAGCTCTATCGAGCTTACAACAGAGTTCGAGATGATAACTTTGCCTTAGATGGATTATTAGGCTTTGACATACATGGTTGTACGGTTGGCGTTGTCGGTACGGGGAAAATCGGTCAGTGTTTCGCCCAAATTATGAACGGTTTTGGCTGCAATTTATTAGGCTATGATGTCTATCAAAACCCAGACTGTCTCAAAATGGGCATGAAATATGTTGAATTTTTAGAACTACTTGCTCAAGCAGATATTGTTTCTCTCCACTGTCCTTTACTCCCCTCAACTCACTACATGATTAATCCTGACTCGCTCCAACATCTAAAAAAAGGAGCAATGTTAATTAACACCAGTAGAGGTGCTTTGGTTGATACCCGTGCAGTAATTGAGGCAATTAAATCAGGAAAAGTTGGTTATTTTGGGGCAGATGTTTACGAAGAAGAAGCTGATATTTTCTTTGAAGACCTTTCTGATACTATTATTCAAGATGATACCTTTCAGCTTTTACAATCTTTTCCCAATGTAGTTATCACTGCTCATCAGGGCTTTTTCACTAGAAATGCCATTGAAAATATTGCGGAAACAACTATAGCCAATATTACGGATTTTGCCCAAGGCAGAGTTTGTCCAAATCAAGTCATTAGTCAGTAGCCAGTTGCAAAAACCCACTTTCTGTTGTCAGGAATAATAACTAAGAGTTTTTCAGGAAAAATATTCGAGGAATAAAAGCAAATGAGTCTAAAATCTTTAACACCAAAAACAAAAATAGTAGCCACGATCGGGCCAGCTAGTAGTTCAAAAGAAATACTAAAGCAAATGGTAGAAGCAGGCATGAGTGTGGCGCGGTTAAACTTCTCCCACGGTACTTATGAAGACCACGCTCGCATGGTTTCTTTGTTACGGGAAGTATCAGAAGAATTAGACACACCAATTACTCTACTGCAAGATCTCCAAGGCCCAAAAATACGAGTAGGTCAATTGCCAACAGGTGAGATAATTTTAAAGGAGGGAGAAAAGCTCACATTAGTACCAATTTCAGAATTTGAAAATCAAGCAAATACCGTATCCATTGACTATGCTTATTTAGCAGAAGAAGCAACAGCAGGAGCGCAAGTATTGCTCGATGATGGTTTGTTGGAATTAAAAGTAGAAGAAATCCAAGGCAAAGCGGTAATTTGCACAGTGATAGAAGGAGGCATATTAAAAAGTAGAAAAGGAGTAAATTTACCCAGTTTAAATCTACGACTGCCTTCCATGACAGAAAAAGATAAACAAGATTTAGACTTTGGTTTATCTGTTGGAGTAGATTGGGTTTCATTAAGTTTTGTGCGTCGGAGCGAAGATGTGGTAGCACTCAAACAATTGTTAGCAGAAAAAGGCGCAGCAGATACCCCAGTAATTGCCAAAATAGAAAAACCCCAAGCGATCGCCAATTTAGAAGCCATTATCAACGAATGTAACGGCTTAATGGTGGCACGGGGGGACTTAGGGGTAGAAATGAAGCCAGAAACAGTACCAATGCTGCAAAAGAACATGATTAAAATGTGTAATCAGAAAGGTATTCCTGTGATTACGGCGACCCAAATGCTAGACAGCATGATTCGCAACCCCCGCCCCACCCGTGCAGAAGCAAGTGATGTGGCAAATGCTATTATCGATGGTACAGATGCAGTAATGCTTTCAGGAGAGTCAGCAGTAGGAGACTATCCAGTGAGAGCAGTACAAATGCTGGCGAATATTGCCAAAGATGTGGAAAAAGATATCCAATTTGTTAATTATCCTCCCAATCAAACCGATGAAACCCACGCCCTGAGCGAAGCTCTCAACGCCATAATTAAGACTCTTCCTTTACGCTGTATCGCAACTTTTACCAGCTCAGGTTATACAGCCCTCATTGCTTCAGGAGAGCGTCCCAAAATTCCTGTGGTTGCATTTACTCCTAACAGAAATGTATATCACCGATTGAATTTAATTTGGGGAGTTAAACCCATAGTATTAGGGAAGGAAGTGGAGACATTTGAGGATTTAATTGCTCAAGCACAAACCTATCTCCTCAAAAAGAATTTAGTAGAGTCAGGGGATAAAATATTGATTATGGGAGGAATCCCAACTCAAAAACCACGAGGTACCAATTTCCTGAAAATTCACCAAATTAATGGTTGAGCTAGCAATTCCTTTATGGGTTGTGAGGAGACAAGGGAGCCCCCTTGTCTTAATTAATTTTCACTTGCTATCATGGTTGATGGTTGATTATCTATCATCAATTTATCCATCAACCATCAACTATGAATAATAATGAACGAGCCTACTGGCTAGCATGGTCATTAATACCAGGTGTGGGGTCATTGACATTAAAAAGAATACAAAAACATTTTCACACCCTGGCAGAAGCTTGGGCTGCATCACCCCGTAACTTAGCAGAAATAGAAGGAATTGGGGAGAAAATGGTGAAGAGAATCATGGAAGTGCGATCGCAAATAGATCCAGAAAAACTTTTAGAAGAACACCAGCAAAAAAACCCCCATTTCTGGACACCAGTTGATCCTGAATATCCCCAATTATTAAGAGAAATTCCCAACCCCCCAGCAATTTTATATTATCAAGGGCAAGTCAAACTAGAAGAAAATCAAGGAATTACCCCCATGATAGCAATTGTGGGGACAAGGGAACACACAGAACATGGAAAAAGATGGACGCGGAAAATTAGTGTAGCCCTAGCCCAACATAACTTTACCGTAGTTTCTGGCATGGCTGCGGGAATAGATGGAATAGCTCATCGGAGTTGTTTAGATGCAGGAGGTAGAACCATAGCTGTAGTTGGGACAGGACTTGATGTAGTCTATCCCCGAGAACATGCAAAACTTTATGAACAGATCCAGGAGCAGGGTTTAATCTTAAGCGAATATCCAGCAGGAACACAACCACATCGGCATAATTTTCCTCAGCGCAATCGAATTATTGCCGCTTTATCTCAAGGAATTTTAGTCATGGAAGCACCAGAAAAATCAGGAGCTTTGATTACTGCCCGCTACGGGAAGGAATTTTCACGGGAGGTGTATAGCCTGCCAAATTCTCCTGATAATCTTAAATCTCGGGGTTGTTTGCGGTTATTACATGATGGAGCAGAGATAATTATCGAAGAGGGAGAACTTTTAAAAAAGCTCGGAGCAACACAGAAACTGGAACTAAAAGAAGAGTTATCCTCCCAACCAAACCCAATAGAAAGCTTAAAATTAGCACCAGACTTAGCAGAAGTAATGGGAGCGATCGCCTCTTCACCCATCCCCTTTGACCTAATTGTGCAACAAACAGGAAAAGAAGCAGGGATTGTTTCCAGTATTTTATTACAATTAGAACTATTAGGTTTAATATCTCAGTTACCAGGAATGCGATATCAAAGAAATTAAAGTTTGAATGAGTATGTAATTCTTGATTAATAATTTCGCCGTAATTGGTTCCCCTGGGTGTTGGGGAAAAAAAATCCAGAAAATTCAGCCCAAAATTCCGAGCCATGCTAGGATAGGTTTCGCCTGAAGATTGTGAATACTATTCATTTAGAATTGCTAAACCTAGACCAAATCGTACTACGAAATTTCTATGACTTCAATCAACTTTAAATCAGTTCCTGCATCAAAATCAGGCATTACCACCAAAGGGATAAGCTATGGAGGAGCTTGGGGAGACTTTAATGGAGATAACTACCCTGATCTGTCGGTGAATAACCACTTTGACCCAAGTATTCTGTATATTAACCAGCGCAACGGCACTTTTCAAAATCGAACTGCGGAAATTTTTGTTGAAGAGCAAGGAACTAAAGACCAGCATGGATCAGCATGGGCCGATTTCGATAACGATGGCGACCAGGATTTAGTACAGCTTGTGGGGGCCCTCAACGGTTTGGGGGTAGGGCCACAGTTTGCTAACGAGCTATATCTGAATGAGGGAGGAAAATTAGATGATCTTGCCAAAGAGCGTGGGATTGATTATCCCTCAGCCAGGGGCAGAAGTCCTCTCTGGCTAGACTATAACAAGGATGGTTTATTAGATCTCATTGTGGGAACCGTGCCGCGAGAGGACAATATTGAAGCACCCCCCAAGATTTTTGAGCAGAATGATGATGGTACTTTTCAAGATGTTTCTGCCACCACAGGGTTTAACCTATCCACTGCACCATTGTCTTTCTTAGCCGATTTATCTGGGGATGGGAATATGGATCTTCTGGTTCGGAGTGATTTTTTTACTGTTTATGACATCACCTCCACACCATTCACCGACATAACCTCACAAGTCCTCCCCAGTTCTATGATTTCATCTGACAATATAGCTGTTGCAGATTTTAACAATGATCTGCTCCCAGATATTTACTTAACAACCAGCGGCGATTGGAGAACCGATGTTTATCAAGCAGGACCAAACAATGCTGTAACCAGATTGAGAGCGGAAAAAAATGAAAGAGGAGTCTCAATTAATACCACTGGCAATGTAACTTTTGATATCACTACTACCGATGCGATATATTCTGTACCTCTTGACGAAGTTTATATTGGAGCGGAGGGAATTAATCCAACAGGTTGGGAATTTACTTTATCCCCCACAGCTCCTGAAGTAGTTGGCATGAAGTCTCATACTCCTGGAGTTGATCGAGGCATTTATATTGGCTACGATCCTAACTTAAAGCGTTGGGACTTTCTTTTATCAAGTACAAATCAAAGTAATCCAGAACAAAGAATCCTCCCAAGAAATACCTTAGTGGCTTTATTTGAAACAAATAAAACCATTTCTGCTGTAACACCTATTGGTTTTCAAGCTCCTCCTTTTGATCCCAAGGATCAACTTTTGCTTAATACTAAGCAAGGACTGGTTGACAGGACAACTGAAGGGGGAATCAATACTATTCCTATTAGAGGGGTAAGTGTGGCTACTGGTGACTTTGATAATGATATGGATGTGGATATTTATGTAGTCACAACTCGTTCAGTAGTTAACACCCCAAATATTCTCTATGAAAATCAAGGAGACGGCACTTTTGTTGTAGTACCAAATTCAGGAGGAGCGGCAGGAACTGAAATCGGACAAGGGGAGATTGTAATGACCGCTGATTATAATTTAGACGGTTTTCTGGACTTATTTACTGGGAATGGGACAGGAATTGAAACACCATTAACTGAATTTGCTCCCTACGAACTTTTCGAGAATCAAGGTAATAGCAACCATTGGCTACAAATAGACTTGCAAGGGTTAATCTCTAATCGAAATGGAATCGGAGCGCAAGTTTTCGCTACTGCAGGTGGAGTTACGCAACTGCGAGAGCAAGCTGGTGGTGTTAATAATGCAATTCAAAATCACCAGCGCGTCCATTTTGGCTTAGGGAACAATACCAACGTTACTAAATTAGTTGTTAATTTCCCCAGTGGCAGAGTACTAGAAGCTTTTAATATTCCTGCAGATCAACTGATTAATGTTATTGAACCAGGGGGGAATAACAATGATAAAATAACTGGTGGTAAAGGCAATGATCTTATTGGAGGGAGAGCAGGAAATGATGTTCTCAAAGGAAAAAATGGGAATGATTATCTTTATGGAAATTTTGGCAATGACAAGTTAGTTGGTGGTTCTGGTAATGATAATTTAGAGGGAGATGATGGCACGGATTTACTCAATGGTGGCCAAGGTAATGACTTTCTGCGTGGAGGTTCTGGTAAAGATACTTTCATTTTGCAAAGAAGAAACAATGGTGTGGATACTGTTGCTGACTTCCAAAATGGTCAAGATGTGTTCGACCTCAAAGGTAATCTCACCTTTGCACAATTAGGTATCACTCAAGTTGGCAATAATACCCAAATTAGTGTGGCTAGTGACAAGACGCTCTTAGGGATTTTAGTTAATACTAATGCTAGCCTCATTGGGGCTGAGGATTTCATTTAGGTCTATTGTTTTTCAGATATGGTTTTAAGAACTAATGATCAGGGACGAGGAGTGGGCGAGTGTTCGACTACGCTCTTTGCTATAAAACCCTCTCCCCACTCCCTACTCCACAACTATGCTAATTAAAGATTTCATACTTCAATTCAGCAACGCCCCTTTTTTTTGAGGATCAGTGATATAATTAAATGTTTTGAGATATTAATCATCAGTCTTTAGTCTTTGGTTATTAGTTTCCCAGCTTTTTGTAGAATAAATAATTATTTATACAAAAGCGGGAAAAAAGGCGATCGCCTTCTACCAAAGAGTCATAATTCTGGAAAATACAATTAGGAGGAGAAAAAGATGGCAAAAAGGTTGCCAGTAGTTTTAAGTAAAACTGTGAATAAGCTGGGCGAAAAAGGTGAAGTGGTAGAAGTAGCTCCTGGCTATGCTCGTAATTATTTAATTCCCCAGGGTATTGGAGTGTATGCCACTCCTGGACTTCTGAGACAGGTAGAACAAAGAAAGGAGAAAGAGCAGCAACGTCTGATCGCGGAAAAACAGGAAGCGGAGTCTCGGAAAACTGCTCTGCAAACGATCAATAATTTTATTGTCCGTAAGCAAGTTGGGGAAGGAGATGCTATTTTTGGGACAGTTACCACCCAGGATGTAGCAGAGATTGTCAAGCAAAGCACTGGTTTAGAAATAGATCGTCGGGTAATTACGATTCCAGATATTAGTAAAACTGGACGTTATCAGGCTGAAATTAAGCTTCATTCAGAAGTTACTGCTAAAATAGAAATCCAAGTTGCTCCTCTTTAACACCTACTATTTTCTTAGACATATGTGGACATATCTCTAGAAACCTACTTCCTCGGTGAATAAGTAGGATTTTTATCGCTCACCCGTTTCAGATGTTTATTTGCAAAGAAGGGGAATGTTCCGTGTTATCTGGTAACCTT
>JADQBC010000136.1 GCA_016903655.1 Gomphosphaeria aponina SAG 52.96 = DSM 107014
ATTCTTGCTCTATTCTTTGAAAAAGACTACACAGGCTTAAGCATTGATTTCTAAAAATTAGTTATGTAAGTATTTAATTTAAAATATGCTAATTAAATTGAATAATCTATTCAACTGCAAACGTAAAATGAAACAGCCCTGGGGGGAGCAGGGCAGGGCTGTTTCATTTAAAAATTTAAGGCTTTTTAAAACCCTTAAAATCTAACGGTTTCAGGCTTATATTTCTAACAATTTGGGTAAAATTAACAAAAATAGTTATTCTTGCTCTATTCTTTGAAAAAGACTACACAGCCTTAAGCATTGATTTATAAAAATTGGTTATCTAAGTATTTAATATAAAATATGCTGATTAAAATAAATAATCTATTTAACTGCAAACGTAAAATGAAACAGCCCTGGGGGAGCAGGGGGGGCGGTTAATTCCAATGTCTGTAAGACGCTCTTCCCGAGAATAAAGGAAGCACTAAAGTACTTACTACGGAACTAATCAAAAGCTGACTCAATGTAATTAATCAAGGCGAATTGATAACCTTCCCAGGATATTGGTTCACCTATTTTGATGTTACACCAGTTTACAAGCTCCTCTGATGCTTGTTTCCCGACTTTGTAACTAACCAGAGCAACATCAAATCTACAGGGAAAATTAGCTAAATCAGGGTATTCACTGAGAAAAATCTCCGCTGTCTGCCAGAGTTTGGCTTGTTTTTGAGGTGTAATCGCCAAAAGCCCATTAGCATCCCAATTTCTCTGTTTCCGTGTTTTCACTTCTACAAACCCGATGGTTTTTAAGCATTTTTCTTGAGCAATTAAATCTATTTCTCCCCAACGACAACGCCAGCGATGATGTAAAATTGACCAACCTTGTTTTTCTAACCATTTTGCTACTACTTGCTCTCCAAGTTTTCCAATGTTAGTCATTCCTGGATCTTTGGCATTATTCAGCAATAATTTTATTATCATCTGGGAGCAAAGGCAAAAGCTGGTTATTTTTTCCAAAAATAACGTAACTAAAATCCAGGCGATCGCCCTAAACAAAAGGCGTTGCTGAATGGTCGAATATTGACATAAAGTTTTTCGAGAGGTTAACTCTGATTATATAGCGAGTCTAAATCACTTGTGAAATGTTATTTAACTCCCCTCTCCCTCACACCAGAGGGGGTGAGGGTTTTTCACGCTATAACAGGTGAATAACTAAAGAATCTGTTGTTAACATCCAGAGTAAACTTACCTAAAAACCAGATGGATTTTTCGGAGTGTATTTTAACTGTAAAACTGGTATATTAAAATTCAGTTATTCCTGGATCAAAACCGAGGGAGTCTTCCAAAGAAGCAGAAATTCCCTTAACTTCAGCATCAGGAGCAATAGTGATCTCAACATCTTCATAGTCAACCCAAAGACCAGTATTTTGATTGTTATTTTCATCTGTTTCAGCGATCGCCTTCCCTGAATCCACAATTATGCCCAGATAGTATGTCCCATCTCCTTCCCAAAAAGAATCAGCAGTGTTAGGCAATTTGAGATTAATGCTTCTGTTATTAGTACTACTTTCCCCTGCAATACTATTAATAGTTGCAGTTCCCAACAATTTATCTTGCGTCGAGATAAACTCATTTTTAGAAAGGTAAAAGTCAACATTAAAAGACTCTACACTAATAAGAGACTTGTTCTCGATGCTATATTCTACTTGAAAATTACTATTAGTAACCAGAGGTTCTTCAATTACGTTAAATAAACTAGCAGATAAATCCGCTAAAGTTTGAATATTCACCGCGTCTGAGTCTTTAAACTCCTCTACATTGCTATTATTATTTTCATCTCCTTCAGCCACCGCTCCCAGAGGATCCACAATCATCCCGATATGGTAACTACCATCAGCTTCCCAGAAAGAATCAGAAATAGTAGGTAAGGATAAACTTACACTAATTACCTCTGTTTCACTATTCCCTGCTAAATTGCTAACTTGGTGATTCCCTAAAAATATATCAAAAGTAGAGATATAATTATTTTCTGACAGGTAAAATCTTACTTCAAAAGCGCCTGCATTCACTGGAGAATTATTTTGAATAATAAAATTAATATCCACTGCATCCCCTGCTTTTAAAGGTTCTACCACGACATCAAATAATTTCCCAGACAAGTCAGCTAAGGTTTGGATATTAACTGCATCCGAGTCTTTAAACTCCCCTGTATTACTATTATTTCCTTCATTTGTTTCTAAAACATTATTATTAATTCCCCCATCTACCACCATCCCAATATAATAAGTTCCATCCCCATCCCAAAAGCTATCTCCTGTCCCTGGTAAAGTAAAATTTCCTGTCAATGTATCTGTTTTGCTGTTCCCTCCCAGGCTACTAATAGTATAGCTTCCTAAATAATGATCCGAATCTGAGATAAATTTATTATTCGAGAGATAAAATTCAACATCAAAAGAACCTGTAGCTAGTGGTAATCCATTTTCGATGATAAACTCGATATCAAAGCTATTTCCTGCAACTTGTGGCTCTTGAATAACATCAAAATAAACCCCAAATAAATCAGCTTTGGTGATCACATTTATCTCATGGTAGTCGAGAGAATCTCCTGTATTTCGGTTATTTTTTTCGTCTTCTTCAACAACAAATCCTCCTGCATCTACTAGATAACCAAGATAATATGTTCCCGTCCTTTCCCAGAATGAATTAGCTGTATTTGGTAAAGTGAGACTTTTGGTGAGTATTCCTGTTGACCCACTTCCAGGTAAAGCACTAAATGTTTCTTCTCCGAGACGGAAATCTGAAGAGGATATCTGAGGGTTTTCGGATAAATAAAATTCAACATCAAAAAACCCAGCTCCAAAAGGGGTTTTATTCTGAATGTTATACTGAACATCGAAGGTATCTCCAGCGAGAAGAAACTCTTTTAATACGTCAAAATAGACACCAGCTAAATCAGGTAACTCTGCCATAATTAATTATGTTTAAAATAAATGGGAATAGGCGATCGCTGCAATGATAAAGCCAATCTCTCTTTTTTGTCAACTAAAATTCCCCTAAAATTTCAAATCCCTGTGTTGATGGTGGATGGTGGAAAAGCCAGATAATCCTTTTTGGTCATTTGAGAGTGCTGCCTCCCACATTGATAAAGTAGAGGTCAACCTTTTCTTGTAGCTCAAAAGGACTGGCTGTTAATTCCAGGGATAAACAGTCTGGGTATTGATTCTGAGACTCGATCCTCCCCATAGTAGAGGTGGGTTGTGCTCATATTTACTTGACCATAAAGTGAATTAATTCACATGATAGGGTTAAGAGCTTCATTTACCCATTGTTGCACTACCTCTACTGGGGGACATAAATCTGGGCGCTGCATTGAAGCCACATAAAGGCGCAAAAGTTGTGAATGTAACTTGTGAGTGGGAGTTTGACTTAACTGATTAACGGACATTATTCCCGAATGTAATAAAACGCCGCAATATTGGCAGCCTATACTGGGAAGGCGAGCTAAATCTGCAAGGGCCACCCATTTGCTAATATATCTTACATTGACCTGTAATTGATGAGCCAAGGCTTTCTTGGATGCTGGAGTACTTGCTTTTGCTAGTAATTCCCCAGTGGTGGTAATGCCACAGGCTGTTAATTTAGCTGCCTCTTCTTGGCTCAGTCCAGGTAAATTATCTATAGCCCAGTTACCCCGATTTCATTGAATGTCTCTAACTACTATAAAACTACGGCGGCAACGTCTTGCCCAGCTTGTAGAAAACCCTGTTATTCTCTTTTCAGGGGGTGCTGTTTCCCGCAATTTTCCTGCAAACCGTTTCCCTTTTCGTGCTAGTAGTCATTTTCTCTATTTTGCTGGTTTACCTCTGGAAAATGCGGTTATTCGTCTGGAAAATGGCAAGCTGGAACTTTTTCTGGATGAAGCTCCCCCAGGGGCGGCTCTTTGGCAGGGGGAAATGCCTAAACTTGAGGCAATAGCTGCTAGTATTGGGGCTGATGCTTTTTATCCCCTGGCTGAATTGTCTGAGTACACTGCTAATGCGGCTACGGTTGCTGTTTGTGATCCTAACACTTATCAATACCAGTGTGAATTGTTTAACCGTTTGGTTGCTCCACCTATGGGTAAAGATTTGGCTTTGGTAAAGGCGATTGTATCTTTAAGACTTACTCACGATGAGGCAGCACTGGTTGAGTTGCGTAAAGCAGCAGCAGTGGCGATCGCTGCTCATCAAGCGGGAATGAGGGCAACGGATGGAGCAAAAACTGAAGCTGAGGTGCGCGGAGCAATGGAAGGAGTAATTATTGCTCAGAATATGAGTTGTGCTTATGGTAGTATTGTAACAGTCCATGGGGAGGTTCTCCATAATGAACGCTATGACCATCAGTTACAGCCTGGAGACTTGCTACTGGCGGATGTGGGGGCAGAAACCTCTCTGGGTTGGGCTTCTGATATTACTCGTACTTGGCCTGTTTCTGGCAAGTTTTCACCAACGCAGCGGGATATTTATGAGCTTGTGTTAGCCGCCCATGATGCTTGTATTGAGAAAATTAGCCCTGGGGTGGAATATCGGGAGATTCATTTATTGGCGGCGGCTGTAATTGCTCAAGGTTTGGTGGATTTGGGCATTTTACGGGGAAATGTTGCAGATTTAGTGGCTATGGATGCTCATGCTCTGTTTTTTCCTCATGGAATTGGTCATTTATTGGGTTTAGATGTCCATGATCTGGAAGATTTGGGGGATTTGGCTGGCTATGAGTCTGGAAGAGTGAGAAGCGATCGCTTTGGTTTGGGTTATTTGCGTTTGGATCGCCCTTTACAAGCGGGAATGTTAGTTACTATAGAACCTGGTTTTTATCAAGTCCCTGCTATCTTAACTAATCGAGATCTGCGGGCAAAATATGAAACTGTGGTTAATTGGGAGCGTCTGGCTCAGTTTCAGGATGTGCGGGGGATACGCATTGAAGATGATGTACTGGTGACACCATCGGGTACAGAAATTTTAACTGCTGAGTTGCCTAATAGTGTAACGGCAATTGAGTCTTTGTTGATGGTTAATGGTTGATGGTTGATGGTTGATGGTTGATGGTTGATGGTTAATGGTTGATGGTCAGTTATCAATAAATAATGAACAATCAACAATCAACAATCAACAATCAACGTTATTAAGTGATTACTAAGAACTAGGAGGAAAAGCTATGTCAGAATTTCAAGATTTTCTCAAACATAAATTTGCTTTTGTTGCTATTGGTGAATTTCAAGCGGGCAGATTTGTAGAAGCTCAAAGGCTCTATGAAAAAGCTGTTGCTACTTACACTCACGGTTTTAAAGGAGCTTATCTGATGCAAAAACCTGATACTGATGAAGGAATCGCTGTAATTATGTGGGACAAAATTGAAGATATGGAAGCCAATCAAAGTGAGGCTTATCAGGCGATTTTGGCAGAAATAAATCATTTATTTGTCCACCCACCTACCACTTCTTTTTATGAAGTTTGCAGTGAAATTGAAGGGGAAAAGGAAGATTAACTGAAGTCATTGGTCAAAGGTCATTGTGGTGATGAATTATTCAGCTTAATATTTGTAATTTGCCCTCACCCCTAACCCTTCTCCCTGTGGGAGAGGGGTTTTGTATTTGTTACAAAATGTATATGTACTAGATAAATTTTAACTATAGCTTTGATTGAAATCTTTTTGATAGATAAGCAGAGATTTTAGTCCAAATCAGTAATTATCAATTGAGAAACTAACAATTTTTGACTTTAATGTCAAGATTATTCTATTTATTACACAAGTATAACTAATTTTGTATTGCATAGTGCTGAGTGGCTAGAAGCATCCCCCTACTCTGAGCGTGTGAAGCTTTGGGAAGTAAATCATAGAACAGATACACGATTAAAAGTTAAGTAGGTAGGCAAAATTATTTATACAATTTCTTACGGGGCGGGCCAGCGGGATCACCTATGTTGCACAACAAAAATTGATTGTTCAAAACCCGCCCTCACCCATGTAATTAATTTTGTCTAATTACTTAAATACAGAGTGCGTGAATCAATTCACCAATGTTTGGAGCTAAAGTGCTTATAGGATTATAGCTTAGACGACTATTCCATTTACTGTATGCTCATAAATAAACATTTAAACATTAAAACGTTCTACAAAGAAGAACTGAAGCAGTTCTTTATAGAAAGTGATTTTAACCAAGGAATACACTTATTTAAGCCAGATTGTTTAATTGGGGAAGCGCAGATACCTGTTGAAGAAGGAGTGTTTCTTAATGGCAGCATTAATAACACTCAAGGAGTCCCTGAAAGTGTTTTGTCCGCGTTTGCTCGCCATCTTTGGTATGCTGGGCATAGTATAAGTAATATTGCTGTCCTTAAAGTTCTCGTTAACAACTTAATTACATTTGCAATCTGTATTCATGGTTATGTAGATGACGGTTGGGATAACGGGGGTGACTTTATCGAAATCTACGATGAAAAAGGAAAATTAGTTGGATCGGTGATCATACCTTCCTTTGATGACGCAGATGCTTGGGAAAACTGGGAATGGATGAATCGTCCAATCTTGGGTGATGACTTCAACACCCCCGCTCCTGAGCCGAAATTTTGAAATAGTGGCAGGGTAACACGTTAAGCAAGATTCTAAGTATTTATACTTAGAATCTTGCTAGTTTTTTGGCTTGCGATTATCTGAATTTTCATGGGTGACTGTTCACTGGTGACTGTTCACTGTTTTCGGAGACCCTACCAGAACTTGATCTAAGCGTCATCCAAAGTGTTTTTGATTGATAAGCATAGATTTTAGTCCCTATCAAAAATTATCAATTGAGAAACTAACCATTTTTGACTTTTGGGTGCTAGATTAGACATATAGAGTTTTATCAACCCTTTTTGGTTTTTCATAGAAAAAAAACTATCACGGGCTTTATGTTACTGCAAGGAGGTTGAATGTCTAATCTTTCTCGTCGTCGCTTTTTAACTACAGCAGGAACATCGGCTTTAGCAGCAGTGTTCCTCAAGGGTTGCTTGGGTAATCCTCCCGAACCTGGAGGACAAACTGGGTCAACTCCCGCAGCGGCTCCCATTGCTCTGGGCCCAGAAATGACTCCAGAAACAACCAAAATCAAGTTAGGTTATATTCCCATTGTGGAATCTGCCCCTCTGGTTGTTGCTTTCCAAAAAGGGTTTTTTGCCAAATATGGCATGACTGAGGTAGAAGTCTCTAAACAAGCAAACTGGGCATCAGCTAGGGATAATGTGGTAATTGGTTCTGGAGGAGGAGGTATTGATGGGGGACAGTGGCAAATGCCTATGCCACATTTAATTACAGAAGGAATTATTACCAGTGGGAACAAAGTGCCCATGTATGTCCTAGCTCAATTAAATACGCAAGGGAATGGGGTGGCGATCGCTCGCATCCACGCTGGTAAAGGACTACACTTAGATATCACTAATGCAGCGGACTATATCAAAGGTTTTCCGAGTAGCAATGGCAGAAAATTTAAAGCTGCTCATACATTCCCCAATGTGAACCAAGATTTTTGGATTCGCTATTGGTTTGCTGCAGGTGGAGTAGATCCAGATAATGATATTGACTTATTAGCAGTACCTCCAGCAGAAACAGTACAAGGGATGCGCAATGGGACAATGGATGCTTTTAGTACGGGAGATCCCTGGCCTTATCGTATTCTTAGTGAAGATATTGGTCACATGGCTGCTTTAACTGCTCAAATTTGGCGGTTTCATCCTGAAGAATATTTAGCTATTCGTGCAGACTGGGTTGACAAAAATCCCAAAGCAACTAAAGCACTTTTAAAAGGATTAATGGAGGCGCAACAATGGTGTGATGACCCGAATAATCGTCCTGAATTAATTTCAATTGTTGCTGGACGTAACTTTTTTAATATCCCTGCGGAAATTCTTGAGCCTCCTTTTGCAGGTTCTTATGAAATGGGTGATGGTCAAGCTGCCATTAATGATTTTAAAAAAGGTCCCCTGTATTGGAAAGATGATATAGGCAGTGTTTCTTATCCCTATAAAAGTCACGACCTTTGGTTTTTAGTTGAGAGTATGCGTTGGGGTTTTCATCCAGGTTATCTCAAAGATATTGACAGTGTTAAACAAATTATTGACAAAGTAAATCGGGAAGATTTATGGCGAGAAGCAGCAACAGAAGCTGGTTTTACTGCAGATATTCCCGAGGGTACTTCTCGGGGAATTGAAACCTTTTTTGATGGTAAAACTTTTGACCCAAATAACCCTGAAGCCTATTTAAATAGCTTAACAATCAAGAGAATTTAATTGATTTAACAAAGGAGATAAAATCATGACAACTACAGTTAAATTAAACAAGAACGGTACTAAGAATAATCCTGTTTTGGCATTTTGGCAAAAGCATAAAAATGACCTGATCCCCCCTCTAGTTGGTGTTATTGGTTTTCTACTTTTATGGGAAATGACATCTCATTTACCTGGTATGCGTCTGCCTGGCCCTAGTAGCCTTTTTACTGATGAACGTACCCGCATTTTATTACTTTATCCTTTCTACGATCGCGGTGGTTTAGATAAGGGTTTATTCTGGCAAACTATGGCTAGTTTGGGACGAGTAGCTCAAGGTTATTCTTTAGCTGCTATTGTTGGTATTAGTGTTGGTATTTTAGTCGGAACACAACCTTTTCTTGATAAAGCTTTAGATCCGATTTTTCAATTCTTGCGTATGGTTGCACCTTTAGCATGGGTTCCTATCGCTTTGGTTGCTCTTCAACAAAACCATCCAGCAGCAATTTTTGTGATTTTTATTACCTCGGTATGGCCAATTTTAATTAATACCACTGAAGGGGTAAAACAAATTCCTCAAGACTATATCAATGTCCAAAAAGTTTTGCAGTTGTCTAAGACAAAGTTCTTCTTTAAAATCCTCCTTCCTTCAGCTTTACCTTACATTTTTACTGGTTTAAGAATTGGTATCGGTTTAGCTTGGTTGGCAATTATTGCCGCTGAAATAGTTATGTCTGGTATTGTAGGAATTGGCTTTTTTATCTGGGATGCTTACCAACAAAATTATATCAGTGAAATTATCTTAGCAGTGATTTATATTGGCGCAATTGGTTTGATTTTAGATCGGGCGATCGCCTATCTGCAAAAACTCATTGCACCTGGCCAGTAAGAAGTGGGGAGTTGGGAGTTGGGAGTGGGGAGAGGGGAGTTGGGAGTTGGGAGTGGGGAGTTGGGAGAATTTTTTGAGACAATAGAAAATAAATCAATAATGGGTGCAAAATTAACGTGAGCAATCAACTAATTAAAGATCATAAAGACTTAAAGGTTTATCAAAAAGCTTTCTTTGCAGCTATGGAAATTTTTGAGTTGTCTAAAAAATTCCCCCAAGAAGAAAAATACTCTTTAACTGATCAAATACGTCGTTCATCTCGTTCTGTATGTGCAAATCTAGCTGAAGCATGGCGAAAACGACGTTATCAAGCCGCTTTTCTTGCTAAATTGAATGATTGTGAAGCAGAAGCAGCAGAAACGCAAACATGGCTTGATTTTGCTATAAAATGTCAATATTTAGACTCAGAAACTGGGCAAAAAATATTAGCAATTTATGATGAAGTGTTAAGTATTTTAGTAAAGATTATTAACAATCCTAATCCTTGGTTATTCAAGCCTTAATTCTCTCTCTACTCCCAATAATTTAAAATTTACAAATTGTTTCAAGACTATATTGGAGGAAAAAGAAAATGTCTGTTTTTGTTGCAGTAGATAGTATTGATAAGGTTTTTCCCCTCAGTGGCGGCGGGGAATATATTGCCCTCAAGGGAATTAATCTGGAAATAAAAAAAGGTGAATTTATCTCTTTAATTGGACATTCTGGTTGTGGGAAATCTACTCTCTTAAATATGATTGCAGGTTTGGATTTACCCACAGAAGGAATTGTTACTTTAGAGGGGAAAATGGTTAAACAACCAGGCCCAGAAAGAATGGTAATTTTTCAAAATTATTCTTTATTACCTTGGCTCACTGTGCGGCAAAATATTGCTTTAGCAGTTGATGAGGTAATGAGTGGTTATCCCGCAGAAGAAAGAAAACAAATAATAGAAGAACACATAGACTTGGTGGGTTTACGTCATGCAGTAGATAAATATCCCAATCAAATATCAGGGGGCATGAGACAACGGGTAGCTATTGGGCGCGCACTGGCTATTCGTCCTAAATTATTACTTTTAGATGAACCTTTTGGGGCATTGGATGCTCTGACAAGGGGGAATTTACAAGAACAATTAATGCAAATATGCGATCGCTATCAAATCACAGCGGTAATGGTTACTCATGATGTGGATGAAGCGGTATTGTTAAGCGATCGCATTGTGATGTTAACTAATGGCCCAAAATCAAAAATTGGCGGCATTTTAACAGTAGATATTCCTCGTCCTCGTCAACGGATGGAAGTAGTTAATCATCCTAGTTATTACAGTCTGCGCAGTGAAATTATCTACTTTCTTAACCAACAAAAACGCATTAAAAAATTGCGGGCGAAAAAAACAGAAACAATTGCTCGTCATGGCTTAGAAAAAGTAAATTTAGAGCTTGGTTTTGTTCCTCTTACTGCTTGTGCACCTGTGGTTATTGCTCAGGAAAAAGGCTTTTTTGCTAAACATGGTTTAGATGAAGTTAGCTTAGTGCGGGAGACAAGTTGGCGGGGCATTGTGGATGGTATTGCAGGAGGTTATTTAGATGCTGCTCAAATGCCAGCGGGAATGCCAACCTGGTTAACTGCGGGGGGCAATCAAGAACAACCTTTACCTGTAGTTACAGCCCTCACTATGACAAGGAATGGGAATGGTATTACCCTGGCTAAACATTTTTACGACAAGGGCATTCATAATGCTCAAGCTTTATCAAGGATGTTACTTGAATCTACAGATAAACCTCACACTTTTGGCATGGTACATCCTTCTTCCATGCACAATATTCTCTTGCGTTATTGGTTGGCTGCAGGAGGTATGGATCCAGATCGAGATGTGCATTTACAAACCATTCCCCCCGCCCAAATGGTGGCTGATTTAAAAGCAGGTAGTATTGATGGTTATTGTGTAGGTGAACCCTGGAATTTACGGGCCGCTATGGAGGGAGTAGGTTTTACAGTCGCTACTGACTTAGAAGTGTGGAATGGCCACCCAGGTAAAGTGTTAGGTGTTCGCGAAGACTGGGCTAATAAGTATCCTAATACTCATGTAGCTCTAGTGAAAGCTTTATTAGAAGCGAGTCAATATTGTGCTGATAGTGCCCACCATCAGGAAATTTGCCAGATCCTTGCCAGTCGTCAATATTTGAGTACCAATGTAGAGTATATCCAACTGGGCGATCCTCAAAATATTACTTGTAGTCTTGAAACTCCAATGCGGGAATATGCCCACCATCGTTTTTTTGGAGAAGGGATGAACCGTCCTAGTCGTACAGAACACCTCTGGATGATGACTCAAATGGCCCGTTGGGGTGAAATTCCTTTCCCCCGTAACTGGGTAGAAATTTTAGAACGGGTGTGTCGGGTGAGTGTTTTTAGTACTGCTGCACGGGAATTAGGTATTACTGATATTAAATACCGTCGTGAACCGATCAAACTTTTTGATGGTATTCCTTTTGATGCTGAAGATCCTATTAGTTATCTCAATCATTTAAAAATCAAGCATGATTTTACTATGGCTGAAATTACTCTTGATACTCGTCCCCTTATTGCTGCTTAAATTAGGAGGAAAAATTCATGCAAACAACTAACCGTAAATTGGTAAACAGTATGGAAAAACAATTAAAATTAGACTCTTTTTTGACGATTGATAATGTCTCGAAAATTTACCCTACTCCAAAAGGACCTTATACTGTTCTGCAAAATGTAAATTTAACCATTAATCAAGGTGAATTTATTTGTTTAATTGGTCATTCTGGGTGTGGGAAATCAACTCTATTAAATATGGTTTCTGGTTTTGCTCAACCTACTGGGGGATCAGTAAATCTAAAAGGAAAAGCAATTACTCAACCTGGCCCCGATCGCATGGTGGTATTCCAAAATTATGCCCTTTTACCCTGGCTTACAGTCTTTGATAATGTTTATCTAGCAGTAGATACAGTTTATCCCCAAAAAATTGAAGCAGAAAAAAGGGCGATCGTGCGGGAACATTTAGCTTTAGTAGGGTTGACAGAAGCAATGGAGAAAAAACCAACGCAAATTTCTGGAGGAATGAAACAAAGGGTTTCCATTGCGCGCGCTTTAGCTATTCGTCCTGAAGTTTTAATCTTAGATGAACCATTTGGGGCATTAGACCCTATTACAAAAGAAGAATTGCAGGAAGAATTGTTAAAAATTTGGCATGAAAATCGTTGCACAGTGTTAATGATTACCCATGATATTGATGAGGCTTTATTTTTAGCCGATCGCCTGGTAATGATGACTAATGGCCCTGCAGCAACTATTGGCGAAGTGATGAGTATTCCTTTTGCTCGACCACGCGATCGGGAGCGAATTATGGAAGACCCTCAATATTATGACCTCCGTAATCATGCTCTCGATTTCCTCTATAATCGCTTTGCCCATGATGATGTAGCGTAAATGGTAGAGGTTTGGTTTTTTTTCTCCACAAATTAGACCAAATCCGTTTTATAAAAACCACCCCTTTGAAAGGGGGGAAACATACTTGAAGTCCCACATTTCAAAAATTCCGAAACTTCCTTACTCCCCCCTTGTCTTCGCAGGGCTGTTTCATTTAAAAATTTAAGGCTTTTTAAAACCCTTAAAATCTAACGGTTTCAGGCTCAAATATTTGGCCTTTGTAGCCAATTTAAGTAGTTGAGCTTCAGCTTTTGTAACTCGTAAAAAAGTAGGAGGAACTC
>JADQBC010000108.1 GCA_016903655.1 Gomphosphaeria aponina SAG 52.96 = DSM 107014
TGGTTGATAGTTGATGGTTGATGGTTGATGGTTGGGTGTTGCTGAATTGAGTAATTAATTATATTGTTACAAGCACTACTAACCAAACTAAAACCCTCTCCCTACTCCCTACTCCCTACTTCCTACTCCCTACTCCCCTCCTACGGGCACGATATGCCGTACTTTTTTAAGGTTTCATACTTTAATTCAGCAACGCCGTTTTTTCTGGTTGGCGGGAGATTTTAAATAGTTTAACTCCATATCCCCGCCAATTTAATAGTTATTGATTTGGGAAACGAGCTAACAATTCCTCTCGCGAAAGATTGAGGAGTAAAGGTGTAAATTCAGCAGGAGTTAATGCTGCTAAAGGTTCTACAATTGCTGTTAGAGAATCATCTAATGAACCAAACCTTGCTCTTAGTAAACTCTCAATAGTAAGACGACGTTCTTGTTCAATTCCTTGTTCAATTCCTTGTTCAATTCCTTGTTCAATTCCTTGTTCAATTCCTTGTTCAATTCCTTGTTCAATTCCTTGTTCAATTCCTTGTTCAATTCCTTGTTGAACAGCTAATTCCCTATCTCGTTGATAAAGTGGTGCTAAACGCATAATTAATTCACTCTCCTCTTGCTCTAAGTTTGATTGATTGTCTTGTAAGTTTTGCTCTAAATTATAGAGCAATTGTAAGCTTATTGAACGGAAGGGATTATCATCGGGAAGTTGTGCTAACTCTTCTATGGCTTGACTTTGGACTTTTTCCCTTCCTAAAACTCTTAACCACAGGGTTTCTTCTGTGGATGGTAATTGATGAATCACCACTATTGCTGTGGTAAAATATGAGCTGAGAAAGTAGATTCCTGGTAGCCAGTTTTCAGCTTCAGTTGCGTTAAATTGCTCCAAAATATTTACTGATGCTGTGGGTGTCAGAATCCACAATCTAGGGATTTTTTTCGCCTCAATATTGGTGGATTTTTTGGGAGCTTCCCGTCTCAATTTTTGTCTGACTAATAGAGATTTTACTAAACAATCTCCTATTTGATTTGCTGTGGCTGGGTTACGAAATGGTTCAAATATTGCTGTTGTTTCTGCCATTCTTCCTAATAACCCTAACTCTTTTCCTCCTGTTTCCATTTTACTTGATGGTTCAAAAAAAAGGTCGATTTCTCCTTTTTCTGAACGGACTCTTAAATTAGCTGTTATTTGGCCAAACTTTTTTAGTAATTCTTCCAAATAGTCCTTGGCAAATTCATCATGAATTAATCTGGTCATTGTAATTTTTATTGCTTCCTGTCTGATTAATATTATCCCAAACCATCAACATGAGTAAAAAGCATAGGAGTTATTCAAAAACAGGAACAGAGAGAGAGAAAAGTAGTAAAAAATACAATTTAGCCAAGGGAAACACAAGAGCATCTAGATAGAGTGTTAAGCAAAATAAATATCTAGCTGTGATAGAGGAAATAAAAAAATGACTGACTTGATTAAAACTCTTTGTCCATATTGTGGTGTAGGTTGCGGGTTGGAAGTATCCCCAGCAACTTCATCGAAGGAAGGACAACCCCAGTGGAAAGTAATGGGCGATCGCTCTCATCCCTCGAGCCTAGGGAAAGTGTGTGTCAAAGGTGCCACGATTGCCGAATCCCTGGACAAAAATCGCTTAAAATATCCCATGATGCGAGACTCTTTATCCGAACCATTCCATCGAGTAACTTGGGACGAAGCTCTAGATAAAATAGTAAATCAAATTCAAACAGTGAGGGAAACAAAAGGGTCAGAAGGCTTATGTATGTACGGTTCAGGTCAATTCCAAACTGAAGACTATTATATTGCGCAAAAATTAATGAAAGGTTGTCTGGGTACTAATAATTTTGATGCCAATTCTCGCCTCTGTATGTCGAGTGCAGTGGCAGGGTATATTCAAAGTTTCGGTTCTGATGGCCCGCCCTGTTGCTACGAAGACTTAGAACTTACAGACTGCGCCTTTTTAATTGGTACAAATACGGCAGAATGTCACCCTATAGTATTTAATAGATTGCGATCGCACCATAAAAAAAACCGCAAAGTAAAAATGATTGTAGTTGACCCCAGAAAAACAGAAACTGCAGCAGTAGCAGACTTGCATTTAGCCATTAACCCAGGTACAGACATAGACCTCCTCAACGGTATAGCTCATTTACTGATGCGCTCAGGCAAAATTAACACCTTTATTATTGATGAATGTACCAGCAACTTCCCCGCCTACTGCGAAGTAATTCGCCATTACCCCCCAGAAAGAGTAGCCCGTAAATGTGGTATCCGCATCGATCATTTAGAAGAGGCAGCCCGTTACTGGGGAGAGTCAGAGCGTGTACTTTCCCTGTGGTCAATGGGAATCAATCAATCTTCAGAAGGGACAGCAAAGGTACGCACGCTCATAAACCTCCATTTAATGACAGGAAATATTGGCAAACCTGGTGCAGGGCCATTTTCCCTCACTGGTCAGCCAAACGCAATGGGGGGAAGAGAAGCAGGGGGACTAGCTCATATATTACCAGGATATCGTCTTGTCAAAAATCCTCAACACCGTGCAGAAGTGGAACAGTTCTGGGGATTACCAGAAGGGCAAATTTCCCCCCATCAAGGGCGAGATGTTTGGAGTATGATTACAGGATTAGAACAGGGAGAAGTAGGTCTATTGTGGATCGCTGCCACTAATCCAGCGGTAAGTATGCCAGATTTACAACGTACCAAAGCAGCTCTGTTAAAATCTCCTTTTACTGTGTATCAAGATGCTTACTATCCCACAGAAACTGCTGCTTATGCTCATGTTTTGTTACCTGCAGCCCAGTGGAGCGAGAAAACAGGAACCATGACCAACTCGGAAAGAGTAGTAACACTGTGTTCAGCTTTTCGAGGGCGACCTGGGGAAGGGAAAGCAGACTGGGAAATATTTGCGGAAGTGGGAAGGCGTTTAGGGTTTACTCCACAATTTGATTTTGCCGACTCTGCTGCTGTATATCGGGAGTTTGTCCAACTAACTCGCAACCGCGTATGTGATATGAGTGGAATAAATTATGAGCGGTTAAAGAAAGAAGGCCCGCTTCAATGGCCATGTCCAGTAGAAGAGGAAAAAATACCAACGGAACAGCAAAATTCTCTTGTTTCTCGGCTTTTTGGTAAGGAAAAAGAAAAATTAGTAGGAAAGCGACTATATACTGATTTGCGTTTTCCCACTCCAGACGGAAAAGCAAAATTTGCTGCTTACCATTCACGGGGTCTGGCAGAACCAGCAGATGAAAATTATCCTTTGGTGTTAACTACGGGTAGGTTGTATGGTCATTGGCATACAATGACTCGCACTGGGCGAATTGAGAAAATTATGAAAATGCACCCCGAACCATTTATAGAAGTGCATCCTGGGGATGCAGCCAAATTAGGAATAGAAGAAGGAGAGTGGGTAGAAGTGCAAAGTCGTCGGGGAATGGGGCGTTTTCCTGCCAAAGTAACTAAGGCGATCGCCCTGGGTACAGTATTTGTGCCTATGCACTGGGGCGCTTTATGGGCTGATGATGCAGAAGTCAACACCCTAACTCACCCAGCAGCTTGTCCCGACTCCCTGGAACCAGAACTGAAAGCCTGTGCAGTACAACTAATTCCTGTAAAAAAGCTGGAGTCAATGGGAAATCATACCGAACTCGAATTAATTCAATTATAGTCAGTACTTTTGAGGAAACCACTGTTGATCTAATAATTTTTCTAAGGTATATGGACATTCTAATGGCAGATTTGTTAACCTACTTTTCCTTTGGGTATATCTTAAAGCTTTTTGATAAATAGCTGTTAAATTTTGGTTCAAATGCTTAGAAAAATTAGGGTTCATGCTATCATTAAGTTGATTTCGCAAAGCAACAATTTCAGCTTCCCAATGATTAGAATTTCTCTCATATTCAGCCTCCCAATATTCTAGTAAGAGTAAATGACGAATAATTTGCTCTAACAAACTTGCCATTGCCAATTTATCTCGTCTTGCCAAACTTTCCAACTCCTCGATTAAATTTTCTAAATCTAATTCTTGAAATTTATGCTCTTTTAATAATTTTATCGTTTCTTCTAACCATAAAGAATCATCAGTTTCATATAATTCTTTGAGTTGAATCACAGTTGTTGTCATAATTTTTTGAGTTAATTTAATTTTATTATCAAGCCATGGGCTTTGCTGCACCTAGGTTTTTTTGTTCTGCTTTTCCATTAATTCTGAGGAAACCACTGTTGATCTAATAATTGTTCTAAGGTATATGGACATGAATCAGGAAAGGTATCAATTCCTGATTTTTTCATAACATATAAACGGGCATCTTGATAAATTTCTCCAAAATTATCATGTAAATAATTATAGAAATTAGTGGTGATTCTTTTATTTATTTGACTGCGGAAACCAACAATTTCAGCTTCCCAATGATTATAATTTCTCTCATATTCAGCCTCCCAATATTCTAGTAAAAGTAAATGGCGAATAATTTGCTCTAACAAACTTTCTACTTGATGTCTTTTTTCACTGCCCAAATCTTCTAACTCCTCAATTAAATTTTCTAAATCCAATTCCTGAAATTTTTTTTCTTTTAATAATTTGACAGTTTCTTGGATCCATAAATAATCATCAAGCTCATATAATTCTTTTAAGTCAATTGAATTTGTTGTTAACATAATTAATTTTTCTGTTCTAACTCTGATGGGAATGATTAAATCATGGCTATGATTAGATTATAGATGATAGCACATATTGGGAACAAAAGGACATTTATTACTCGCGAAAGTATGAAAACCATTCCAGTCGCAACTGCACAGTTAGACTGAAGTACAATATTTGGGCGTTGCGTTTTTTGGAGAATAGACTTCTTGCGAAAGTCCAAACTTAAAATGGTCATCCTGAGCGCCAGCGAAGGATCTCCGAGATCCTTCGCTGGCGCTCAGGATGACAGTTTTTCGTAATTTCGCAAAAGGTCTAATGGCGCACCCATACACAGGAGTAGAGAGTAGAGAGAAGGGAGTAGGGAGTGGGGAGTGGGGAGTGGTTAGTAGTTTTCGTAAACAAATAATTCATAACTCAAATCGCGAAAGTATGAAAACCATTCCAGTCGCAACTGCACAGTTAGGCTGAAGTACAATACTTGAAACTTCTTATGACTCAATTGCAGCCGCTACAATAATAGTAACTTTGCCTGGTGCTAGTTTTTTCGAGCAGCGCATTGTTCAAGTTTTAACTGCTGGTGCAGTCAAAGGATAGAATTGGTTGATGGTCTTCCACAGGAACAACGATTAACAATCAACCATTAACATCAGTTTAGGCAGTTTCTAGCCAATCCCAAATACGCTCTAATTCCTGAAGATTGACCAAACCGTACTGCCAGAGAACCATAGGTAATACGCTAAGGCAAGGTGGAGCATGACGAAGAGCAAGGTTAATTCCATCTGGGGAAATGGCTAATTCTTCTATTAAATACTGGATGAATTGATTTTGTGTCTCGTTTTTCATTTTTTTTTTTAAAGTAATGGTTATTAAGGTTATCAGATGAGTCTATTCAGTAAATGTGTTAAAAATGTGAGGAAATTAATCTAATTATCCCGAGGGGATCATGGACTGAAGCGGTGCTTAACTTGATCTGAGAATTTACTGAACAGTTGGCAACCGATAAATAAATTTTATGTAATTTTGGCTCAAAGCGATCCCGCTTCTTTTTTTCAGCTTATCAGTTTTAGCTTTAATTAAGTCAATCTTCTCCCTTAATTAAGGAAAAATTAATATTTTGTAACAAGCAAACAAGTTTGTACTTTTCCTCTAGGATGCTGAGTTCAGGTTTTCTTTATCTTTCTTCATAAAAAAACCCAACTTTCCCTAAACTATATGTATATTAATAGATAAAAATAACCCTTCTAGCGAAACCGTAAAAAACCCCACCCCAACCCTCCTGTGCAGGGAAAGGGGAGGGAGTCTTATAACCTGGCATTTCCCCCCCGCGGGTGTTGAAACTCCAGACGGAATATTTGTAGGGGCACGACATGTCGTGCCCCTACGCTCCTGATTGAGGGGAGGGAGTCTTATAACCTGGCATTTCCCCCCCGCGGGTGTTGAAACTCCAGACGGAATATTTGTAGGAGCACAACCTGTCGTGCACCTACGCTCCTGATTGAGGGGAGGGAGTCTTATAACCTGGCATTTCCCCCCCGCGGGTGTTGAAACTCCAGACGGAATATTTGTAGGGGCACAACCTGTCGTGCCCCTGGGAATACTTGATTGTTTTTAGTCCATCTTTTCGATGTTGTGATTATTCGTAATCAACGTTATACAGACTGTTATCAACCCTGAACCAAAGAATTTTGCCTTTCTGGTTGGTGGGAGTTCAGCTCATTAAAAACAGGGAAAAAAGGTTGATGGAAACTAATTAACATAGCGAGAGTTTTCTTCAGTTGGGTGCGATTAACAATTACATCGACAAAACCATGTTCAAGGAGATACTCAGAAGTTTGGAAACCTTCAGGGAGCTTTTCTCGCAGAGTTTGTTCAATTACGCGACGACCAGCAAAACCAATTGTAGCTCCAGGTTCAGCAATAATAATATCTCCAAGCATGGCAAAACTAGCAGTAACTCCCCCAGTAGTTGGGTGAGTCAAAACGGCGATATAGAGTAGTTTAGCTTGTTGATGAAGGGAGAGCGCACCAGATATTTTTGCCATCTGCATAAGACTTAACATTCCTTCCTGCATTCTTGCGCCCCCAGAAGCACAGACAATAATTAGAGGTAAGCGCTCTGCTGTGGCGTATTCCGTGAGGCGACAGAGTTTTTCCCCCACCACCGACCCCATGCTACCCCCCATAAAACGAAAGTCCATCACACCCAAAGCGACAGGAAGACCATCAAGCTGACCTGTTCCCGTTTGCACAGCATCTGTCAAACCTGTTGTATCCTGAGCATCTCGAAGGCGATCGCTATAGGTTTTGCGATCGCGGAAACCCAAAGGATCCGTAGGGTACAAATGCTCATTTAAAGGTTTCCAGGATTTTCCATCAATTAACTGACGGATGCGCTCATCACTCGGTACCATTAAATGATGGTCACATTCAGCACATACCATTTGATTTACTTGCAAATCTTTTGTATAAGACAGAACCCCACATTTTGGGCATTTTGTCCATAAACCATCTGCTATTTCCCTTTCTTGGCGTTGTTCAATCTGGATATGTGATTTTCGTCTGTTGGCAAACCAATCTACTATAGACATAATTTATTTTTGCGCTAATTTGAATAATGGTAATTTAGGATACAAAATCTAGCTTAACAATTCAGCAACCCCCAGGGGGAAAAATAAATCCAGATAAAGTCTCAGGAATGCTTCGCCCCAAAAAACCGACAAAACTGCTCCGAGAACCAAAAAAGGGCCAAAAGGCAGAGGTTGTTTACGACTGAGTAACCCAAGAGCGATCGCCGCAGTGCCTACCACTGCACCAACTCCACAAGCTAGAAACCCAGTCAATAGTAGATTCTTCCAGCCCAACCAAGCACCGATCATGGCTGCTAACTTTGCATCTCCCCCTCCCATAGCTGGTTGTCCCAAAGCAATAGTTCCCACAATAGTAATGGTATCAAATAACCAAATCCCCAAAACTGCGCTGCCAATACCCCACATTAAGTAACTCGCCCAACCTGCGCTCCCTGCTGAAAACCATCCCTCAAACATTTGGTAACCCAAACCCACCAGTAACCCCGATTCTGTTAAAACATTAGGTAGAGTCATAGTATCCAAATCGATCAAAGCCAAGGCTAGCAACCAACTTAAAAAGATACAATAGCCTACACTTGTCCCTGTTATTCCAAATTGCCCAAACACCAGCACAAATAATAACCCAGTTATTGCTTCTACTAGCGGATAGCGAGGGGATATGGGAGTTGCACACCAGCGACAACGCCCCTGCAACCAGAGCCAACCCAAAACTGGCACATTTTCTGTTTTTCCGAGACGATGGAGACATTTCGGACAACGAGAAGGGGGGTAAATCAGAGATATACCTGCTGGCAGACGATAGACTACCACATTCAAAAAGCTGCCAATGGATGCACCAAAAAAGAAGATAATTAAAGTAGCGATCGCCTCATATACCTTATACATCGTTGATGGTTGATGGTTGATGGTTGATAGTTGATGGTTGATAGTTGATGGTTGATAGTTGATGGTTGACCATTATGAGTGAGCCTAGACTAATGAGCTTAGACTAATGACTAATTTTGTTGATGGTTCATTGTTCATTATCCATTATTCCCTATCAACTATTAACTATTTTCACTAAAAGAATATTCCGAATCTAGCTGACTCAAAGGCACAAAACATTCTCCTGGTAAGAGAATTGGTATTTTAGTAAAAAGTAATTGACCGCGATAAGTTTTCGGATCAATTGCCACCCCGATGGGATCTCTAGTCAGCTTTGAATGGAAGTAACAATAAGTTTGATAAATTTGACGAGCTGCCTTAAACAAACCCTGGTCTGTTTTTTTTGTATTCGCCCAAAAATCTATTTGGTTATTTCCTTTTTCTGATATATACACCACCTGCTAATCCCCAACTTATAATTTCAATCCCTAACAGGATATTTAATAAATAGAAACATCATAATTGTTGATTGTTGATGGTTCATGGATAACTGATAATTGATCATGGCTCATGGCTCAACAATTAGATTCTTGGGATGCTATAACTTTGAGCAAAGTCTCTCCCATGGCACGACAACCTAACTGGGTCATGCCTGGAGACATTATATCACCTGTCCGATAGCCAAGTTGGAGAACTTGTAAAATTGCCTGTTCTATGCTCTCAGAAGCTTTTGGTTGATTTAGCCCATAACGAAGCATCATTGCTGCACTGAGTATCATTGCCAAAGGATTAGCTTTATCTTCTCCTGCAATATCTGGTGCTGATCCATGAACTGGTTCAAAAACTCCTGGCCCTGATGCACCTAAACTTGCTGATGGTAACATACCAATACTGCCTGTGAGCATAGCTGCCACATCTGAGAGAATATCCCCAAACAGATTACCCGTAACAATGGTATCAAATTGTTTGGGGGCGCGGACTAACTGCATGGCAGCGTTATCTACATAGAGGTGAGAAAGTTCCACATCAGGATATGCTGAAGCCATTAAAGTTAGGCGATCGCGCCATAACCCAGACACATCAAGGACGTTTGCTTTATCCACTGAGCATAACTTCCCCCCTCGTTTTTGGGCGGTTTCAAACCCAACTTTAGCAATGCGATCGATTTCTCCTTCTGTATAGGCCATTGTATTTACCCCGCGCTTTTCCCCTGTTTCAGTGGTAAAAATCCCTTTGGGTAGGCCAAAATAAATCCCCCCTGTGAGTTCCCGCACTACCATTAAATCTACTCCTTCTACTACCTCTGGTTTTAAGCTTGAAGCATCAACCAATTGGGGTAAAATAGTTGCAGGACGCAAATTAGCAAATAAGCCTAACCCAGCCCTTAAACCTAATAAACCTGTTTCTGGGCGTTGTTGGCGAGGTAAATTATCCCATTTGTAACCGCCAATTGCTGCTAAAAGAACAGCATCGCTTTGACGACAGATAGCTAAAGTTTCTTCGGGTAAAGGTTCTCGGGTAGCCTCGATCGCCGCTCCACCAATGAGAGCTGATTGAAAATCAAATTGAAGTTCAAATTGCTTACCAATCAGTTGAAGGACTTCTACTGTTACTGCCATTATTTCAGGCCCGATACCATCCCCTGGAAGTAAAGTTATTTTGTATTTTTCAGTCATACTCAGTAATTAGTTAATTGCGATTTAATATCATATCTAAAAAGTGGTTGATGGTTGATAGTTGATAGTTGATGGTTGATGGTTGATAGTTGATGGTTGATGGTTGTATAAAAGCCAAGCCTTCTGCCGTAGCTTTCTACTGATGGTTGATAGTTGGAGGAAAAGAAAAGAATGGGTGAGGTTAAGAGAGCCCAAGAAGCTCAAGTAATGAGTCTGGTTAACAAGATTTTGCTGCAAGGTTTGCAAGAAGGAGTTACTGAAATTCACATTGAACCACAGGAAGAATGTTTTAATGTACGTTTTCGCAAAGATGGTGTATTGTATCAAGCTTGTGACCCCATAGGAAAGCAAGTTGCCTCTGCAATGGTGAGTTATTTGAAAACGATGGCGGAGTTGGACACTAGCCAAATATCTCAACCTCAAGAGAGTAGAATTGAAAAGATTTTTCAGGGAAAAAAAATCAATTTTCGCTTCAGTACTTTACCCTGTCGCTATGGAGAAAAGGTGGTTCTTTTATTATGGCATAAATCTACTAGCAGCGAAAGCTTGGAGAAGTTGATCTTTCACAAAAAAACTCTCAAAATGGTTCAAGAAATCATAAATTTTTCCTCTGGACTACTTTTGGTGACAGGGCCACCAAAGTCAGGGAAATCAACTACTCTATATTCTCTTTTAATTAAAAAAAATGAGTATGGAAGTAATATATGTACCTTAGAAGACCAGATTGAGTGCATTATTCCGAGGATAAATCAGGTAAAGGTACAACGAGATCAGGGAATGGATTATGATTTTCTGATCAAATGTTTAATCGGGCAAAATGTAGATGTGTTATTAGTGGATAGAATTGAGAAAAAAGAAACTGCGCAAATGGTAGTAGAAGCAGCAATGACGGATTGTTTGGTAATGAGTAGTTTGTTAAATAAAAGTGATGGGGTAAGGGCGATTACTTTGCTGGAAAAAATGGAAATTGATCCATTAATACTTGCGGAAATTTTGGTAGGAGTTATTAATCAACGCTTAATTAAACGCATTTGTAGATCTTGTCGTATTCCCTATCATTTAAGTCAAGATGAATTGGCTAAGTTGGGCAAATATGTTCGCAATGAGGAAGAGGTAACTTTTTACAAAGCTAAGACTTTAACTATGGCTCAAATTGAACAAGCTAAAGCTAAGGGTACTCTTTGCCCTTATTGTAAAGGTAGGGGTTATAAGGGCAAAATTGGGGTTTATGAAGTTTTAGTAGTTACTAAGCGAATTAAAGATTTAATTGGACAAAATGCCGACTCGGAAACAATCTTAAGTGTGGCAGAAGAGGAAGGGATGATTTCGCTTTTTTCTTATGCTTGGGAATTGGCATATCTGGGTTTAACTAGCTTAGAAGAAATTGAAAGGGTTTTTCCCCTGGAGATTAAAGCTAAAAAAAATGCAATCGCATCAGGAGCTTCTCACAAAAGAATTGAAAAATTAGAAAAACTGCTTTTCCATCTGACTAATGAAGTTGAACAATTAAAGCAAGAATTAAATCAGGAAAAGATTCAAAGTTCTGTAGCTCCTGATGAGGAATTGAGTTATTTTGAGCATTGGCAACCACAAAAACAAAAGCTTGATTCTAACCCACCAGAACCAGAGTATGAAAAGTTAACTCTTTCTGATGGGGTAACTCTTCCAAGAGAAAAAAAGCAAAAGATTAAACCACTGAAAGATGAAGTAATTGCCGATCCTTGGTAGGTTAGGGACGAAACAAGTGGGAATGTTGGGGATGGTATAAAAGACTTCGCGCTGACTGGCTATTTTTTCCCTTCAAAGCGGGACTGATAATATAAAGGGTTGTGCGAATTAAGTTATTTTCTGCGGTAACTTTTGCCATTTTTTCTAGGGGAACTAGCCAAATTTTTTCATCTGGCCAACCAAGGCGAAAACAGATGGCTACTGGGGTATCTGCTGGATAATGTTGGAGTAATTTTTCTTGGGAAACTTCTACATGACGGGCCGCCAGATATAGACAAAGACTAGCTTGATGGGCGGCGAGGGTTGCTAACTCTTCTGAGTCTGGTACTGGGGAAGCGCGACCACTAACTCTGGTGAGGATAATGGTTTGTACCAGTCCAGGTACGGTTAATTCTATTCCCAGTTTGGCTGCGGCTGCTTGATAGGCACCAATTCCTGGGATAAGTTCAAAAGGTATTTCTGCTGCTTGCAGGGCTTGTATTTGCTCGTGAATGGCGCTATAAAGGGTTAGATCTCCTGAGTGTAGCCGCACTACAGAGCGATTTGCTCTCACTTTTTCGATCATCAGGGGGAGAATGTCTTCTAGGGTTTTGTTGCCTGTGGGAATTATTTCTGCCTCTGGGCGCACATCTTGTAAAATTTGTCTGGGGACAAGGGAGTCGGCAAAGAGAATTACATCTGCTTGGGCGAGAATTTTCTGCGCTTTGACGGTGAGTAAGTCTGGGTCTCCTGGCCCTGCACCGATAATATATACTGCTGGTTTCATGTATTTTTTGCTGGATTATTTTTTGCTAAGTATAACCATGCTAGTCCTCCTAGACCAAAGGCGATCGCCACTAAACTTACTACTTGAGCAATACGCAATGGCCCTAGCATTAAGCTATCTGTTCGCAATCCCTCAATCCAAATCCTCCCACTGCTATAAGCAATCAAATACACTAAGGTTATAGTCCCTACTTTCAACTTTTCTCTATGGCGTAATCCCCAGAAGAAGAGAAATAATAGTAAAGCAAACACCAGCAAATTCCACAGCGACTCATAAAGAAAGGTGGGATGAAAGTATGGGTTATTTATATATTCTAAAGGACGGCGATCGGGGGGAATAAACAGTTTCCAGGGTAAATTTGTGGGACGACCAAATGCTTCAGAATTAAAGAAATTGCCCCAGCGTCCAATAGCTTGTCCCAAGGCTAAAGACGGTACTATTAAATCTGCTAATTGCCAGAAGGAAATTTTATTGAGACGGGCAAAAATTATCCCTGCCAAACTCCCTCCAATTATGGCTCCATGAATTGCAATTCCACCTTGCCAAATGGCGATTATCTCCCCTGGACGTTGAGCATATTCTTCCCATTGAAATGCAACATAGTATATTCTGGCTCCCACGAGAGCAAAAATAATCATCCAAATTGCTGAGTCTGCAATCAAATCTGGATTTACCTGGCGACGTTGTGCCAAATATTGAGATAAAAATATCCCTATTAATACTGCTGAGGCAATTAACAACCCATACCAGCGGAGCGCAATTGGTCCCAACTCGAATATTATGGGTCCAGGGGACTGAAATTGAAAAGCTAAAATCATTTTTCTTTATTCCTTACGTTTCAATCCCTAATAGGGAGATTAAGTAATAGAAATGTTTGCAAAAGAATACGCAACATATCAACAGCAAGGTTTCAATCCCTAATAGGGAGATTAAGTAATAGAAATCATTTGTACGGCAGATTATCGTCCCTGAAGCTTTTGAGTTTCAATCCCTAATAGGGAGATTAAGTAATAGAAATTTTAGTTTGTTATGGTTTGTCAGTTCCCAATCCGTTTGTTTCAATCCCTAATAGGGAGATTAAGTAATAGAAATCTATGCGTTTCCCAAAATCTCTGCTTGCAGCATCGCCGTTTCAATCCCTAATAGGGAGATTAAGTAATAGAAATCATCGATAATTGTTGTGCTAGGATCACCTTTGACGTTTCAATCCCTAATAGGGAGATTAAGTAATAGAAATGTTAATGCCCTAGTTTTAAAATGTCTTACAGGTCGTGTTTCAATCCCTAATAGGGAGATTAAGTAATAGAAATATTCCTCAGCTTCTCCAGAATCATACCATTCACAGTTTCAATCCCTAATAGGGAGATTAAGTAATAGAAATTTTAAACGCTCTAAAGTTTGAGATTGTCCCGCAAGGTTGTTTCAATCCCTAATAGGGAGATTAAGTAATAGAAATTATCTTTGCAAAATCTTGCTGAATCTTTTGTTGTTTCAATCCCTAATAGGGAGATTAAGTAATAGAAATTATAACGGTCGCCCGTTGTGTGCAGCGCTTGAGTTTCAATCCCTAATAGGGAGATTAAGTAATAGAAATAATGTCTGCATCTGTTTGATTCCAGTCAAAGCTGTTTCAATCCCTAATAGGGAGATTAAGTAATAGAAATTTTAAAGTCGCTAAATCAATCCCGAGTTCTTCCGCCGTTTCAATCCCTAATAGGGAGATTAAGTAATAGAAATATTTCCTGATTTAAGCGCAGCTTGAGCAACCCAACCGTAGTTTCAATCCCTAATAGGGAGATTAAGTAATAGAAATGAAAAACCTGGGGGTGCGTCTTCTGTCCAAAGCTGGTTTCAATCCCTAATAGGGAGATTAAGTAATAGAAATAATTGCTCCCATTGAGCCTCATTGGCTTGAGATTGCTTCTTGTTTCAATCCCTAATAGGGAGATTAAGTAATAGAAATAGCAAAAGCCCGAAAACCTTAGTCTATGCAGTTTTCAAGGTGCAATTTCGCGGTCAATCTTGAATATACCATTACAGCCAATAATTTGTCAAGAGTCATCAAAGTCTAAATATGCTGAAAACCTCACCCTGTAAAGGTTGCAAAAATTGCGCGGAACTCAAAATCAAACTAGGAAGCTAAATCCATTATCTAATCTGGGTTAGAAGGGAGTTTTTCTAGTCAAACTAAAAAAAACACCCCCCCATCCGCGCACTAGGCAAAAAATACCGTGTTATCCCTGACCATTTCGCCGCCAATGCGTTCAACTTTTCCTTCGCAACAAGCACAAAGAAAGTAAAACCGAATACTATCCTCATCTGGTTTAATCAATTTTGCCAGACGCGTTGCCAGAATTTGACTCAATTAAATCAGCTTTTCCAATTAATTGATAACAGTCAGACTTCAACCAAATTGCCCTAACTTGCCAAACTTCTTCTCTGTATCCTTCTCCCAAAGTATGCACCCGCTCATGCAAACTTGTACCCTCAATAGTATATTGATTATCAACAAATTCTCCTGCACAAAACATCCGCCAACAACGATGAGGACAATAAGAAAATTGGTTAAGAGCAGCCAAAGGAATATAATCAAAATTATTCATTTTTTTCTCCAGAATCATTTAATTCACGTCTTACCATTCCCATACCCATAGTTGTTTTTTTACCCACTCCACAGTAGAGAGCAAAATCAACTAAAGTATTAATTTGTTTGATGTAAATTGGCTTAATTTCCTCAAAAATACGAAATTTGATTTTGCCAATACACCCGATTAAGTTTTTATTTTCATGACTGAAAACTTGTGTCTCAAGATTAAAATAACTAGGAAAAATCGTTGCTAAAATATCAGCAGAAAAAGGAATATTACTATACTTATTCCAACTTCTCAGCAGACTCTGAAAAACAAGTTCTGGTGTAGGCATAGCACTATCGTATTTACCCTGACTAAAAACAGTAGGAGTAGCAAAAAGTAACACGGGACGGCGATCGCTTTCTGACGCTTCTGAGTACAATTGCTCATAGGTAGTAGCATTAGCCCAGGGTTGGTTTAACTGGGGAGTACCCAAAATGCTGGTAATTTGCAACTCTGTACTACCAAGATGTAACTTTTGACCAGTTTGATTCAACCAAAGAGGAGTTAAGTGGGAAAAAAGAGCATCATCTAAAAGAGATATACGCCACCAGCAAGAATTACCTGCAAAGATAGGTTTGTTATAGCGCCAATAAAGTCTAAAACCTTCCTTTGAGTTGTATTGCAAAGGAGAGATAGTGAAAGGTTTATGACTCTGTGACTGGTGAAGGCGATCGCCTAATTCCTGATTGACATTACTCACCAATGTGAGAAACATAGCGTGGAGATGATTTCCAGTCAGATATTGAGTCGGAATAGGAGATAAAGGTAACAAATTGATAACTAAACTATGGGGCATTTTTTTCAGGTTTTAGTAAAGATTAAATAGACCTCTTGCGAAACTAATTATTTTCTACTAATAGAAGTTGAAGTTTTAACTCATAATTATAAATCCCAGCGATTAAATTAAATCTTAATCCAAACTTTCTCCTTCTATTTCTGTATCTACTAGATAAAATCCTAAA
>JADQBC010000035.1 GCA_016903655.1 Gomphosphaeria aponina SAG 52.96 = DSM 107014
GGATGTCGTACCCCTAGGCAATTATGAAATCGCTAGCACTCAGGGAGGAGGGTGGGTTTTCCAACTCTGCGATGCCAAACTCATCTGATGAGCCTACACTTTTGTTAAAGGGTACGGCATTGCCGTACCCCTACGCAATCATAAAATCAGAAATATGTGTTATATACATATAAATGAAATAAAAAACCTTGATTATGAGAGGATGTAGGGGTACGGCATTGCCGTACCCCTAGGCAATTATGAAATCGCTAGCACTCAGGGAGGAGGGTGGGTTTTCCAACTCTGCGATGCCAAACTCATCTGATGAGCCTACACTTTTGTTAAAGGGTACGGCATTGCCGTACCCCTACGCAATTTTGTTAAATTACAGATTTCCATTTGCGATATTATAATTAATTTGATAAGTACTTTTTGAAACTAGGCTACTTTGATCCACCGATGCCAACTCGCTGCTCGGATCACCAACGTTGCTCAAAAGGCCAAAAGTTGTTTTACCTAGAACTGTGTTATCATTTTATGTGCTGTAAAAATATTTTATGCTATCAAAACCCACGTCGAATAACGAATAAGGAGCGCCTGTGTTGTAAACGAACTGATCACTTCCTGCTCCCCCAGTAAGGGTATCCTTTCCTCCGTTGCCAAACCCATTGTTTTGAATTTGTCAACCCTTTTGGGAATGGAGAGGACTATGATTAAATTATGGGTATTGTAGCAATTTTTAATTTGTAGTTTAATTTATATTAAATAAATTAAACACCTACTAAGGTTAAATTATAAAATAATTCAACAGACTAAAATCTTAACCTGATCAAGTATAATCAAGGAATGGTTAGGAGTCAGGATAAACAATTGTGGCATTTTCAATCGGTTTACTGGGACTGGGAACAGTAGGGACGGGAACGGCAAAAATATTACTTGATCCGTCTGGTCGTCATCCTTTACTGCAAGAAATTAAAATTAAACGGGTGGGAGTGCGTAGTCTGACTAAACCTCGCCAAGTACAATTGCCACAAGAGGTATTGACTACCGATTTAGAGGCAATTGTTACAGACCCCGAAATAGAAATTGTGGTAGAACTATTAGGGGGGTTAGAACCAGCGAGGAGTCTCATTCTCCAAGCGATCGCTTTTGGGAAACATGTTGTTACTGCGAATAAGGCGGTAATTGCCCGTTATGGGGATGAAATCTTTACAGCAGCAAATAAAGCAGGAGTATATGTTCTACTCGAAGCAGCAGTGGGGGGTGGTATTCCTGTAATTGAACCTCTAAAACAGTCTTTAGGGGCTAACCGCATTCAAAGTGTGATGGGCATTGTGAATGGAACTACTAATTACATTTTGACCCAAATGACTCAGAAAGGGGCAGATTTTCAGGCAGTACTCACCGCAGCGCAAAAGTTGGGTTATGCTGAAGCAGATCCTACGGCTGATGTGGATGGTTTGGATGCAGCAGATAAAATAGCTATTCTCGCTTCTTTAGCTTTTGGGGGTAGGGTAAAAAGAGAAGATGTTTATACAGAAGGAATCCGCGGGGTAAGTGCGGTGGATATTAATTATGCAGACAAGCTGGGATTTGTGATTAAATTACTGGCGATCGCTCAAAAGACTCAGAGTAATAATTCCCTACAATTAAGAGTTCATCCGACTTTACTCACGAAAACCCATCCTCTTGCCAGTATAAATGGGGTAGATAATGCTATTTTGATAGCAGGAGAACCACTCGGACAAGTGATGTTTTTTGGGCCAGGTGCTGGTGCAGGGCCTACCGCCAGTGCAGTGGTGGCGGATATTATGAATATTGTGGGTGTTTTGATAAGCTGTGGGAAAACTGCAACTCTTGACCCTTTACTTAGTTGTTCCCCTCAAGATTATTGTGATATTACGCCAATGGATGAGTTGGTGACTCGCTTTTATGTGCGTTTTCTCTGTCGAGATGTTCCTGGTGTTATGGGTCATTTGGGTACAAGTTTTGGTAATTATCATGTTAGTTTAGCGTCAGTGGTACAAATTGGCTTTCAAGAGGAATTAGCAGAAATTGTAGTTGTAACTCATAATGTTAAAGAAGGAGATTTTCGTCAAGCACTGGCAGAAATTGGCAATTTAAAGGCGATCGCCACTATTCCCAGTGTTTTGCGAGTGCTTTAACCGAGAAAAATGGCTAAATATCTATTATTTATAAGGTGGAGATGACTTGGTACAAAGCTAAACCCGCCCCTATAGAAAATGAACTGATCTTCATCTTATCTTGGCTGCTGTGCTTGATGTTTGCTCCTCAACTTCAAGCGCAACCATTATTTCCTCACTGCTCAGAGCCTATTCTTTCCCGTTTGCAGTCCCATCAAATTGCGGCTGGTGAAACCCTCACAAGTATTGCCGCCAAATATAATTTACTTCCAGAAACATTGATTAAATTAAATCCTGTTTTGGAGGAAGGTGCTTTAGTAGTGGGGACAGAAATTTTAATTCCGCCGATAAATGGGGTGAGGGTGGAAGTTCCAGCAGGTGCTACTTGGAAAGACTTACAAGCTGCATACAGCGTGGGTGCAGATGTTTTATTTGAGATGAATGGTTGTGAAGATGTCCCCAGGGAGGTTTTTATTCCTGGTGTAACTTGGCGGGAAAATAACCAAGGAATTAATAAATTTCCTGGTTATCCTTTGCCTGCAATTGCTACAGTAGGATTAGCTTATGGTTGGCAATCTGTAGATGACAAGCAACGAGTTATGTTTCACAGTGGGATAGATTTATTATCAGCAATAGGCACTCAAGTACTAGCAGTTGATCAGGGTGTGGTAGCTTTTATTGGCCAGGAAGAAAATTATGGGTATTTGGTGGTGGTTGATCATGGAAAAGGTGTGCAAACTCGTTATGCTCATTTAAGTAAAATTGTGGTTGCTATTGGGGCAGAAGTTAATGCAGGAGATGTTATTGCAGCAGTGGGAAATACTGGACAACCAGATTTAAAAGTGCCTCATTTACATTTTGAAGTGCGTCAGCAATTGCCTGTGGGATGGGTAGCACAAGATCCTCTTTATTTTATTAGTTATTAGTCATTACCTAGGGTGCGTCCCTTCCGACTATCTTGGCCCAGAAAATAGATTGAACACTCTTGTTAATTGTTGATTGTTAATTGTTAATTGTTAATTGTTCACTTCCATCAACCATCAACCATCAACCATCAACCATCAACCATCAACCATCAACCATCAACCATCAACCATTAGTCAACCATCAACCATCCACAAAAGATCATAAGTATTTTGAGATGAATTTAGCAATTGTACCTGAAGATAATAAGTACCAGCACTTGATAAATTAATATCTATTTTTTCATTATCTGTTGTTGAGTTAGAAAAAACTTCTAAATTACCGAGAGCATCTCGGAGTACCAAATCTATATCTCCTTCACTATGAGTAAATTCTAGCTCGACAACAAGGTTTTCTTCTCCTGGACTCACCTCAATTTTATACCAATCTTCATCTTCTGTTTTCACAATTCCTAAACCATTCAACTCACTTAACCACTTATTTTCTTGATTACTTAAATCGTAGGCAGTTAGTAAGTCATCATTATTTTCATAACTATCTTCATCAATAATTACCTCCACTGGGTCAAAATCTAAAAACTCACCACTGCTACTATTATTATTTTCATTTATTTCATTAATTACATTATCCCTATCAATGAGCATGCCAATGTAAGCTGGGCCTTGTGCTGGTAAGAAGGAATTTTCTGGATCTGGGATGGGAATAGTCAGTTTCGTGTTTAATACTCCTGTGGTATTTTTGCCAGCTAAACTATCTATTTTGACAGTTTTAAGTTGCTGATCAGAGTCAGAGATCAACTGGTCATTAGAGATATAAAAATCAACTTCAAACTGTCCAGCATTTCCTCTTTGGGTATTCTCTATTTCAAATAGTACCTCAAAACTTTCCCCAGTAATAACTGGTTCTGTTACCACATCAAATAATTTCCCAGCTAAGTCAAGAGGAAAAGTAATATTCACTGGATCTAAGTCAGTAAATTCTCCCGTATTGCTATTATTATCTTCTAATGATTCTTCTACAGCATTAACCTCATCAATAATCATGCCAAAATAATATGTACCTTCACTTTTCCAGAACTCATCTTCTGTCCCTGGTAATGTGAGATTTTTAGTTAACTTTCCTGTGGTTGTATTTCCGTTTAAACCATTAACCGTAAAACTGCCTAATTCCCAATCATTATTAGATATCCAGTCATTATCAGAAAGATAGAATTTTACCTCAAATTGTCCAGCATTTCCTTTTTGTATATTCTCGATTTCAAAGTCTAAATCAAAACTGGCACCTGGTAGCAAGGGTTCAGTTACTACATTAAATAATTTCCCAGCTAAGTCAACTGGGAGAGTAATATTTACTGGATCTAAGTCAGCAAATTCCCCTTGATTGCTATTATTATTTTTTGATGATTCTTCTATAGTATTAGCCTCATCAATAATCATCCCCAAATAATATTCCCTTTCCCCTTTCCAGAACTCATCTTCTGCTGTTGGTAATGTGAGCTTTTTAGTTAATGCTCCTGTAGTTGTATTGCCCTTTAAATTATTAACAGTAAAACTGCCTAATTGCCGATCATTATTAGAGATCCAGTCATTATCAGAAATGTAGAATTTTACTTGAAATTTTCCAGCATTTCCTCCTTGGATATTCTCGATTTCAAAGTCTATAGCAAAATTAGCACCCGCTAGTAAAGGTTCAGTTACTACATTGAATAATTTCCCAGCTAAGTCAACTGGATCAGGTGTTACTTTAATATTCACTGGATCCAAGTCAGCAAATTCACCTGTATTACTATTATTTTCTTCTGATGTCTCTTCTACCGAGTTGGCAGGATCAACTATCATACCGATATAATATGCACCGTCACTTTTCCAGAACTCATCTCCTGCTGCTGGTAATGTAAGTTTGGTGGTTAACTTTCCTGTAGTTGTATTCCCTGTTAAACTATCAATGGTGAAACTTCCTAACTGCTTGTCTGAAGTGGAGATCCATTCATTATCTGAAAGATAGAATTTAACCTCAAACTGGTCAGCATTGTCCCCTTCTGTATTCTGAATAGTAAATTCAAGCTCAAAGCTATCTCCAGCTACCAGTGGTTCATTTACCACATTGAATAGGCTACCAGATAAATCACGCATATATTTATTTAATGTTCTCAGGCTTACTAATCATAACTTAAAACTAAACAAAATGTCAATTTTTTTTCCGTGTTTTCAATGAGGTTTGTTGCCTTTAAATTTACTCTTCTTGAATTAAGTTAAAAACTTTGCTTGACAATAATACGAGTACTTCATTAAAAAAAGTATAGCAATTTAAAAGCATCATTCATTATTGTTAAAATGTAAAGTTTGATTAAAAGAATACATAAATGTGAAGAAGATCTAAAGATATTTGGATCTTGGGTGAGGATGAGTACAGTATGAGTAAAGGAGGGCAATTTGGATTTGACCAGTCAGCTCTCAGGAGTATTTAATCGCTTTTTGATGCAGAAATAAGAAAAAAGAGTTATGACAGAATCAGTAATTAATCCTGAGATAGAAAAACAGTCGCCAGAAAAATGGATTCGGGGTTTAGTGTGGAAGATAGCGATCGCTACTCTGTTATTAATGGCGATCGGGAGTGCCACAAGGGTAATGAATGCAGGTTTAGCTTGTCCCGATTGGCCGTTATGTTACGGCCAACTGCTCCCGAGTCGGCAAATGAATTTGCAAGTATTCTTAGAGTGGTTTCATCGTCTGGATGCCAGTTTAATTGGTGTGAGTACCATCATCCTCACAGGGTTATCCTGGTGGTACAGAAAAGAGCTTCCTGTCTGGCTACCTTTTGCTTCGAGTTTGGCCTTAGGTTTAATTATCTTCCAAGGCATTCTGGGAGGACTAACGGTTACAGAATTACTGCGATTTGATCTCGTAACCGCCCATTTAGGTACGGCGATGTTGTTTTTTAGCACTTTAATTGTGATGGGAACTAGGCTTACTCCCTACAAGGGTACAGCAGCAGCAGGGAATTTGTGGTGGGGGGGTTTAACAGCGACTATTCTTGTCTATCTCCAAAGTTTACTCGGTGGTTTAGTTGCCTCTCGTTGGGCGTTACATCAATGCTTTGGGGGCGAGGAATTGTGTGTAGTAATGAATAGTCACATTATTGGTGTTTTCCCCGCAACTTTAGCCACTTTGATGGTTGTATTCTGGGCATGGCGAACAGCAGCACTTCATCCACTGTTGCGCAAACTTGTCTTTGTTGCTTTTGGCTTAGTAATTTTACAAATTCTGCTGGGTGTTGCCACTTTTAGGTTACACCTGCAAGTAGAGCCGCTAACAGTTGCCCATCATACAGTGGGAGCTGCTTTACTGGGTACTTTAGTTGCCTTTACGGTTTTGGCTTTACGGGACAAATTAAGTTATAACCTAAGTTGATGGTTGATGGTTGATGGTTGACTAATGGTTGATGGTTGATGGTTGATGGTTGATGGTCTTCCATGAACGATTAACAATCAACAATTAACAATTAACAATTATGATGGTTGATGGTTGATGGTCTTCCATGAACGATTAACAATCAACAATCAGCAATTAACAATTATGATGGTTGATGGTTGATGGTCTTCCATGAACGATTAACAATCAACAATTAACAATTATGGTGGATGGTCTTCCATGAACGATTAACAATCAACAATCAACAATTAACAATTATGGTGGATGGTCTTCCATGAACGATTAACGATCAACAATTAACAATTACTGATCGCTTCGGTGCGTTACTACGAGAAATGACAACTTTAATTTGGTGTGAAAAATGATTGGGACAAGTATTTCCCCCCGCAACGAGAACTTTTTACAAGTAATTAAAAGCTACTATTTGCTCACTAAACCCAGGATTATTCCTTTACTCCTGATTACTACAGCCGCCTCTATGTGGCTGGCAGGGGCAGGAAAAGTAGATGCTTTACTATTGCTATTTACTCTGGTTGGGGGTACTTTAGCAGCAGCTTCAGCTCAGACGCTCAACTGCATTTATGACCAGGATATCGATTATGACATGAAGCGCACTCGCAATCGTCCCATTCCTTCGGGAAGAGTGCAGCCACGCCACGCATTAATTTTTGCCATCATTCTAGCAATTGTATCTTTTACCATTTTGACTGTATTTGTCAATCTGCTTAGTGCTTTATTGGCAATGTCGGGTATTGTCTTTTATCTGTTGGTTTATACCCACTTGCTGAAACGCCATAGTACGCAAAATATTGTTATTGGGGGCGCAGCAGGTGCTATTCCTCCTTTGGTGGGTTGGGCTGCTGTTACTGGGGAATTAAGCTTGACTGCCTGGGTACTCTTTGCCATTGTGTTTCTCTGGACTCCACCTCATTTTTGGGCTCTAGCACTGTTTATTAAAGATGACTATGCCCAGGTGGGAGTGCCTATGTTGCCTGTGGTAGAGGGTGAGGAGTCAACTGGAGAGCAAATGTGGATCTATACTTGGCTGACAGTGATTTTTACTTTGTTGTTGGTTTATCCTCTAGCCAGTTCTGGCATTGTCTATAGTTTAATTGCTGGAGTATTGGGCGCAGTTTTTCTCCATAAGGCTTGGTTGGTGAAGAGAAACCCCTTTGATAAACAGTTGGCACGCTCCATGTTTAAGTATTCTATTCTGTACATGATGCTGCTTTGTACGGCAATAGTGGTAGATAGTTTGCCAGTCACTCATCAGTTAACTGCTGCTTTGGGAGAAGGTTTAAATACGGCGATCGCTTTGCTTCCCAGTATTCAGTAAGTTGCAACAATAGCGCTCACTAGCCTGGTTTCTCATGAAACCAGGTTTTTTACTTATGTATATGCTGGAGAAATGGATGCTTAGAACATAATAGTGCTGAGACAAAAAGCCAATTCCAAAATCAACTCTGCAGCCAGCTCCATAATTAATTTTCAGGTCATATACTCCTTTACCTACAGTTTGATAATCTCCTAAATTCCCAAAACTAACTCTTAATAATGTAACGTTTAATCTCCTTTGGTTTGGCTTCCATTCCCTTTATTATTTCTCAGAAATAAAAGGTAATTTTGCTTTTCCTTCTTGCAGAAGATATGCCACATACCACCAATCTTTTTCATCATTAATATCTAAACCTTCATAACCTTGGGTAATAAAAGGCATAATTTTCTCCCCAGCAATAGTATATTCTTCTAAAACTACCCGACACCAAGCTATTTCTAAACTGGCATTCTGAACATAAATTTCTGGCAATGCTTGATAGGGTGTACTGTGTAGCGGACTATTTAATTTTTCCAGTTTGGCGAAAGCAGCAGGGTTAGCTAAACTTGCTTCTTTTCCTGTTAATAATGGCTGCATCATTGAACCTTCTATTACCCACATTTTCCCTGGGTGTTGTTGACACTTTTCTACTGCTCTTAAGGAGTCAACTGCATCTTTTTGCTGTAAAAATTCTCCCCATGCCCGTTGAATAGTTTCTGGTTGACGAAAAGGACTGGTAGGGCGAAGAATGCTAAAACAATCATAAGTACGTCCTGCATTTTTTAAGCCTTGAAGTGCTTCATTAATCCATTCTATATCTGGCGAATTGTCTTCAGCGTAAGCAGGCGATCGCCTCCATGGTACTTCTGCTCCGTATTTTTCTGCAATCTGGGCGATTTCTTCTGAGTCTGTGGAAACTATTACAGTAGTAAATATTTGACTTTGAATAGCTGCTCTAATAGTATAAGCAATGAGCGGATGTCCTGCTAGGGTGCGAATATTTTTCCCAGGCACTCTTTTTGAACCTGCTCGCGCTGGAATAAGGGCAATAATATTAGTCATTTTTAAGATTTATGGGTTATTTGAGAAGAAAAATAGTTTGGTTAAACCTCCGAGCAAACCGATGAGAATCGCAGAAACAGTGGCACGACTAACAAATCTTGTATCTTCTAATTGTTTGTCTATGGAGTCTATTTTTTCCTTTACCAGTTGGCTATTATAATCTATTTTTTCATTGACATTTTTTAATCCAGAATCTATTTTTTCATTGACATTTTTTAATCCAGAATCTATTTTTTCATTGAGAGATTTTGTATTAGCATCTATTTTTTCATTGAGAGATTTTGCATTAGCATCTATTTTTTCATTGAGAGATTTTGTATTATAATCTATTTTTTCCTCAAGTCGTTTCATTTCCACATCTATTCGTTTAAATTCTCCTTTCATTTCAGTATCTAGTCTTTTTAATTCTCCTTCTACTTTGGCAAATCCTACTTCTACTTTTTTATCTAGGCTTCCTATTTGCTGTTGTATTTGAGTTAAAATATCTTTTAATTCTTCATCAATCATTTTACCTTTACTCCTATTTTAGTTTAAAATTTTTCTTTATCAAACAACTCAAACCCCCATATTAGTTAATAATTTTTTGGGGAGAATTTATTAACATCTGTTGAGGATTTTTATTAGTAGATAAAATTTCTACTTTGTCGGGGCAGGTTTAGAGATAACCTCATAATCACTACTAATAACCTTTATATCAAAACCCGCCCATTTGAGTTCATGCCGAGGGATTAATTAAAGTTGTTCTGGGTCAATATTAATATAAATGTCTTTTAACTCAGAATAAACATCTAAAGCTTCAGTACCTGGTTCTCTTGTGCCATTTCCTGACTGTTTTAACCCACCAAAAGGCATATGAGGTTCACTTCCATAAGTACCAGCATTAACTACTGCTACCCCAGTCTGTACCTTTTCGCAAAATTTAACTGCCCGATGAATACTACGAGTATGCATAGAAGCGGTTAAACCGTAGGGAGAATCATTAGCTAAAGCTAAAGCAGACTCAAAGTCTTGCACACAATATAAAATAGCAATAGGCCCAAATAATTCTTGTTGGGAAATTTCTGCCTGGGGGGAGACATTTTCTATTAAAGTGGGAGCCATAAAGTAACCTTCTCCTGGCAGGCGACTTCCTCCTATTAATATTTTTGCTCCTTCCTCTTTTGCTCTCCCTACAGCAGCTAACATATTATTTAACTGCTTTTCATTAATTACAGGTCCAATTTTAACTTGTTTAGTTGCCTCTACTAACTTTTCCCTGAAAATATCATAAATAGATGCAAATATAATAATTCGGCTGGCACTAGCACAACGTTGTCCAGCATTACTAAAAGCAGAGAGTATTGTCCATTTAACCGCATTTTCCAAGTCCGCATCATCACAAACTACTAAGGGATTTTTCCCCCCTAATTCTAAAGAAACTCTAGCCAAACGATCGCCTGCTACTCTTTGAATAACTTTCCCCACAGCGGTTGACCCTGTAAAGCTGACCACTGCTAGATCTGGGTGTGCAACCAAGGGAGCTCCAGCTTCTAGGCCATAACCTTGAATAATATTCAATACTCCTGCAGGTAAACCACTCTCCAAGGCAACTTTCCCAAAAAACCAAGCTGTAGCTGGGGTATCTTCCGCCGCTTTTAACACCGCACTATTGCCACAAATTAAAGCAGGAAACACCTTCCAAGCTACATTAGCAATGGGAGTATTGGCGGCAATTATTAATCCTGCAACTCCGAGAGGTTGACGCACTGTCATGGCATATTTGTTGAGATTACCGCTGGTGGTGGTGCGGCCATATAAACGCTGTCCCTCACTCGCATAAAATAAACCCAAAGCGATCGCCCCTTCTGTCTCCCCATAGGCATCTTCAAAAGATTTCCCAGTTTCTGCTGCCACAATTTGGGCAATTTTCTCCTGGTGAGTCTTCATTCCCAGAACAATATTATGTAAAATTTGTCCCCGCTGTACTGGGGGAATATCTGCCCAGGAAGGTTGATTGGCCTTGGCTGACTCTACTGCTGTGTCAATATCTGCTACTCGAGAGCGAGCAGCCTGACACAACAGAGTACCATTTACAGGATTTAACTTATCAAACCACTCCCGAGCAATTGCTGGTGTTTCTTTCCCCTCAATCCAATTATTGATCTGCTTAGGTATTTCTGTCATAGTCTTTTACCTGAATTTCCCTCTATTTTTCTATATTTGAGGGTTTTTTGTCCAGTCTGAGGCTAATTTATTCTTTTGTCGTATTAAATATTCAAGAAGTGAGTTTGGTTGCTTTGGGTAAAAAATACGCAATTATTAAGAAAAACTTAAGAAAAATAAGGGTGTCTCAGAATGAATGGATTCTAGAAAAACAGAGCAAATCTGAGACTAGAGAACAGAGAAAAATTTTTTAATCAACTTAGTTGATTTTTTCATGGGGTTAGGATAAGATGAGCCTCATAACCAGTCAGAAGAGGAGTGACGAGAAGAGATGACTACATACTTTCCTGTAAGTGATGAGTTACTGTTTAGCAGTACAGCATCCGTTGAAACAGCAGATCTAGCTGTGGGAGCAAACAATGAGGCGATCGCTGTCGGACTAATTTCTGGAGTAAATGATGTTCTCGTACAGCGGTTTAATGCTGATGGAACGACTAATGGCGAAGGAGTTATTTTAGCTCTAGAACCAGAAGCAGGCCCTCCTGTAGTGGATATTGCCGATGATGGTAGCTTTGCCGTAGCCTATGCTGTAACTAAAGAAGAAACTATTGGGGAAGGGGAATCCCAAGTTACAGTAACCCATAGAGATATAGTAATTAGAACTTTTGATGCAACAGCGTCGGAACTGGGAAGCCCCATAACTGTGGGTTCTACCAATGATGAATATGATCCAGATATTCAAATTGATAATAATGGCAATGTAGCACTTGTCGGGGTTCAGGAAGTTATTAATGAAGATGGAAGCAGTAACCCAGGGGAAATATGGCTTACTGCATTTGATAGTAATGGGAATGAGATCGTTCCCCTAGAGTTTTTAACAGAAACAGAAAGTGTTGCCTTAGACCCCCAAATTGCTCTAAGAAAGTCGGGAGTGTCCAGTCCTAATGATATTAGTGCAGTAGTAAGTTTTACCCTCGCAGAAGAGTTAGAAAATGGTGTAGTAGAGAAGGTATTATTACAGCCATACGAAGGGAATCTAGGGGAGTTTTTCCAGCCGATTGGCAGTAACATAGGGATCAGCGCCATCGTGAGAAACTCCTTTTTACAGGAACAGTCCTCAGTGGCAATTAATGAAGCAGGGGAGTATATTGTAACCTGGACTGATAACACCAGTGGGGTGGGGAACATTAGCGGTTTGCTGGTGAAAGAGGAGAGCATTTTCAGAGATAATTTAACGCAAACCGCTGGGGTGGCGGAAAGTAACTCTTCAGTAGGTATAGCTAGCGATGGGAGCTTCGTAGTAGCTTACGAAAACAATACAGAGGGAGCAGTTGAGTACTTAGAGTTTGGTGAAGATGGAGAGCGACTGGGTGAGCCGCAAGTAGTCAATGGTCTTCAAAGCGAGCCATCTCTAGGAATACTCCCCAGTGGAGAGGGACTGGCGATCGCAGGTGTTACCAATGAAGGGACACTGGGAGTTCAAGGTTTCCGAGAATTGGCTCCTCCTGGGGTTGACTTCAACAATGATGGTAACTCAGATATTCTCTGGCGCAACCGAGCCACTGGAGAGAATGGGATCTGGATCATGAATGGGGTTGAGTTGGTGCAGCCAGTGACTCTCGAGTCTCAGGATAACACCGCTTGGACTATGCAAGGTACAGGAGACTTCAACGATGATGGATTTGCTGACCTCTTCTGGCGCAACATGGAAACAGGAGCAAATGGCTTCTGGTTTATGGGGGGAGAAGATGGTACTGAATTAGTAGAAACCGTTGAAAGTGAGGCACAGGATAACACTGCTTGGTACGCTGGTGGTGTGGCTGACTTCAACGGGGATGGGGAAGAGGACTTGCTGTGGCGCAACCAAGAAACAGGGGCTAATGGCATCTGGTTAATGGATGGTACTGAGCGGGTTGAGACTGTAGAGCTTCTCGGACAGGACAACACTAACTGGGATATTTACGGTACAGGCGACTTCAACGGCGATGGTCAAGTAGATATCCTCTGGCGAGATGATGAAGTGACTGGGGCTAATGGTGTCTGGTTGATGAATGGTACAGAAGTAATGGAGTCTGTTGAAATTGAGTCTCAGACCAATACCGCTTGGTACATGGGCGGTACAGGCGATTTCAACAGTGATGGTCAAGTTGACATTCTCTGGCGCAACAGCCAGACTGGTGCTAATGGTCTGTGGATCATGAATGGTCTCGAGCGCGAAACCAATGTGGTACTTGAGTCTCAGCTCAATAATGACTGGCGGATGATTCCTGCTGGCTAATCTTAATTGATACTTCAAAAAAAGGAGGGGTGGAATACCCCTTTTTTTGGCGCTGCAAAATGTTGATGGTTGATAGTTGATAGTTGATGGTTGATAGTTGATGGTTGATAGTTGATGGTTGATAGTTGATGGTTGATGGTTGTATAAAAGCCTTCTGCCAAGCCTTCTGCCTTCTACTGATAGTTGATAGTTTTCCATGAAGGATTAACAATCAACAATTAACCATGAACCATAGTTGATAGTTGATAGTTGATAGTTGATAGTTGATGGTTGTATAAAAGCCTTCTGCCTTCTACCTTCTGCCTTCTACTGATAGTTGATAGTTTTCCATGAAGGATTAACAATCAACAATTAACCATGAACCATGAACCATAGTTGATAGTTGATAGTTGATGGTTGATGGTTGTATAAAAGCCTTCTGCCTTCTACTGATAGTTGATAGTTTTCCATGAAGGATTAACAATCAACAATTAACCATGAACCAGAAGGATTAACAATCAACAATTAACCATGAACCATGAAGGATTAACAATCAACAATCAACAATCAACAATGAACGATTAACAATCAACAATTAACAATGAACGTTGAAGGTAACGCCCTTTCTTTTTTTTTGATAATTATCATTTTGGGGTCGGTTTTGATGGCGATGGCCTCAATAAATTAATCAAGATGAAATCACTCAAACCTGTAGGTTTAATTAGTTTATTTTATCTCGGCTCAAGGCTGATATTTTTTCTAGCAGGAGTTAGATTAGATTTAGCACCCCTGGATTTTTATATGCACTATATTGATCCAGAACTTTTAAAACATAATTTAGTTGAAAGTCTTTTCTATCTCCACAGTCAACCTCCTTTATTTAATCTTTTCTTGGGAATCATTCTCAAATTATTTCCCAATCATAGCCAAGTTGTTTTTAGTTTATGCTACCTGCTCTTTGGGTTAACCCTAGTTATTTCCTTATTTTTGCTCATGTCTAGACTGGGGATCAATCAGAAACTAGCAAGAATACTAACCATACTGTTTATGATTAGTCCCGCCTATATTCTGAATGAAAACTGGTTATTTTATGACTATCCAGTGACATCTCTCTTGTGTCTTTCTTCCCTATTTTTGTTTAGTTTTATGCGCAAAAATCAACTGTGGCAGGGAGGATTATTTTTTACCATACTTGCCATTATTTGTCTAACTCGCTCCTTATTTCATCTCTCCTATTTTATCATTTTAATCACAGGATTAGCTTGGGTGCAAAGATTTGAATATCATCAAGTTAGAAAATTATTGTTAGCGGCTCTCTTACCTTTATCTCTTATCTTCCTACTTTTCCTCAAAAATTACTTGGTTTTTGGTAATTTTTCAGCCAGTTCGTGGTTGGGTTTCAACTTAGCTAAAACTACTCAACATTTGCTTTCTGATGAGGAAAAAGCCACTTTAGTAGGTCAAGGAAAGTTGTCAGAATTAACTTTAATTGGCCCAGGTTTTATTAGTAGCCCTTGGCGGGTAAATATTAATAGTTTAGAAAAAATAACTCCTGAATATACCTATTCGCCTTTGACAGAATTAAAAAGTATTCTTCCTGAATACGAAAAAACGGGAATCCCCATGTTAGATGAAGAATATAAAAGTACTGGTTATGTGAATTATCATCATTTAGCCTATCAAGATATTTCCAAAAAATTGGAACAAGATGCCTGGTATATTATCAGAATTAAACCAGTGGCTTATTTACAGGGAAGATTTGAAGCATTAATGTCAAGTTGGCTGCGGTTAAATAGTGATTATTTAAACAAATCTTGGGCAAGTAAGAAGAATTTTGCCCAAGTAAAACCTTGGCAGGGGTTTTACACTCAGTACTTTTGCGGGCGGTTTTTGCCTTTTCCTGTGTCCATTGTTTTTTATCTCATTCTGCCCTTCTATGGTTGTTATTTAATAGTTCGACAACAGGGGAGCAAGGTAGTTAATTTGCCTTTTGTGGCGACGATTTTCTTTTTGGTGGTTAATATCTTTTGGGTGACTTTGACTTCTCATTTATTGGTAGATAATGAACAAGAAAGAGTGCGCTTGTTGGTTGAGCCATTTTATCTGGTATTATTTGGGTTATTGCTGCAACAATTGTTTGCAGCTCATCCCAAAAAACGGTTACGACGCCACAAAACTACCAAGCGGTAAAACCACCATCAACTTTAAGGTCGATGCCAGTAACATAAGCTGAAGCATCGGAGGCGAGAAAGACTAAAGGCCCAAGTAAATCATTAAATTGTGCCATTCTGCCCAGGGGAACGCGATCGCTGAATTTTTGTTTAAATGTTTCATCCTGTCCTCCCAAGACTCCCCCAGGGGAAAGAGTATTGACTCGCACCCCAAAAGGTCCCCAATGGGTGGCAAAATAGCGGGTTAAATTGACTAAAGCAGCTTTGGAAGCGCCATAGGCGGGGGGTTTGAGAAAAGGTGGCTCACAGTTGAGGTGTGCATATAACCGTTGGTCGGGGGAGACACTGGCGTAGAGAGAGCCTATATTAATGATGGAGCCTTTTCCTGCTTTTACCATGGGTGAGCCAAAAATTTGGATAACTTGGAATGCTCCAAGAATATTGACCTCAAAAATTTGGCGGCAAATTTCCAGGGGGATATCTTCCAAGTGGTAGGTAATAGCAGGGCCTGGGGGTTGGTCAATACCTGCATTATTGACAATAATCGAAGGAGTACCTTTTTGGGCAAGAAGGCGATCGCTTATTGTTATTAATTGAAGGCGATCGCTAATATCCCCTCGTTCCAAACACAGTCGTTTTTCCGTATATTGCTCCTGAAGAGCTGCAAAAGCGGGAGAAACAGTAGCCCCAGGTAAGTCTATCCCTACCACTATAGCGCCAGCTTCTAGTAAAGCACCACTCCATACAGGGCCAAGTTTCCCTAAAACCCCAGTGACAATTGCAATTTTTCCCGACAGATCAAAATATTTCACTATTAGTCATTAGTCTAAGCTCATTAGTCATTAGTCTAAGCTCATCGAGGGTGCCTGCGGCAGAATTACACGTGTGCTGTAACGCACCCCGTCAGGTTTCGGGCTCACTCATAACCATCAACCATCAGCTAAACTCGTCAAAATAATAGACTCATCTGCTTGAAGAGGTTGAGTCAACACTTTCCCAATCATATTTTCCAATAAATATGGAGGAAGACCATCCCCTGGAGATTTGATCGCAATATCTGAGGCTGTCAACACATGACCTATGGGTAAATCCCGTGCCGCTACAAGTTTTTTCCCCATTTTCACCACTGCCTGGCGTTCACTCAAATGTACTTTCTTTTCACCATTTCCCATCGCTTGACGAGTACGACGCAAGTCGCGCACCATTTTCCGTAAACCCGTAGGTTCCAGAGAAAAAGCATGGTCAGTTCCCTTCATCGCCCTGTTCAGAGTAAAATGCTTTTCAACCACATTAGCACCTAAAACATAAGCTGCCACTGCCATAGCAATTCCATTATCGTGACTAGACAAACCCGCCACCACATCAGGAAACTGAGCGCGATAAGTATTAATTACTTGCAAATCTAATTCTTCAAAATTTGCGGGATAACTGGCGGTACATTGGAGCAAACAAAGTTGAGGGTTAATGGGCATAATTGCATCATAAGCCCTTTGTACATCTGCCATTGTTCCCCCACCAGTACTCACAATCATTGGTTTCTGAAACTGAGCAACATACTTAAGTAGAGGAATGTTGGTTAAGTCACCAGAAGCTATTTTGTATGCTGGCATATCTAGTGCCGCCAAAAAGTCAGCACTGGGGAAGTCAAAAGCAGTAGAAAAGAAAGTAATGCCCACTTTTTTAGCATACTCTTTTAATTCGACATATTCATACTTGCCAAATTCTAGAAACTCGCGATGTTCTCCATAGGTTAACCCAAAACTGTTTTCATGTTCGTAGGGTTTATCGAAAGCTGCTTTAGTATAAAGAGAACGGTTATCACGCTTTTGCAGTTTAACTGCATTTGCACCGCATTCAGCAGCAACGCGGAACATTTCCTTACATTTAGCCAAACTACCTTGGTGGTTATTGCCAATTTCAGCGATAACATAGCAATCGCTACCATCATAAATCTCAAAACCATCAATCTTCAAGCTTGAGCTCACCAAACACTCCTCCAACAATTTCTTGCCAAGTTTTACCATAATTTAGAAGACATTGCAAGGGGATATCCCAAGAAATGTTATGCATTTAGGTTTTCTTCTGGTACAATTATCAAAAAGTCTATTTATTTGTTGATGTTGAACTTCAAAAGCTATATCAAATCAATGGTTAAAAAACTTCGGCAACGGAGTACAAAAAAAATACTTTTCAATCCTCTGACTGAAAAAAATCCTGAAGCTAAATGTAGGGGCAGGTTTTGTGCAGAAATACTAAACCCGTCCCTACAGCAATTGTATCTAGAAAACCGAGATTTAATTAATAATCTTGTTAAGCATAATCAGCTTGAGCGAGAATATATTCGGAATCAAGGAACACAAAATGAACGTTATTTATATCATCAATTAGCCAGAATTTTTAAGCAAGAAATTTTTACGGCTAGAGCAAAGTTAGGTGAAGAATATATTAGCAATAATCAAGATTCTCTTGTCAATGCTCAAATGGAAATAACAGCAGGAATTGCCATAACTTCTTTGCGGGGTTATCCACCTTTTGAAGCAGCTTTAGCTGAAGCTGAAAAAATAATTACAGCCAGAAAAGATAATGAACTTCCCTCTAAAGGGAGTTTGGATTTTTTGGCTAGTTCTAAAAAAGATTTTGCTCTTAATTCAGCCATCACCCAACTTGCATTAGATCCAAATCTAATCATTCCTATTACTAAATATTTTGGTTTTCTTCCCATAGTTTTTGGCTTTGATATTAACAGAGCTAAGAGCAAAAAACTGTTAAACTGGTCATCCCATTTGTATCATCTTGATCCAGAAGATATTCAACAAATCAAAGTGTTTATTTATCTTTCTGATGTAGATGAAAATTCAGGGCCTTTTACTGCTTTACCTGCTGATAAGTCTAGACTTGTTACTGAGCAACTCCATTATACAATTGGTCGTCTGAAAGATCAAGAAGTGGATAAAATAGTAGGGAAGGGACAGGAAAAAGTGTGTTTAGGAGCAAAGGGAACAGTGGTTTTTTGTGATACCAATAGCTGTTTGCACTATGGTGGGAGAATTAAAGAAAAAGAGCGCTATGTTTTAACCATTTATTATGCTCTCCCAACTTCTACTTGGTTTCCCCTTTTTCCTGGAGATGGAGAGCGGAGAAATTTAACTCCTTTACTGAGTAATGTCACTGATACTTTATTAGAAAAAGCTCTTCTGGGTGATGAACTTTTACTTCCTGAGGAGAGAGCATTATCTAGATATGAGCAACTTCAACAGCTTGTTAATGGTTAATTGTTGATTGTTAATGGTTAATTGTTGATTGTTAATCGTTCATGGTTTATGGCAGACTATCAACCATCAACCATCAACTATCAACTATCAACCATCAACTATCAACCATCAACTATATCGAATAAAGTAGATTGAATTTACAAGCTAGAAAGCACTTCTTTGGCTGCAGCTAAAGTCTGCTCAATATCCCCTTCAGTATGAGCTAAAGAAGTAAATCCAGCTTCAAATTGAGAGGGAGCAAGATATATTCCCCGCTCTAACATTCCGCGATGGAAACGAGCAAACTTTTCTAAGTCAGACTTTTTCGCATCATCATAATTATGCACTTGCTCTCCAGTAAAAAACATCCCAAACATGGCGCTAATATGCCCACCATATACTTGATGTCCTGTTGCTTTGGCAACTTCTAATAACCCATCTGTCAACTTTTTAGTAATCTTTTCTAACTGCTCATAAGTACCTGGTTTTTGTAATAATTCCAGGGTTTTAATTCCCGCAGTCATAGCCAGGGGGTTGCCAGAAAGTGTACCCGCTTGATACATTGGCCCTGCAGGAGCAACCAGTGCCATAATATCAGCTCGCCCGCCATAGGCACCCACTGGTAAACCACCGCCAATGACTTTCCCTAGGGTGGTTAAGTCGGGAGTTACGCCGAATTTTTCTTGCGCTCCACCATAGGCAATGCGGAAACCAGTCATTACTTCGTCAAATACTAGCAATGCTCCGTAGTTTTTAGTAATTTCCCGTAAACCTTCAAGAAAACCAGCATCTGGGGGGATAAAACCTGAGTTGCCTACCACAGGCTCTAAAATTACTCCAGCAATTTCATCGGGGTTTTCGGCAAATAATGCTTTAACTGCTTCTAAGTCGTTATAGGGTGCGGTGAGAGTGTTAATAGTAGTGGATTTGGGTACTCCTGGGGAATCGGGTAAACCCAGGGTGGCAACTCCAGATCCTGCTTGCACAAGAAACATATCAGCATGACCGTGATAACACCCAGCAAATTTAACGATTTTTTCTCGCCCAGTAAAGGCACGCATTAGGCGCAAAACTGACATACAGGCTTCTGTACCAGAATTGACAAAACGCACTATTTCAATACTGGGGACTGCATCGATTACCATTTCGGCGAGGATGTTTTCTTGTACTGAGGGGGCACCAAAACTGGTGCCTTTTTCCAGGGCAGCATGGAGAGCGGAAATTACTTCAGGGTGAGCATGACCACAAATAGCTGGTCCCCAAGTGCCTACATAGTCAATATATTTGTTATCATCTACATCCCAAATATAAGCTCCTTTTACTCTGTCAAATACTATGGGTTGTCCCCCTACGGACTTAAATGCCCGCACTGGGGAGCTTACTCCTCCAGGCATTAGTTTCTGGGCGGCTGCAAAAATCTCTTCTGATTTTGTGGTTTTTAAAGAAGTTGTTGTAGTCAAATCTGGCTCCTTTTTGGATGTGTGAGGATCTAGCTGATCTTTCCTTAATTATCCTATTCTCTTTTGTTGGCACAATGGTTTATAATAGTTTGATGGATTTTTTTCTGTTTACTGATGCCACCTCTTACTCAGTCTGTTCCCCTCGACAAAATTCGTTTTAATGACCAGGGTTTAGTCCCAGCGATCGCCCAAGACTATCTCGATGGTACTGTGTTAATGTTGGCTTGGATGAACCGCCAGTCTCTGGAAAAAACTCTCGCTACTGGGGAAACTTGGTATTGGAGTCGCTCTCGTCAAGAATTGTGGCATAAGGGCGCTACTTCTGGTCATCTCCAAAAGGTGCATTCTCTCCGTTATGACTGTGATAGTGATGCTCTCCTTATTTCTGTGGAGCAGGTTGGGGAGATTGCTTGTCATACTGGGGAAAGGAGTTGTTTTCATCAGGTTGATAGTACTAAAAAAGCTCCTCCTGCCGATACTTTGTCTAATTTATATCAGGTTGTTGCTTCTCGTCGGGATAACCCAGTAGAAGGTTCTTATACTTGTAAACTTTTTGCTGGTGGGGATAATAAGATACTGAAGAAAATAGGGGAGGAAACAGCGGAAGTAGTAATGGCCTGTAAAGATGATGAAAAAGAGGCGATCGCTTCTGAAGTCGCTGATTTGTTTTACCATACTCTGGTGGCTTTGGCTTACCACAATGTAACTTTACGTGCTGTTTTTCGGAAGTTAAAAGAAAGGGAGAATCCCTAAAACGATTACTACGAATACTTGGCGGAGTGGGCGGGTTTGCCAGATAAAGATTCTAGTTTTGAGTAAAAGATTATCCCGCTGGCCCGCCCCTACAGCGATTACAAAAAAACTATTCTAGACCTTCTGCTGCTAAATCAACTCCCATTTTTCTCAAAAGTTCTGCAAGTTTTTGGGCCCGTTGTTTTTCTAATGTCGCTCTTTCCTCCGCATTTTGGGCCCGTTGTTTTTCTAATGTCGCTCTTTCCTCTGCATTTTCTGCTCTTACCTCTGCTTTTTGGGCCCTGTCTTTTTCTAATTGAGCCTGTTCGTTACCAGTAAGTAAAAGATTACCATCCAAATCCCACCAACGTAACCAAAGTTGGCTTTGATTTTGATAATTTCCTTGCCAAAGTCCCAGCTCCACACCTAAAAGAGTAATGGGATAATGTCCTCTTTCATTTGGTGTTAATTTCTGATAGCGAAAATCTTGTAAATGATAAACTTCCAACTTACCTGTTTTGATTTCATAAATGCCATAATAGAGGATGCGAATAATGCGCTCATAAACCCAAAATTTACCTGGTTTAATTGTACTTCCATCATTGGCAACAGATAAGGGAGTTGTATCTCTCTCCTCTTCTCCATTACCACTGGCAAATTCCAGAGCAATTAAAGGTGGCATAAACTCTCGCCAAAAAACATAAGACCTTCTGATTTGTCCATCCAGTAGTGGGGGAACATCGGGAACATAAAACCAATCTGGCGCTTCTGCACCTTTTTCTGGGGGTTCGGTTTCCCGCCAATAGATGCCGCAATCTTGTCCAATTGCGTATTGTCCATCGGGATGTTGTTGTTGTAAAATTGGCCCGAGGGAATCGGTTAAGATTATACTTTGGGGATGTTCTTGAAAGTTTTTCACAAATGTACCATCTGATTCGGGTAATTGGGTATGATCAGGAAATGGAGGCGGTAAAAAGGTTTTTTCAGTTGCTTGTTGAGTCATAGGATTTTCAGGAATAAAAGGAGTAAATTTTTTTATTTTCTCTAATAGTAGATTAAATCAGTTATGGGGATTTCAAACCACCCCCAACCCTAATCTATTTTAGAATAAACTGATAACTGATGGTGCAGTTATAACAATTAATTAAGGAGATTTTTTATGGGACAGATAACTATTAAAGACTTGGAAAAAGTAGAAGCTACTTTCAAGGAAGCGGGTTATGATTATCAACTAGAATTAGATAATGGGAAAATTTTAGTTATGAGTCCTTCAGATATTATTTCTAGTGAAATTGGGTCTGTATTTATTCGACTGCTTGGCAACTGGGTTTATCCTCGTCGTCTGGGAAGGGTATTTGACTCTTCTGGTGGTTTTATTATGCCTGATAGTAACTTGAAAGCGCCAGATGTTTCTTTTGTGCGTGCAGAACGTATTCCCCGCAGTGTACGTTATTTTGGGGAACTTGTACCCGACTTGGTGGTAGAAATTAAATCACAAAGCGATAGGATAAAAACTTTAGAGGAAAAAATACAAATGTTCCTCTCAATGAATGCTCAAGTTGCTATTCTGATTGACCCAGATAAAAACACTGTTACTGTTTATCGAGCAGAAGGTGAACCATTAGTATTAAAAGATGGCGATATTTTAACTATTCCTGAACTTTTTCCTGGTTGGGAATTGCCGATTTCTGAAATTTGGCCTGTGGAATTTTAACGGTTATCAGTGAACCATTTACCATTATTCATTGAGGATTAATCACCTTTTTCTTCTAAGAAAATTTTGTAGCCAACAAAAGCAATTAAGGCGGCGATCGCCCCACGAGCTATCCAAATCCCTAAAAATAAACCAGCCCGCATCATGGCAATGCCAACTACGACAAAAACTACAAATTTACCAACTTGAACAAGTTTCCTCCCCAGAGGCTGAATTTGTTGTGCATTATATTTTTTTGTGGGATATAAAGGCGATTCTTGTTGGGTTATTTGCATCTGGCGCTTTTCTGCTTCAAGGGCTTGTTTTTCCAATAAAAGTTCTTGTTTGAGCAACTCAACCTCTTGCTCTTTGCGTCGCAATTCCTTTTCTCTTTCATCTAAAGATGTCATCAGGTTTTACCTCAGCTAAAATCACTGGTTCGGTTCTTAATTATAACTTTACCTCAGATTTTTTCCTTTCTGGGTAATGGTGAACTTGATTACTCTGGGTGAACCATTGTGCATAGTACTATATCTATAGTATAATTTTCACCTGGGAAAATTATGCCATCCACCTCTAGTACTTAGGTAATAAGCAATCATATAATTCTTGCTCTCGATGTGTGTTTTTGCTTTTGAAGATGTCCTAACTATTTTCTTCGTTGCTATAAGAATTAAGCACTTTTTTTCTCAAAACTTTTTCCACTGAATTAGCATCCAAAGCTTTAGAAAAAAAGTATCCTTGACCAAAATCGCAGCCCAACCCTCGCAAAAAATCAAATTGTTTTGCCGTTTCTATCCCCTCAGCGATCGCCTTCATTTTTAGTTGGTGAGCCAAAGTAATAATCGCCTGCACAATTTCTAAATTCTCCCCATTATTCCCAATTCTACTGATAAAAGATTGGTCAATTTTCAAGGCATTCACTGGAAAGCGATAGAGATGATTCAAAGAAGAATAACCACTGCCAAAGTCATCAATGCTTAAATTAATTTTCCGCATTCTCATTTGCTGAAGTACTCTGATTGCCACATCTGGATTTTCCATCATGGAACTTTCAGTAATTTCTAGATTTAATCTCGAGCCATCTAAATTAGTTTTTTGCAGAATTTTGTAAATTTGATTGAGGATATGAACATCAGAAAATTGCTTGATTGAAAGATTAACGCTGATGGTAATTTCTTCGCTCACCAAACCTTGATTTTGCCAATTACTAAGCTGAGAGCAAGCTTGTTCTAAGATCCACATACCAAGAGGAAGAATTAATTCTGTTTCTTCTGCTTTGGGAATAAAATGAATTGGCGTAATTAAACCTTTTTCTGGATGTTGCCAACGTAAAAGTGCTTCAAAAGAAATAATATCACCAGTCCTTAAAGAAACAATTGGTTGGTAATAAACCGTAAACTCCTCTCGCTCCATTGCCCGCCGCAAGTCATTTTCCAGTTTTAAAACTGTTAGATTGCGCTTGTGCATAGCTACGTCAAATACTGTGGAACGATTTCGACCCAATTCCTTGGCGCGATACATTGCTGTATCTGCATCCCGCAAAATTGTATCAGCTTGTTGATAATCTTTTGTGCATAAAACTATGCCAATACTCACATTAATATATAACTCATTTTCCCCTAACCGAAACGATTTATCAAAAGATTGGTGAATTTTTTCTGCAAGCAACTGAGCCTCTTGAATATTGTTAATTTCTTCTATTAGAATCGTAAATTCATCCCCCCCAAAACGAGCAATTAGCTCTCCTTGCTGCCAACATGATTCTAAACGACTCGCAACAGCTACTAACAATTGATCTCCCACTAAATGACCCAGAGAATCATTCACCACTTTAAAGCGATCGCAGTCTAGAAATAGCACCGCAAACAAATAATTTTCCTCATTTTTTACCTTTCGTAGTGCATCCTCAAGACGACTCATAAATAACGCTCGATTTGGAAGACCAGTCAAGTCATCATGAAATGCTTTATACACCAGTTGTTTTTGGTATTTTTCCTTCTGGCTGATTTCTTTTTTCAATGCCCTATTTGCCGTTTCCAGTTGCGCCGTACGTTGTTTTACCCTTACTTCTAATTCTTGATTCAGTTTATTTATTTCTTTTTTTGCCTCTTGCAATTTCAATTGATTTTCTACCCTGACTAACACCTCTTCCAACTGGAAAGGTTTCGTTATGTAATCTAATCCTCCTACTCGAAAGGCTTTTACCTTATCTATTGCATCATCTAAAGCGCTGAGAAAAATTACTGGTATCTCTTTTGTCTCTGGTATTTCTTTTAGTTTTTGACATACCTCATACCCATCCATTTCTGGCATTTTTATATCCAGTAAAATTAAATCTGGCACCATAGTTTCCACTGCTTTTAACGCCATCTTCCCGCTAGTCACAGGTCTGACTTTATACCCCTCTTTACTTAAAGTAGTCGTTAAAATACGGAGATTATTCGCTGTATCATCTACAACCAAGATATTTGCTGTCTGCTCTTCTGCGTTTAACATACTAATTCCTCAAGCTTAACTGTTTTTTTTATTTTAACTCAAATTTACTTTTTTGGAGTAACAACTAAACTAAAATTATCCTAGACTGAAACAATATCAATCATTATTTGACGGCAAAAATGAAAAACAATCCCTTACTCATTGGCAAAGGACTCCCACCTTTTGAGAAAATTCAACCAGAAAATGCGGAGCATTCAAGCTTACCTAACCCTCATTAATCAATTATTATCCTGTCTAAACTATGATTTTAATGATGAAATGAGGACTGTGATTGAACCAACTGAATCAATCATAGTCCATCACATCAGCAAAAAAATCATAGTACAGACACCAGGAATTATTAGAGCAGGGGTTAATAGAGATAATAATAGCTGTAGTGCAGAAGACTGTGATTGAGATTAACTTTCAGGAAATCCAACTGAATCAATCATAGTCCATCACATCATCAAAAAAATCATAGTACAGACACCAGTTTAATGTTTGGACTTCTTGCTTGAGGTCTAATCATAGTCTATCACATAATCACCTCAATCACAGTCCAGACATTATCCTGTCTAAACTATGATGAGAATGATTAAATGAGGACTTTGATTGAGATTAACTTTCAAGATTAAGATTTATCATGCTATCATAGAGGAAATCCAACTAATCAATGCCGATAACATAATTACCTCAGCAACATTTAAAAAACATGAATGAACAACGCAGTCAAACTATAGACCTTTTGCGAAAGTAGTGTTAACCCCCCCTACCCCCCCGCGGGCTCGGGGGGGAGAAATGCTTGGAATGTAGTGCTCCCTCCCCTTGGTAAGGGGAGGTTTGGGGTGGGTTTTTTTACGGTTTCGCAAAAAGTCTTATGATGAGAATGATTAAATGAGGACTTTGATTGAGATTAACTTTCAAGATTAAGATTTATCATGCTATCATAGAGGAAATCCAACTAATCAATGCCGATAACATAATTACCTCAGCAACATTTCAAAAACATGAATGAACAACGCAGCCAAACTATAGACCTTTTGCGAAAGTAGTGTTAACCCCCCCTACCCCCCCGCGGGCTCGGGGAGGAGAAATGCTTGGAATGTAGTGCTCCCTCCCCTTGGTAAGGGGAGGGTTGGGGTGGGGTTTTTTACGGTTTCGCAAAAAGTCTTATGATGAGAATGATTAAATGAGGACTTTGATTGAGATTAACTTTCAAGATTAAGATTTGTCATTCTCTCATATAGCAAACCTATTTAAAATAAGAGATGTATAACTTTACTATTCTATCATATTTCCTCTCTTTTACCAGTTCCCTTTTCCCTTTTACCAGTTCCCTGTTCCCTGCCAAACCAGTATTTTTTTCTCACAACCAACTTAAGAATGCTATAGAGATAATCTTGAGAAAATAATCATAGTCCATCAAATAATGATATAAATCATAGTCAAAGACTATGCTAAGATAAAAGGACATATTTAAAATATTTTTGGATATTATGAACTCAATTCCTACTAATCTTGCTAATAATCTTAAAGATGCCTATCGTGCTTGTGAACTTCGTCCATTAGATAGTGAAGATATTGAACGATATTATGTTGATCTTTCCGAAGTACGAAAAACTGATGCTATCTTCCAAGTTAACACGATCCTTGATTTTCAAGAACCTGAAGAATTTACCACAATTTTATTTACAGGTCATCGGGGTTGTGGAAAGAGTACAGAACTTAAACGTATCCAAGAAAAATGGAAAGAGGATTATTTAATTATTTATGTGGAAGCAGATGAAGAAATTGATATTAAAGATGCTCGTTACACTGATTTATATTTAGTTATTATTAAACAAGTTGAATATGAATTACGCAAAAAAGGAATTAAATTTGATCAACAATTACTTAATGATTTTGAATCTTGGTTTAAGGAAGTAATTAAAGAAGATGAACAAACAGTAGAAAAGTCAGTAAGTGCAACGGGAACTTTAGAAGTTAATTCTTCTCCTATTCCAGTTCCTTTTATTGCTAAACTTTTAGTTAAACTTTTGGCACAAATTAAAGGTTCTGAACGCAGTAAAAAAACCATTCGTCAAACTTTAGAACAAGATATATCTCGTTTGCAGTCTGATATTAATCTACTGCTTCGGGATGGAGTTAAGAAATTAAGAGAAAAATTTAATAATCAATATAAGGGATTTTTAATTATTTTTGATAACTTAGATCGAGTTTATCCAAAGGTAGGAGATGAGTTGTTTTTTGATAATGCTTTTCAGTTAAGGGAATTGGATTGCAATATTATTTATACTGTGCCAATTTCAGTTTTATATTCACCTAAAGGAATTAGAAACTTTTTTGACACTCCTAATATAGTACCAATGATTAATATTTATTTTTTAGATTATCAGGAAGTTGATGATTTAAAATATAATGAAAATGCCTTAAAAGCGGTGGCTAGTTTAATTGAAAAACGAGTAAATATTGAGGAGGTTTTTGAGTCTGAACAGGATTTATTAACTTTGGCAAAAGCGAGTGGAGGTCATGTTAGACAACTGATGCAAATGATGAGAGCAGCTTGTATAATAGCTAGTTCAAAGGGTAAAACAAAGATTGATGCTCAAGATGTAAGTTATGCTGTTAAACGGGAACAGTTTGACTTTGAAAGATTAATTCCCCATGAGCATTATTCTATTTTAGCTGAAGTTTATTTAACCAAAGATATTGGCAAAAATGAAATAGGGCAGCAAATGCTGTTTAATACCTCAGTTTTAGAATATAATGGTGATGCTAGATGGAATTATCTTAACCCAGTTGTTAAACAAAGTGATCTTTTTCAACAAGCTCTCAAAGATAAAAAAGCGCAAGATTTAGACTCTTCGACAAATGCCTGAAATTATCTCAAAATCTCATTTAAATAAGCATCAATTTTTGGCGATTAATCATGATGAATTAGCCAAAGTAAATACTTTTATTGATTTTTCTGAAGGGTTTACTATTGGTTTTCTTGAAGTTGAGAGAGTTGAGGAAAAAAAATGGTTAACTGAAGCATTAATAGACGCTTTTCAAGCAGAAAATATTTATTTTCATTGCCTGAATTTTGATAATCCTGAACTGCGATTTGTCCTAGATGAAATTAAGAAAGAAATTCAGAATGTTAAATGTGAAAATAAAAAATTAGTGCTAATTATTGAAGGGTTAGAAAATTCTATTGGCATATCTGATAAATTACCAGAAGTATTGCAGGATTTGAATTTTGTGAGAGATGCTTTTACCTATCTTGCTCCCTATCCTATTTTATTCTGTTTACCTAAATCTGCTGTGACTCGCTTGGCTAAATTTGCTCCTGATTTTTGGGCTTGGAGATCAGGGGTTTTTAGCTTTACTTCCCTCCCTGAAAGTTCTACAAATCAACTATTTTTGCCTGCATTTTCTATTGAGTATAGCCAAGAAAGTATCCCACGAGCAAGGGAGAGTAGAATTGATTTATTAAACCGTTTATTAGAAGAATATTCAACAGAAGTAAATGCTCAAAATCTGTCCACTATTACTTCAATTTTACAGCAGTTAGGAGTAGCCTATAAAAGCCGTGGGGAGTTGGAAAAAGCGGAAAAATATCTTCAAGAAGCATTAAATTTAAGCGAACAGCATGAATCATTACAATTAACCAAGGTAGCAATTCTTGATGAATTAGGTGATGTATATAGCCCGCAAGGAAAATATGAAGAAGCAGCAGATATTTATCAGCAAGTTTTAACAGTCTATACCTATGAAAAATTCCCTCAAAAATATGGAAGTGTTCAGAATCGTTTAGGAATTGTTTATGCTAGACAACCAAGGGGAAATATTGCAGAAAATATTGAAAAAGCAATTACAAATTTTCAAGAAGCTTTGAAAGTGTTCACTTTTGAGGCATTTCCTGTAGAATGGGCAAGTACACAGAATAATCTAGCCAATGCTTACTCTAACAGAATAAGAGGGGAGAAAGCAGAGAATTTAGAAAAAGCGATCGCCTTAAATCAAGAAGCATTGAAAGTGTTCACTTTTGAGGCATTTCCTGTAGAATGGGCAAGTACACAGAATAATCTAGCCAATGCTTACTATTACAGAATAAGAGGGGAGAAAGCAGAGAATTTAGAAAAGGCGATCGCCTTAAATCAAGAAGCATTGAAAGTGTTCACTTTTGAGGCATTTCCTGTAGATTGGGCAAGAACACAGAATAATATAGCTGTAGCTTACTCTGACAGAATAAGAGGGGAGAAAGCAGAGAATTTAGAAAGGGCGATCGCCTTAAATCAAGAAGCTTTGAAAGTGTTCACTTTTGAGGCATTTCCTGTAGATTGGGCAAGAACACAGAATAATCTAGCCTTAGCTTACTCTGACAGAATAAGAGGGGAGAAAGCAGAGAATTTAGAAAAAGCGATCGCATTTAATCAAGAAGCATTGAAAGTGTTCACTTTTGAGGCATTTCCTGTAGAATGGGCAAGAACACAGAATAATATAGCTGCTGCTTACTCTGACAGAATAAGAGGGGAGAAAGCAGAGAATTTAGAAAAAGCGATCGCCTTAAATCAAGAAGCATTGAAAGTGTGTACTTTTGAGGCATTTCCTGTAGAATGGGCAAGTACACAGAATAATCTAGCTATTGCTTACCGTAACAGAATAAGAGGGGAGAAAGCAGAGAATTTAGAAAAAGCCATTATTTTTTATGAAAACGCCCTTCAAGGGTATGAAACCATAGGAGATAAGCAAAATGTAGCAGAGATAGCATTAACATTAGGGAAAATCAAAGTAGATCAAGGAAAATGGCATCAAGCATTAACTTATTTGGAAAAAAGTCTTGACATTTATCGTCAATTTGATAACCTTAAAAGTCGTGCAGATACCATTTATCAAATTGCCCATACTCATCACCTAATTGGCAACTATGAAAAAGCTTCCGTTCATTATCGGGATGCTTTGCGCTTCTATAAGCATCTAAAAAATGATAGAGGCATTGCCTTTTCTCAAGCAAGTTTAGGAAAAATAATGTTACAAATGGGTTTTATAGAAAAAGCTCAAGAATTATTAAATGATGCCACAGTGATTTTTGCAGCAATTAACGATCGCCAAGAAATTGCAAAAATTGCAAAAATCCTTAACTGTATGAATAGTATTACTAAGAGCAAGGAGAAACAAACAGTATGAATGAAGCCGATCGCATTTGGGATGAATTAGAGGATATTTATTCTCAATGGGGAATAACTGAAATTCCTTTTTCTGAAAGTGCTTCAATATTAGGTAAATCTCAGTTGAGAAAAGTTTTTACAGGTAGAAGTCAAGAATTAAGAAACGTTTTTAGTTTATTAAAAGGAAAAGAAAGAAGAAGAATTTTAGTCTATGGATGGATTGGAATTGGTAAAACTGCTTTTATTTTAGAAGTTTTAGATGTCTTAAAACGAAAAGCAACTAACACATTAACTGCTTATATTAGTTTGCCAGCTAATACGGATTTAGCAACCACAGCTTTAATTGCTTTAGCCCGTGAAATGAAAGAAGATAAATGGGCGCAACAACTATTAAATCAAATGGGATTACTAGCGGCAAAATCTTTAAAACAAAGAGAAATAACAGGGAAATTAGGGATTCCAGGAAGCGGCGTAGAATATAAAGAGAAAAATATTGATATTAATCAACCTTTATTGCCAGAACTTAGTTTTGAAGACTTATTAAAAAGGGCATTAGAAAAATATGATCGGGTAATTATTGCTATTGATGACTTAGATAAACAAGATCCTGCAACCGTCAAACAATTGCTTTTAAATGCTCAAGGAATGTTAAAATCTGGTGCTTGGTTTATTTTAACAGGTCATCCTTCAGGTTTAACCAGAGATATTTTAATGAGTGAAAGAGGGTTATTTGATTTGGCAATGAAATTAGAACCCCTTGAACAAGATATTATGTATAAAATGTTAGTAAACTATCTCAATAGTGTACGTTCTGAAGATTGTCAATACTCGGTAGAAGATCCAAAAGCTGTTGAGCCTTTTACCCCAGAAACTGCTAAAATGTTATGCGATCGTTCTAGTGGTGTTCCTCGTTGGTTAAATCGTTTAGGAAGCTATGTTTTGCAAAAAGCATCGGCATTAAAAGCTGAAACAATTACACCAGAAGTATTGCAAGAAGGTTTTATTTATACAGATCAACAAGTCAAAGGACAATTAGGATTAAAAGCCACAGATTTAATGGTACTTGACTTAATTCTAGAAAAAGATATATTATCTGATGAAAATATTAGTCTAGAAGAATTACAAAAATTAAAAGTTCAGGAATTTAGCGAACTTTTGCCTATATTGGACAAATTAACAGAATTAGATTTAATTAGAAGATTACCCAACGAACAAGCAATGGAATTTACCCCGACCCCTCTTTTATTACCTCACAGTGGCGAATGATCTGGTAATCCTTAATAGTAGTTCATTACATAATCAAAACCATCAGAGTCCAGACAATAGACATGAGTGCGAAACCGTAAAAAACCCCACCCCAACCCTCCCCTTACCAAGGGGAGGGAGCCCTACATTCCAAGCATTTCTCCCCCCCGAGCCCGCGGCAGGGCTGTTTCATTTTACGTTTGAAATAAAAAAAAACAGTTGATTTTTGTGTTAAAATCCTTACTCGTCAACTGTTTTTTTAGATAAAATCATGTATATAGACATTCTAATTGAACAACTCAAAAAAGTCAAGGATTTT
>JADQBC010000031.1 GCA_016903655.1 Gomphosphaeria aponina SAG 52.96 = DSM 107014
GTTCTGGTGGTAAAGCCAAAGCCATCATACTTTGACCGAGCCAAAACAGAACGCTGCTAACTAAACCCCATGTTGCGCTACGACGTAATATTGATTTCATTATTGCCTACCTTAATTTATTTTTTATCTTCTGAGATTACACTCTCTGAGTATTTTATCCTTTGCCTTGATCAGGTTAGATCAACTCCTTCTTTTCCCTGCTGAAGAATGTTTTTTCTTATTCTAACCAAAGAGTCATCTCGCGGCCTGAGCTGGGAGATGACTCTAACTTTGATAACTTGCAATCGGGATGACAGGATTTGAACCTGCGACATCCTGCTCCCAAAGCAGGCGCGCTACCAAGCTGCGCTACATCCCGTTTCTTTCCTTCTCTAGTCTAACATCATTTTTCCATTTTTGCCATAAAAATTTAATCTGGATACCAAAACATTCCTTTTATGCCTTCTGGATCTTGCATAAACCCTAATTGGCGATAGAACTCTACCACCTGGGGATCCGCAAACAAAGTAATATTACTTATATCGCTATTTCTCAGTTTTTTGATGGTATATTTCATCAACGCCTTTCCCAGACCCTTGTTTTGAAACTTAGGGTTTACTACCACATCCCAGATAGTGGCGTTGAAAGCATGATCTGAAGTTGCGCGGGCAAAACCGATTAACCTTTTTTTATTCCCCTTAACTTCCCACATAGATACTAACAGAAAACTGTTTTCTAGGGCTTTTTTCACTTTGCGCAGGGGGCGACGTGCCCAACCCACAGCATCACACAGTTCTTCTAGTTCGTACAGATCTATTTCTCGCTGGGTGCTAAAAAATATGCGCGACTGATTGGCGCGAGCGCTGGTCATTTCTAACATCTCGCCCTCGAACTGTTTTTGCTTTGAGGTTGCCACCCCCTCAGTATTATAATTGTTAAACAATCTTTTCCAGAAGACCATCTTATTGAATTTTTATTCCAGGCGTTGCCAATCCAGTCAAAATTATTGCAGCTTTTAAGAAAAAGTTTGATAAAAATAATAGAGGAACGCTTTTTGAGACTGGGATTAATTGTTTTTCTTGAATTTCCCTGGGATTTCTGCCCATCTTTTCCCTTCCCCTGGTTGATTACGTCAAGTTAAATAAGGTTAACACGGCTGCCAAAAAAAATAATAGCATAACTCTCAACTCTAACCAAAGGATCTGGATGGATTTGACTGACACTTTTTCGGTTAGACTGGAATTTGAAAGATATTTTTTTGGGCTCACTAGCAGTTCGGGTGAAATTAAGAGTTGATATGCCAACCATAGATATTCGGGGAGTGCCTCACGCTTACGAGCTAACTCCTTCTTCTACTAATTCATCTTCTCCATACTTGATTTTTATTCATGGCTGGCTCTTAAGCCGTAAATATTGGCAACCTCTGATTGAGGAGTTAGCAACGGATTATCCTTGCTTGATTTACGATTTACGGGGATTTGGGGATTCTCAAGGAGTATCCCTCCATACTGCGAGTCAAACTGAGATGGAGGCAGAATATACTTTGGCTGCTTATGGGAATGATTTGAGTATGCTGCTTTCTCAGTTGAATATTGAAACAGCTTGGTTAATTGGTCATTCTTTTGGGGGCAGTGTTGCTCTGTGGGCAGCGGATTTGTGTTCTGAAAGGGTTAAGGGGGTAATTTGTTTAAATGCTGGTGGGGGGATTTATCTCAAGGAAGAGTTTGAACGTTTTCGGAATTTTGGCCTGCAGCTAATTAAACGCAGACCTGCTTGGTTGCTCTATGTGCCAGGGATTGATTGGCTATTTGCTCGGACAATGGTGACTCGTCATTTGGATCTTTCTTGGGGTCGCCAACGGGTGATTGATTTTCTTAAGGCTGATGAAGAGGCAGCTAGAGGTTCTTTGCTCAATTCGACTACGGAAGCTGAAGTGCATCTTTTGCCCCAAATTGTTGCTCGACTTCGGCAACCAGTTTATTTCCTGGCTGGGATGCAAGATAAGGTGATGGAACCTAAATATGTCCACCATTTAGCTAGTTTTCATCAGCTTTTTTCCGATAATGCTCAGAATGTGATTGAGATTCCTGATTGTGGGCATTTGTCTATGCTCGAGCAACCTGAGTTAGTCTGTGCTAAGATTTCTGTGCTCCTTAAGAAGCCAGAATCTGATGATGCTGGTTCAAATTCAACCAACTCTGGCAATTATTTCTCTTGATGTGTCATAATGAAAAAGGTGTTCCGCAAACAACTTGAGCCACAATGTTAAAATTGATTCGTTCTTATCTGTTCTCGACTCTCTATTTAGCTCCAATTATAGGGATTGATATTTTTGATGAGGAAATTCAGCTACAAAACAAAGACGAAAAGAACTTGTTGGCTCTGAATTTAGAGAAGTTTAGTGAGCTTTTTGAGGATGTCCTGATGATAAACTTTTGAGGAGTTAAGAGTCTCCTCAAACAAGCTATACTCTTGAAAAAAAAAACTGCAATAGTAAAAGAAAAGAAGATTTACCTGGATAAGGAGAAAAAAATGCTACACCGCAAGATTTATCAAATGTCCACAGATGGTCGTGAAGTTTCTGTTTTCTTGCGGGATCAGCAACGCTGGATCGAAGACGCTCGCATTGTTGCTCTCGAAGGGGATCTGGTGACCATTCGTTATGAAACTGAAGATGAGGAAGAAGTTTGTTCCTGGGAGGAAATTGTTCGTTTGGAAAGTATTGGCTCGATTACTCAAAAAATAGCTTCTGTTTCTCGCATTAATTCTGAAATTTTTGTGGCTGATGATTGTCCAGAAGCAGAACAAATTTATCCTAAATATCCCGATTTTAATAGTGACCAATGATCTCTTCATTGGGGTTGACTGCACCAAGAAGTAGGGCAATTCTCATTTTAAGATTTCCTGAAAAACCTAGGTATTAATTTACATGGATAATTCAGAAAAATTAAATTGGGTAAAACAGGTTTTAAAATGAGAATTGCTTTTAAAGGCAAGGCGATCGCCTTGATAATTATGGCTCATTGTTTTCTCTGGGTTCAAAAACTGGACAATAGCCTTCTGGGGTTACTTGAAAACCATAAAGCGGTGATGCTTGATGCCAACAACGTTGATTTTGATAGTACAAACAAGTGTTACAGCAATCGATGTCTGTTGGCATTCTGTCATTGGTTTTATTCTGTAATTCTCTTTGGGATAAACCGCGAATTACCAGTTCTTCTCCTTGCCAACGTGCTTCAATTAACCCTGTATCAGCAAAGTTATTCCAGCGGGGATCTTTGTTGATGGTATCAGGTAAAGTTATACTCACAAAAGCTCCGATTTCATTTAATTCTCCTTCATAGGCGCTTTGTTGTGGTGCTTCTGGTTGAATGAATTTATCGCCAATGGGCAGTTCTACCAGCGTGAGCGCTGCGGGTGAGTGTATTTGATAACGGTTGTGTAATTCTTCTAAGTTGGTTAAATCGGCGAGATAGGTGGGGGAAGCGTGAAAAAAAATTATGTGCTGGGGACGCAAATTATGAATCAGTTGGGTGGTATTGCGCCCATCACTGTGTTCTGAAAGTAGATAGGTTTCAAAAATAATTTGGGGAGAATTTTCTATTTCTGGGTTGATAAAATTTCTGGGATGTTGGGGGACTAATATTAACCAAGATCCCAAGTCCTGATGGCAATATTCTCTTAAGTCTGCTGTGTAATCTGTAATTACGATACAGGGTGATTGACCCAGGTTTTGTTTTTGTTGTTCGGTTAGCCGCCCCATTCGGGGACATACTTTTTGATCCCAAAAAAGTGGTTGATGTTTGGCAAAGTTTTGCACTGAGGGGGGAAATTGGGACAGGATTTCTAAATAAGTATCACAAGCTACTGCAATACTGCCATCTACCCAAATATCTAGGTCACGACCTGTAAACTGGTGGTGAGAACGGAGTAGTTTGAGGATTTCTTGACCGTTACCTAGTGTTGGTACTGGTAGAAGAATGTTCTGTTGACGGGCGATCGCTTCTTTGATCCTCGTCACCAGTTGTTTTTCTTGTTGGCGGCGATGGGGATGTCTCGCACTTCCATAACTTCCTTCTATTATTAATACATCTGGGGCTAATCCCCGCAATGTTTCTAGGGATAATCCTTCTACTAGCTGAAAGTTTGATAAGCAAAAGTCCCCTGTATATAAAATTTTGTATGTGCGTTTTCCTGTTTGATAGTGAAATACTAGACAGGCTGCTCCTGGTAAATGTCCTGCGGGAAATAATTCTACACTGAGGTCATTTTCTAATTTTATTCGCTGACTCCAGGGTAAACTTTGACAAAATTGAGGAATTTCTGCTGCATTTCGCTCTAACCAATTTAATGGTAATAATTTTACTGTTACTTCGCTGGCGTAAATTGGTATTTGGGGAAATGCTTCATGTAATGCTAATAAACCTTGTGCATGGTCTGAATGGGCATGACTACAAAATACCATGTCCGCTGGGGGATGACTCTCACTCAAAAGGGTTTCTATGTCTGCTAAACCGCAGTCGAGGAGAATGCGATACTTTCCTAATTTTAGCAACAAGCATACTCCCTCAGTGCTATGACCGACACTGTAGGGAAAACAGGATAAGTGATTGGGATTTTCAACTGATGCTAGACGACTCATGCTTTCACTTTTACTGACATCCTGCTACTTTTTTCTCATCTTAAATCAAGTAGGGGCGAGCTCACTCAGCCCCACCGAAGGCGTTGCTGAATTGTCCAATGAAACCTTAAAGTTGCGGAGTTGGGAGAGGGTTTGAGTTTGGTTAGTAGTTTTGTAAATATATATTTCATAACTCAAAAAACCCAACGCCCCTGGGAAAAATCCCTCCCTTACACCAAGCAACAGGTTTAGTGTGCTGAACCGTTTCCGTGATAGTTATCTGAGTCGTAAAATCCGTTTCTAGTGGCAAAGAATAAAGATGAGACGATAAATAAACCTGTTAACACTACCATTACCAGTTTTACATCCATGATTTTTTTCCTCCAGGCAAAATCTCTTTTATTATACCTAAAACAATTCGAGGGAGAGATAGCCGTGGCTTAATGATATTTTTTGTCAAAAATTTAAATTCAGCAAAATCCAGGTAAGTTACTCTCAGTTACAAAAATTTAGCAGGAACACCAGGACAGCAAACTATTAAGTCAGTAGTAGAGGCGGTTAAAGCCTATAATAAACTTTTACCGATGTGGTTTAAAAAAGAGTTACCGCATTTACCTAAAATTACAAATTACAGAAGAAAAAATGGCCTATATCAAGTTATTACAGGCAATTAGGCGATCGCTTACCCTTTTCCCCTTTCTTTCTGTTTGGGTTTAACCTACAAAAAAAATATTTCTGAAAACTCTTGACAAAGATAACCCTTGTATGTTAGCCTGATAATGGGAAAAGATGCCGCCCATATATATAGCAATAAAGTTTCAAATAAACATAGAACCTCCAACCCCCTGAGAATTTTTTTGCTTTTTCCCTCATCTAGTACAAAGATTTTTTTGATAGTTTTTTTTCTTGGGGAACGGAAAAATCTTGGCTTTTAATGTTCAGAATCATTCTGATTATTTAGATTAAGATTTACCGCATATTTTTCTCTTCCTGCTTTGACAAATCCTAAAAATAAAGGGTGAGGATTACTTAAACGGGAGCGAAATTCTGGGTGAAATTGAGTGGCTAAAAAATAAGGATGATCTGGTAGTTCAATAATTTCCACTAAGCGCCCATCGGGGGATGTTCCACTAATCAGATAACCTTTTTCTAAGAATAAATTGCGGTAGGCATTATTAAACTCGTAGCGATGGCGGTGACGTTCATAAATTACTTCTTGTTGGTAAAGGGAAAAGGCGAGGGTGTCTGGAGTAATACGACAGGGACAAAGTCCGAGACGCATTGTTCCTCCTAAGTCAATTACATCTTGTTGTTCTGGTAAAAGGTTGATGACTGGGTTGGGGGTGTCTGGGTCAAATTCTGCACTGTTTGCTCTTTCTAAGTGAGCTACATTTCTGCCCCATTCGATTATGGAACACTGCATTCCTAAACATAAGCCGAGGAAGGGGATTTTTTGGGTGCGAGCGTATTCTATGGCTTTGATTTTACCATCTATTCCCCTGGCTCCAAATCCGCCTGGTACTACAAGCCCACTTACATCTTTGAGGTACTTTTCTGGCCCTTGTGTTTCAATGTCTTCGGCGCTTACCCAGCGGAGGTTTAGTTGACTATTGATGGCGATCGCCGCGTGTCCTAATGCTTCGACTACTGATAAGTAAGCATCGCTTAACTGTATATATTTCCCCACAATGGCTATTTCTATTTGTTTGCTTGGGTGCTGCATTTGCTGGACTAATTTTTGCCACCCTGCTAAGTCTGGCTGTCTTTTTTCTAAATGCAGTAGTTCTAATGTTTGCTCTGCTAGTCCTTCCCTTTCCATTGTTAATGGCACTTCGTAAATACTACTAGCATCCTGGGCAGAAATGACTGACTCTACTTGGACATCGCAAAATTCGGCGATTTTCTCTTTGATTCCTGGTTGGAGAGGGCGATCGCTTCTACAAACCAAGACATCTGGCTGTATGCCGATGGATCGCAATTCCTTGACAGAATGTTGTGTGGGTTTAGTTTTCATTTCCCCTGCTGCGGGAATCCAGGGAATCAGCGTAACGTGCATATAAACTACATTGCTTCTGCCCACGTCTTTGCGAAATTGGCGAATTGCTTCTAAAAAAGGTAATGATTCAATATCTCCTACTGTTCCCCCAATTTCAGTTATCACTACATCCGAGTTAGTATTTTTGGCTACTCGATGAATCCGTTGTTTTATTTCATTTGTTATATGGGGAATTACCTGAACTGTTGCTCCCTGATAATCCCCGCGACGCTCTTTATTAATTACAGCTTGATAAATAGCTCCAGTAGTCACACTATTTAAGCGAGACATGGAAGTATCTGTAAAACGTTCATAGTGACCCAGATCTAAATCTGTTTCTGCCCCATCATCGGTAACATAGACTTCTCCATGTTGAAAGGGACTCATTGTCCCTGGATCCACATTAATATAAGGATCTAATTTGAGAATGGAGACTGAATAATCGCGAGATTTAAGTAATCTGCCCAAACTGGCGGCTACAATTCCTTTACCGATACTGGAGACAACCCCCCCAGTAATAAATACAAATTTAGTCATAAATAATTTATATTTGCTAGTTTAAACCTGCTTGGTGGGAAGCGACGAGATAACGGAAGAGATATTCTGCCACTTCTACATAATGTTCTGCTTTTTCTGGGGATGGGGCCCATACTGTAACACCGTGATGGAGAATGAGTAGGGCGGGGATGTCTGGGGGGGTGGTTTGAAAGCGAAGTTTTATTGCTGCTGCTATTTTTGGTACTTCGAGATAATTCTCAAATACTGGCATTGCTACTCGGGGGTTTTTTTCCCAGACTCCTAACCCTTTGAGCATTTCTATTGCTGGGAGGGGTAAGCTATCCCCTTCCACCAAGTGTGATACTAAATTGGCTTCTACTGAATGGACATGATAACAGGCCCGAGCAGCAGGAAAGAGGGTATAAATTGCTTGGTGGATACTGGTTTCTGCACTGGGGCGGTTTTGGGGGTTGTCAGTAGCAATTATTTCTCCTTGCATATTTATTCTCACAAAGTCTGCTGCTGTGAGTTTTCCTTTACTTTTGCCGCTTGCCGTAATCCAGATAGTATCATCTGCTAGGCGGGCGGAAATATTGCCAGCAGTGCCTACCATCCACCCTAATTGGTAAAATTGCTGTGCGGCTGTGATGAGGTCCGGGCGCGGATCGGGGTTCATATTGCTAATTTTCCCATCTTTGTTGCAAGTTTTCGAGTATATCAAAGAAATTCTCCCAGGGGAGATAGGGTTTGTTTGCTGTTGTGAGATCTTCTTGGAGGCGATCGCGGGCAAATACTAGATCTGCTTTCATTGCCATATTAACATCGGTTATAGAGTCGCCGATGGCTATTTTTTCTGTTGCGGGATATTTGGCCATCACTAATACTTTGGCTACTAATTCTGTGTCTGCTTCAAACTGTGAACTTACTTTTAAATATGCTCCACTGGTGTCTATTTCCACTGCGGAAATTGAAGTGACTTTTTCCCTTAAACCTTCACGGTTTAAGACTCTTTCTACCATGTCTTTTAAGCCCCCAGAAATTACCACAAAGGGTATTTGTTGGCTTTGGAGATAGTCCATTAATTCTTTTAAACCTGGGCGAATGGGTTTATCATCGCTATATGCCATAATTTCTGGATATAGTTTTGCGGGGATGGATTCTAGCATTTGCCTTACTCCTACTCTTAAAGTGAGGGTTTTGGCATATAATTGGGGCATGATTTCTTTGGCTAATTCTGGGGTAAATTCTTTGAGCATGTCTGCAAAGGTTTCTACTGCGGTAATTGTGCCATCGAAGTCACAGAAAACTACTTTTTCTGCTTGTTGTTTGCTGGGAGGAATATTTTGCGGCATATATTTATATTTAAAGACTTATTTTCTCACGGATAATTGTTAACTTTTAAACAGGTTAGCCCCATTTTTCTCTGGCCCGACGTAATGCTCCTGGTGGCAAATTTTCTAGCTCGAAGGAGTTACCTTGCTCTAGGGTTTCTAAGGCCTCAAAAAAGGCTTTTACCCCTGCTCCCCGGCCATCTGGATGCTCCATAATACCTGTCCCTGCATTGAGAATTACTTCCGTCCCATAATCTGAGAGTACTTGAGGCACAATACCTGGATGAATGCCAGCGGAAGGCACAGGGAAAACATTACGCGATCGCAGAATATCCCTAATTTTTCTTTCCTCCGTTGGGGAAAAGGGCAAGCTACCATAGTGTGCAGGATACAATACAGCATCAGCGCCACCGTGAGCCATGAGAGTGCCTAAGACGACAGAATAACTCAATCCTGTATGAGGGGCGGCACACATTGCGCCTGCAAAGGCGGGATGGGCAAAAATTGGGACATTAATAACGGGATCAGCGGCTAAGGCTTCTAAGACGGAAAAACCATAAGTTAGTACATTGAGTAATAGTGCATTTGCGCCTGCTTCCACCAGTAACCGCGCTTTGGCTAATAAAGTATCAGCACGCCCTGTCACATTAACTGCATACAAAACTGTGCGCCCAGTTTTGGCTTTTACTGCTGCTTTCACCTGACGACAAACTGCAAGGCGATCGCCAGTTGGCGCTACATCTAGATCTGGGAGAATTTCATCATCTTTAATAATATCTAAACCTGCCATTGCTACTTCTGCCAAAATAGCACCATGATCGGCGGCGGATAAACCTAATGCTGGTTTAAAAATTGCCATAATTAAAGGGCGGTGAAATACTCCCAATTTCTCCCGAATGCCAGTAATGCCAAATTTGGGCTTTGTGCCGTAATTTTTTGGCAGTTGCACCCCCACTATTTTTCCTGCTCCTGCCATTGAGTATTTGCCAAATATCATGGTTAAAAGGCTGGCTAGGTCATTTTCCACATTTATTTCGGGAAAATAAATGGTAGCCGTACTATAGCCATCAGGGTCGGTAATAATTTTGCCTACTTCTCCTAAATGTTGTTTAAATTTACCTTCGAGATGAGCAAAACGAGCATCCCAAGTACCTGCAGTTTGACCAATAGCAATGATATTTGCCTGTTTTTGGGGATCAATTTGGGGGGGGAAACGATATTCTACTTCAATAGTCATATTTTAGTTAGATTAAATTTGCTTGTTGAAAAAATTTCTCAACAGTTAGGGCTAATTCATAAGTAATATCCCCTTCTGGAAGGGCGAGAAATTGTTCTAAGGTGAGTTTGGTTGGGGTAATCATGGTTAAATATTGGTTAAAATTTTATGGGGGAGAAAAAGCCCGTAATTTTTTCAAGGTTTACGGGCGATTTTCTGCAATTAAGTAAGGGGAAAAAGAATTTTTGTGGCTGTGTATTCAGGAATCCAACCTGCTGTGGTAGTAAAGAAACGAACTGCTTTAACCCGTCGGGTTTCTGTTAAATGAAACCAATGTTCAGTACCCGCAGGGACGTTAATATACTCTTCGGGTTGAATAGTTAATTCTACCTGAGAACCATTGGGCAGGACAAAACCAAAAACTCCCTCGCCATCAAGGAGATAACGCACCTCATCGTCAGCGTGGGTATGACAGCCATTAAACTTAGCTAAAAGACTGTCCAGGTTGGGGGTGTGAGGATGGAGAACAATTAAATCTCTTGACTCATAGCCCTCATTTTCTTTAAGCTGTTGAAAATAGGGATCTAGGGCTTGTAATACTTGTTCTTTTTCTTCTTCAGCTAAAGCTTCTTTTGCGAGTAACTGGTGAGTTGCTGGATCTATTGGCCAAAGATTTAACTTGACTTGCAAGGGTGCTAACTCCTGGGCGATAGCTTCTAGGTTGGTTGTTATTGTACCATCTTGTTTTCGGAGGATTGCCATGTTTAGCTTCTTAATTAATGATCCATTTTTGATTGTAGATGAGGTCAAACCCAGGTAGAATTAAAGCCGATGCTTTTGAGAATAAGTAAATATATTCAGCAATGTTCAAACAATCAGTAAATATCTTATTAGGCTTAACCCTCACCCTCAGTAACGCCATTCCTACCCTAGCCCAAAACTACAGTAATTTTGCCCAATGGTGTTCAACAAAAGAACAACTTGCCCCCGCAGCACAACACACAGTAAAAGTGTTACTAGAACAGGCCCAAACGGAAGATTGTAACCTAGCGAGTGAGGAGTTATCCCGTTATTTAGTCCTCAACCTCATCAGCAGTGAAATTACGGACATCAGCCCCCTGAGCTCCTTGACCAACCTCGAACAACTGATTTTGTACAACAACCAAATCACGGATATTAGCCCCATTAGTAATCTAACCAACTTAAAGCGACTGATTATCTCCAGCAATCAAATTTCAGATCTCAGCCCGCTGCGTAATCTGACAAACTTAACTCAACTATACATAGGCTCAAATCCGATCTCAGACATTAGCCCTCTCAGCAATCTTACTGAGTTAACCAGACTCTACGCCAACCATAGCCAAATCTCTGACCTGACTCCCTTAAGTAATCTTACTAAGTTAGAGCAACTTTATCTCAACCACAATCAAGTCTCAGACTTAAGTCCTTTAAGTAATCTTACTAATTTAAAATATGTTTACCTCGATCATAATCAAATAAAGGATGTAGCTCCTTTGGGAAAGATTACCAATTTGGAAGAATTATCTCTGCGCTACAACGAAATAACGGAAGTAACTCCATTGATAAATTTAAGCAATTTAGAGGAACTTTACCTCTACTCTAACCCAGTAGCTAATCAAATTTGCCCTCACAATCCAGATGCGCTATGTTTTTTGAGAAGATAAAGAGGGAAAAAGCCAGGATGAAATTGAACTAATTATACTCGACCACAGTCCAGTATTTTTCATCTCCTGGAAATTTTGCTGTTACTTGAACTTTTCCCGAACCGACAAAAGCATTGCCTGAAAATTGATTGCCTGAACGAGTTAATTTAGTCCATTTATTTGATGTTTGGTCAATTACTTGCACTTCTAAGGCCTTGGGGACATTGAGCTGAAAATACACTGATTGATTAGAGGGCAATTTTTTGGTTAAGGGAGCTTGTAAGTTAGCATTATTTTCGGTAAAGTTAGTATAAATTTTCGGAAATTCTTTGCCTGCAGCATCGGCTATAATTTTATAGGTTACGGCATGGGGATAAGAGCCTGATTCATGTTTGTTTTTTGCGTAAATTTGGAGTTCATAATTTCCTGGAGCGGGAAAGGTTGCCTTGATGAAAATCTGCCCATTTTGTTGTTGCTCAAATGTATAGGTTTCTGGTAATTTCTGACCTCCTAATTGGAGAGCAGAGGCAACAATTGTATCTGGATGAGCTTGCAAAATAATTTCTACTTGTCCATCTTTGGCTGTAATTGTATGCTTATTGTGACTGATAAACTTCATTCCTTGGTTGAAGAATTGGGGCGATAGGTTGGGTAGGAGTTCAAATTGTTCTTTGCTGTAGGGTTGGGCTAATAATTGCCATGTTGTTTTACTGGGTAAATGGTCATAAATAAATTCTTGGGGAGCAGTGGCAAAATAATGGGGATTAAAAGCTTGATAAAATTGTCCGCCATTAACATAACCTGCCCCCCAAGTTGCATCAACTAAATACCAAGCATCATTAATTTTTACTCCATTCCAAGCATGATTAACTTGAGTTTTTTCTCCTAAAATATAACTTGCTCCTTTGGCATATCCATCAATAATTACTGCTTCTAAACCCATTTCCTGGGCTAAAGCTTGATAAAGATTTGCATAACCTGAACATACACCTTTACGACTTTTTAACACTCCTAGGGGGCTTAAATCGCCATAATTTCCTGTTAAATAACCTTGCACATCGTAGGTAATATTATGGGCAAGCCAAGCATAAATAATGCGAGCTTTTTCTACTTCGCTATTGGCAAGTTGAGATAGGATGGAAGCTAATTCTGTAACTGATGTGCCGTTATATTTAATGGAGGCTGCTACTTTGTCTATTTTATCATAATTCATATTGGGCAGTTCTGAGCCGATTTTGATGTCTGCGTTACTTTTTATACCTATATTGGCATTGGGATTATTTGGCTGTGGGAATGGTAGTTGAGGGGGTAATATTCTGGCTAAGAAATTGTTGATTTCCTGGGGATGATGTTTCCAGGTGTACCATCCAGATATAAAAATAATTCCCAATATTAGAAGCGGGCTAAAATTTGAATTGTGTTGGCGCTGATACTTTTTTCTTTTTGCTTGCCATTCCCGATATTCTCGTTCTGTAGTCATTTGTTTTCTCCTGTTATTTATCATTGGTAGTCATTTGGAAACCATCAACCATCAACCATCCTACAACCATCAACCATCAACCATCAACCATCAACCATCAACCATAGAGAGTTAGTGCCAAATTTTGATAGTACCGTCACCACTACCACTGACTAGGGTAAGGCCATCAGGGGCGATCGCCAGAGCAAAAACTGCGGTGGTATCATGTTGGATAGTGGCTATTTCTTGACCAATGTTGAGCTGCCAAATTTTGATAGTTTTATCACCACTTGCACTATAAAGAGTTGCTCCTGCTTTTTTATGGAAAGTGGGCCCGAAGTTACTAATAGCTAGGGCATAAATTGGGTGAGAATGTCCTTCTAATGTTCGCAACAGTTGTCCTGTATTTAATTGCCATTGTTTGATAGTTTGGTCGTCACTAGCGCTAAAAATGGTTAGTCCATCTGGACTAAAGATGAGCGCATTAACTGTATCTGTATGACCATGTAAAGTTACGGGGTTTTCTTGGGTTTTTAAATGCCAGAGTTTAATGGTGTTGTCATGGCTTCCACTGGCTAATATTTGTCCATCTGGGCTAATTGCTAAACAACGGACTAAACCATAATGTCCTTCCAAGGTTTTGTTTTCTTTGCCTGTGATTATATCCCAGATTTTTATGGTTTTGTCACCACTGCCACTAATAATAAATTTTCCGTCTGGAGTAATAGTTAAAGCTCTAACTACGCCCTGATGTCCACTGAGGGTAAGTAGTTCTTTTCCTGTTAGTATATCCCAGATTTTTATGTTGTGATCATCGCTCCCACTGACGATTGTTTTACTATCTGGACTCACGGCAATTGTTTCTACATCTTTGATATGTCCCCTGAGTGTGTGCAGTTCATTTCCTGTTAGTATATCCCAGATTTTTATTGTGTAATCATAACTACTACTTGCCAGGATTTTTCCATCGGCGCTTATTGCTAGGCTACGCACAACGTTATAATGTCCTAAAAGGACGTTAACTAGGGATAAATTTTGGGGTTTATTTTGGAAGTTTTGGTGTTGTTTAATTTGGACGTTTTCTAGGAGTTTTTCGGCAATGGTGCGATTTTTTCTGGCTATTTCTAAGTTGGGGTTGAGGGTAAGTGCCTGATTATAATCGGCGATCGCCTTTTCATATTCCCAGAGTTTATAATAAGTGTTCCCCCGATTATTATAAGCTTCTGCCCAGTTATTATTTAATAACAAAGCTAAATCATAGTCTGCCAGTGCTTCTTCGTATTGTTTGAGGCAATATAAACTTATTCCTCGATAATAATAGGCTTCTGCCCAATTGGGATTGAGGGCGATCGCTTGATTAAAATCTCTTATTGCTCCTTCATAATCTTTCCCATCACATTTACTTACACCTTGATAATAGTAATTTTCTTCAACTTTTAGCTGTCTCTCATCCCCTACTATTGCCAAACACTTATTTAATTTTTCTATATATTGATAGTCTTCAATCACTAAATTTGCTTCTACTGCTGACAAAAGTTCATCTAATGCTTCTGGTTGCCCTAAATTATGCAGTTTTAACCAATACTTTAGAGAATTATTAATTTCTTGTTTTGCCCAATCTTTGTAAGGTACATGGGCTAAACTCTCAGCAAAGTCTAGGAGTAATTCTGGTAAAATTCCCCCTCTGTTTGCTTCTAGGTTTTTATATATTTTGTTATAATACACAATCAGGCTTTCAATTATTTCTTCTTGGGAGCATACATTTTCTATTACAAGAGGAAGTAATTGAGGTAGCAATGGGGTCAAGTTTTTTGTTACTAGGAAGTATTCATCTGCGATTATCCCTGCAAAAATACAATAATGTACGATTAAAATATCGCAGAGCTTTTCTAAATCTTTTTCATTAATTGTATATTTAATTACTAGCTGACTAATATCTATTCCTGCTTGTTCAAATTTTAATTCATCTTTAACTGTCTTTAAATTTTTGAGGTTATCCCCACTATATACATGGTCTAAATTTGCTGCATTTTGTCCTGCCGCCACGAAAGTTTCCCTAATTTTCAGCCACTTATTGGCTCGTTCTTTCACTATTTCTTTTAAGATTTCTCCATATGGTAATCTATAAATTACTGTTTGATATTTATAATTCTGCCAATTTAATCCCCAGTAACCCAGTCGCAAATTTAAATAGGCCCCATTTACTTCTGACTCCAGAATGAGAGTAGGGTTATGCTTTAGTATGCTAAATAAAGATTTAATACTAGCTTCCCCCCCCAAATATTCTCTAACTGCTTTTCCTGTTACAAAGTCAATTTTTCTCCCAACATTAGAATATTCCCAGAAAAATTGCCGCAGTTCTTCTGCTAAATCTAACTCAAGCTCTGGGAACAACTTTGCCGTATCTGGATTATTGGCTAAATATTCTAAATGCAGTTGGGGAAAGGCAAAAAATACTTCCAAGGGTAGAGTTTTTTCTTCCTGTTCACCGTTAAGAATTTCCGCAGCTAATAACCAAATCGGTGCTTCTGGGAGGGTTTTTCCCGCCGCCACAAATTTAAAGTGAGTTTGTCGTTTTAAGGCGGCCATTTCTTGTTGCAGTGCATTTTTCCCCTCCCATAATTCCAGCTGGAGTTCTTTTTGCTTCTCTAACGACCACCGCTGATAATCTAATTTTTTTTCTCGTTTAATCCTGGTGACAAGTTTGATAAATGGTTGCAGACTTTCTGGGATTTTTAGAGGGGAAAGTTGATTTTGTAAGTATTTAATTTTTAACTGTATTAAATCAAGTTTTTCTTGTTGCTGAATTAAGCTTTCTTTATTATCAATTATTTTGGTAGAATAGCCAAGATCGTGGGTAAGATATTTTCCTGTAGCAACAATAGCTTCACTTAAGTTTTTGACAATTTTATATAGCATTTATGTAATTAAAAGATTAGATGAGTGAATTTTTTTGCGGGTGATCAGGGAGGCAGGGAATATCTCTAATTTTACTCAATGAGGTTTGTTGCCTGCGCCATATTTTTATGGTATTATCAGCACTACCACTGACAAGGATCTGCCCGTTGGGACTCATAGCCAAAGTATATACTAAGTTGGAATGTCCTTTTAAGGTTCGTATTTTTGCTCCCGTACTTACTTGCCACATTTTAATGGTTTTGTCTGCACTCCCACTAAAGAGAATTTTTCCATCTGGGCTAATAGTTAGGCAATATACCCAGCCTACATGGTCTCTGAATGTACAAATTTCTGCTCCTGTACTCACTGCCCAAGCTTTTATACTTCTGTCGTCACTCCCACTATAGAGAGTTTTCCCATCTGGGCTGAAGATGAGGCAGTTAATTTTCCTGGTATGACCAGTGAGGGTCATTTTTTCTTTTCCTGTGTTGAGATCCCACAATTTTATTGTTTGATCCGCGCTGCCACTTACTAATATATCACCTGTAGGGCTAAAGGCTATACAATAAACTGTCCCTGAATGTCCTTTGCAAGTTTGAACTTCATTAATTTTAGACATTTCCCACCAATTTACATAGTTTTGGTTGTCGCTAGTTGCTAAAATTTTGCCATCGGGACTAATAGCTAGGGTGTGATAATTCCCTTTCATACTATCTATTTGCCTGCCTGTTTTTAGTTCCCACAATTTGATTGTATTATTATCGCTAGCACTAGCTAATATCTTTCCGTTTGGGCTAATAGCTAGGGCTTCAATGTCTCCTGTATGGTTTTTCAAGGTGCGTATTGCTTCCCCTGTAGCTAGTTGCCAAATTTTAATAGTTTTGTCATAGCTACCACTGACTAATATCTCTCCATCTGGGGTGATTGCTAGACAACGAACTGTGCCAGAATGTTCTGTTAAAGTCCGAAAAATAATAAAATTTTCTAGATTGCTGTTATATTGTTGTAAATCTAACTTAGAAAAATCTGCAGGTTTGGTTTTTTCTGGATCAGCAACCATTACTATTGTCCTCTCGTCACTTTCTCTGGAGTACCTCAAGGTTTCTTGTTCATAAACCCATTCTAGCTCTGTCTGTTCTGATTGCTCAAGCTCGGCAATTTCTTGTTCTAGATTAACTTCTGTTTCTGCTAACTCCTGCTTAACTCTAGATTGGATCTTTAACCTCCTTGTTTCCCCCACTGCTGCTAAACAGTGATTTAATTTTTCTAGATATGCTCCATCTTCTTCTCTTAAAGCTGCTTCCGTTGCATCTAGTAAAGCTTTCCAAGTATTTTGGGGAGATAATTGGCGCTGTTGTAACCAAGATTTGATGGCTTTAATTAGCTGTTTTTTTGCCCAATTTTTATTATACCAGTGGGCTAACTGAGCAGCTAATTCCAGGTTTAATTCTGGTAAGATATACTGCCGAGTAGCTGCTAAACTTTGCTCTAATTCATGATAATATAAACCTACCAAATTGAGCAACTCATTTTTTCCTGCCTTGTCTGGGAGCTTGGCTAATAATTCTGGGATTAACCGAGGGAAAAGAGGGGTAATATTATTTTCACACAAAAAATATTTATCTGCCACTAAACCTGTCAATAAACAATGAGAGACGGTAATTATTTCTCCCAAAACTTTTACATCTTGTTGGTTGATTAAATAGTTAAATGCTAACTCCTTAACGTTAATGCCCCTTTTTTTCAATTTTACTTCCCTGTTTAAAGTCATTAAGTTTTGGAGATTTTCTCCCCCGTATAACCGATCTACTGTTGCCGCTTTTTCTCCTGCGGCTATGAGTTGGTTGCGGGTTTTCAGCCAGGCTAAAGCGCGGGATTTCGCATTGTTATTTAAAATATTTTTATACCCTAACCTAGAGAGCACTGTTTCCGTGAGATAATTTGCACTATAGCCGTCCCAAAAGCTCAGGCGAAAATTGAGATACTCCCCATCTATTTCTGATTCTAACACCAAAGTGGGCTCGGTTTTTAAGATGGTAAATAATGCTTGAATGTTGGCTTCTACTTGAAGGTATTTAGTTACCCAAACTCCAGAGAAAAAGTTGATTTTTCTGCCAGCATTAGTATATTTGTGGCAAAATTTTCCCATGGCTTCAGCAAGGGATTTTTCCAGTTGGGGCAGAGTTTCAGAGACTTTAGTACTACTATTAAAGCACTCCAAAGAAAGTGAGGGAAAAGCTAAGAAAACTTGCAGCGTATTTTTTTTGTTATTTTTGTGTTCTTTAAGGAGATTAGCAACTATTAACCACATGGGAGATTTTTGCAATTTTTGCTGCCCTGTTACCAGCTCTAAGGATTTTTTGACTTCTTGAGCAATTAATTCTTGTTGCAGGGAATGTCTCAAGGCTAATAATTCTAACTGGAGGGATTTTTTTTGTGCTAAACACCAGTGGGGAAAATCTTGGTTTTTACTTTGATTAACTTTGACTTCCTGGATAAATATTTCTAAAGCTTTAATAAATTGAGGGCGAAGAAATGCTTGCTCTGCTAGGTTGGCTTGTTGCTGGAGGTGATTAAATTTTAGCTCTACTAATTTGATTTTTTGGTGCAATTCAATCACCGCATAATCTGCGCTCAGATTTTCAATGGCTGTAGTCATGTTTTCCCTGAGATTATTTGTTCTGTCTAGGGAAATATTCTTGGCAGCAAGGACTACAGCTTGACCGATTTTTTCCATTAATTTCCCACTCATTAGTGCTTCTCCCCAAATATTAAACTCCCTCAAAAGTAGGAGGATAGATAATTGTACCTCCATGGGAAGAATGGTAGTTAGTGAGAGCTTGAATTTGCAAAGGGCAAAGGATACCCTAATTTGTTGCTGGCTGAAAACCAAAGCGAGAATAAAAATGAGCGTGACCCAACACTACTACTAATTCTTCCCCTCTATTATCAGCTATTTTTAAACCAGCTTGCACTAAATTACCGCCAATGCCTTGGATATTCTGGCAGCCCCCGGCGCAAGTGCCAGCAGTTTCGAGGTTTACTCTCCAAGTAATTAGACCTATAGTAGTCGGGAATAAAATTTGCCCACTTGGCGGATGGCTGCGATTAATTTGGCCTAGGGCGATACTTTTTTGAGGTGCTAAAAAATTAGGCAATCAAGGGAGATTATTCTCCCCTGATTTACATTATTTTACCTCAATCATTTCCCGAGCCTCAATCATTTGTCCGTTGTACATTAAACTTTCGTGACCATTGGCATTTAAACTAACGGTGATCTCATTTTGACCTGGTGCTAATTCCCCAAGATAATACCAATTGCCATAAATTCGGGTAATTTTTTCCCCATTAATATAAAGATGAGCATGGCCTTCTGTGGGTGTACTTGTTTGATTTACATTTTCAGGAGCAAATTGAAAATTAGTCACCTGAACTTCTAAATTCCAACCTTTAACTGCGTCTTCATGGACAATTAAATCTACTGTCGGTACAGGTTGACCAGCAGTAATTTCTATGGTTGCATGTTCGTGCTGCTCACCTTCGTGAGCAGATACCCAGTTACTCAAAATAATTAATGATGCAGTAGCAAGTAAAATTTGTTTTCTCATTTTCTCCAATTAATAATGGTTGATGGGTAACTGCTCTCAGGAGTGGGCGGGTTTTGATATCAAGGTTATTCATTTATAACTTACGTTATCCCTAAACCCGCCCCTACAATTCATAAATGATAACTGTTAAACAATTACGCTTTCAGCGAGAGATAAACTGTGTTGAATGTCTTCAATAAGTTTGAGAGTTTGCTGATAAGCAGTGAGTCGATTTTGCTCACAAAAACATTGAGCCCCTTGACGCAAATCTGTCAAAGCTGCCTGCATATTACCCTGGTGATAAAAGGCTAAACCCCGATTAATTAAAGCTTCTGGATGATTAGGGTTACGCAGGAGCGCCTCTGTAAAATAGTCAATAGCCTCAACATAATTTGCTAATTGATGACAGACACAAGCTCGGTTATAATAGGCCCTAGAGTTACTGGTATCTAAGTTAATGGCGCGGTTAAAATCAGTAGTAGCTCCTTGTAAATTACCCAAACTAAGATAAGCTAATCCTCGGTCATTGTAAATAGTTGCCAGTTGGGAGCTATCTGCTGGGGATATGTGCAACAAAGCTTGGTTAAAATCAGCGATCGCCTCCTCATTTTTCCCCAAACTCAAATAAACTAACCCTCGGTTATAATAACCCCTCTCGTCATAGGGTTTGTCCTCCATAAATTCATGATAATTTTCTAGGGCAGCTTCATATTCACCCAGGCGATAATGAGCCAAACCTCTGTGAAAATAAGCTGAATTTGCCCCAAAAGTTAACGCCAAAGTACAATCTGCCTTCGCTGCCCAATAATTTTCCAAATAAATATTAACCAAACAGCGATTACTATAAGCAGCCCCTAAATTTTGTTCCTCCTCAATTGCCTGAGTAAAATTCAACCAAGCTGCAGCATAATTCCCATTACGAGTCTCCAGCACACCCAACTTCAAGAAATCTTGAGTATTTGGAGAAGTTGCAGCTTTAGCACTGCCAAAAGCTAAAAAAAACATGAAAATTGTCAACCCAAAACTGATGCAAGAACGCAAAATCATGGCAGAATAGTTTTAGTTTCGTTACCAGCCTCAATTGTGGAGCCAACTCATAGTGAATGTCAAAAGACCATCTGTAAAACTTCCAAACCAACCACTTTGTGTAGCAGAGTTGAGGAACATTTTCCCCAAGCAAACTGTCTCTAACTCCCAAGCTTTTACTCGAGGTTAATTTCAACCAGCTTATTTTTAGAAGTTAAACCAGACTTGAGCAAAATTTGGGATTTTGCTACATTATACCTAGCCGCCAGTAATGCGATTAACTCTTGATTCGCTTTTCCATCCACAGGAGGTGATTTGAGGCGTACTGTCAGACTACCATCAGCGGCCTCTTCTATTTTTTGTTCCTTAGAATTAGGTTGAACCTTAACTTTTATTTTCATACAATTATCTTATATAAACTGAGTTAGAATTAATTACCAAAGGCAAAGCTAAACTATTTTACCGAAAATTCTCTGGAGGCAGCCTGTTCAGTGTCATACAAAAGTAAAAAAAAAATATCAAGACCAATCCCAATCAAAAATTAGATTCTCCTAGAAATAACTGGTTCAAGCGGCCCATTTTGCTCACTATCATCTCAGTTTTACTTTTGACTCTGGGCGGCAGCTTAACCTATGGGTGGTTTTTAATCACCCGCAAACTAGCACCAGTAGCAGAAAAAGAACTAACCAACCTCCTTAACCGCCCAGTAAAAATTGGCGCAGTAGAAGGTTTTGCTCTCGGAGGAGTACGATTTGCTTCCAGTGAAATCCCCCCCACCCCCACCGATCCAGACAGAGTAACTGTGGAAGCAGTGAATGTGGGATTTAATCCCGTAAAATTGCTCCTCGCCAACAAATTGGAGTTAAATGTAACCTTACTCAAACCCGATTTTTACATCGAACAAGACATCAACGGCCACTGGGTATCCACCGACATCAACACCCCAACCCCATCGGGTTCAGGTTTACAAGTGCAACTCAAAAAGTTACAAATAAAAGATGCACAAGTGACACTGGTGGGCAGATCAGCCACAGACACCCTCAAACCCCCAGTCGAGCTAGAGGTATCCCGTGCCACAGGCACTATTCTCCCTGACCTCATCACCTTCAATCTTACAGGGAAACTAGCCCAAGGGGGAGAATTAAAGTTAATTAATAGCAAATTCCAGCCCGCAAGCAATGAGCTGACATTAGGAATACAGGCAAAAAAATTAGCAGTTACAGCAATTAGTAACTTACTTCCCCTGCCATTGCATTTACAATCAGGGACAGCAGAGGGAAATCTGCAAATAAAATTAAAAAACGGAAAAGTAAACCATTGGCAGGGAAACACACACCTCAATGACGTAACTTTTACCATCGAAGAAGTGATGCAAAGTTTTAGCCAAACCAATGGTAATCTTCTCTTTCAAGGCACTGAAATTGAATTAGAAAATGTGAGTACCTTCTTCGATTTAATCCCAGGAATAGCAAATGGAATCATAGATACTCAGGGAGAATATAACATCCTCGTCCAAACTGAACCAGTAGCAACAGCAAATGTCATCAAAACCCTTCAATTACCCCAACCCTCCATACCCATTTCAGGAGAAATCAAAGGAGCAATTCAAGTAACAGGGCCCCTAGATAACCCGTTAATAAATTTCGACGTAACCACAACCAAAACTGCCACCATCAACCAAGTAGAATTTACTTCCATTACCGCCAATTTACAGCTCCAAAATTCTACCCTATTCATCCCCCAATTCCAAGCAATACCTAAAGTAGGAGGAGAAACTTTAGGATCAGGAAAAATCCAACTACAAGATACCAATTTTCTGTTTGACCTGCAAGCAAACAATGTACCGACAAACAACACTATTTTACCCTTTTCCCTGGGACAAATATCAGGTAAAACACAAATTACTGGTTTCTTGAACCAACCAGAAAGTATAACTGCAACTGGGGCAGCAACGGCTGGAGGTTTGACCACCAAAAACTTTCAACTCAAACAAGGGAAATGGTCAACCATATTAGCAGCAGAGCAGGTAAAACTTAGTCAGCTTTTGCCAGAATTTTCCCATCAAGTACAAGGAGAAATTAACGGCACATTAAACCTAGAAGGAAACTGGGGTGACTGGCAGGATATTAGGGGAAAAGGTACAGCCAGCTTAACAGCAGCAGGGGGCAAAGTTATCGCCACAAATCTGGAAATTGCTAATGGAAGTTTTAGCACCTTACTTATTCCCGAAGCCATAGCATTAAACAGCTTTTCTGAGAATTTGCGGGGAGAATTATCGGGAAAATTGAAAGTAAGAGGGAGTTTAAACCCCCTGAATTTCAACTCAATACAAGCAACAGGAGCATTAAACTTTAGTGAAGGCATTGCTCTGATTGACAGACCTTTAACTACAAAAATGCATTGGCAGGGAGAAAAAATTGAAATTACCGAAATCAGGGGAAAAGGAGTGGGAGGGAGTGGGTTAATAGCTGTTAACTTAGCAGGAAAAACATCGGAAATTATCCAAGAGTTAGACCTGGAAATCCAAGCAGAAGAAATCCAACTAGAATCATTACCAATTTCAGGATTAGAAATAGGGAAAATAAAACTATTAGGGACAACAGACTTTACGGGAAAAATCACAGGAAACCCCAACTCACCCACAGTAAAAGGAGACTTAACTCTCCACAATTTTACTATAGCAGGAAATGCTAGTGGTAATAGTTTTAGGAACTCTTTTGAATCTTTACTCACAGGCAAAGTGGAAATAATTCCAGGAGAAAAAGTTAACCTAGAATTAGCAGGAGTTACAGACAGAATTGACCTAATTTTGGATAAAGAAAATCGACCAACAACATTTTTGCTCCAACAAAATGAAATAATTGCCCAAGGAGTAAGTAAAGGGGAACTTTTGGCAATGAAAGTAGAAAATATACCTTTGAATTTAGTAAAAAACTATGCCCTGCAACACTCCCCAAAGAAAATAGCAGCTATTCCCATAGGTGGAAAACTAAATGGAGAAATAAACATTAACTGGAACAGCAAAGCGACAAAAGGCACAGTCGAAGTGCAACAACCAGTATTGGGAGCAATAATAGGCGATCGCTTTCTTGCCCAGGTTCAATATATAGATGGCATTGGGTCAGTTACAGAAGGGAAATTAGTCAAAGGAGAAAGTGAATACCTATTTAATGGTAGTTTAAACACAAAAGCAGAAAATTCTTATGTCGCCTCAGTTCAAATAGTGGCAGGAGAAATACAAGATATCCTCCAAACCCTGCAAATCTTTGAAGTATCAGACTTAAGCAATGAATTATATTCCCAAACTTACGGCAGTGCAGCAGATTTGTATTCCCCAGGTGAAGAACAGCCATTATTTGCAGTCGGGTTGCCAGAAAAAACAATCTTAGAACAAATAGGTAAGCTAGCAGAAATTCAAGAAGAAATAGCCGACAGAGAAAAAAACCAAAAAAGAGAAGCTGTACCCAAATTAGCAAACCTTAGAGGAACCATCAATGGAACAGTAGAAGTAGAAGGAAAAGAAACAGGAATAACAGGAGCAAACTTTAACTTAGAAGGAAAAGAATGGGAATGGGGAGAATACAAAATCAAACAAGCGATCGCCGTAGGCAACTATGAAAATGGGCTATTAAACCTCCAACCCATTAACATCAAAATAGGAGAAAACAGCGAAATATCCCTGAAAGGAGTTTACGGAGGTGAAAGCCAAAATGGAGAACTCCAACTCACAAACTTTCCCCTAAAATTAGCCCAAAACTATCTCCCCGCTCACCTTAAAATTGACGGCATGGCAGACGCAAATATCCAGCTTGCAGGGAGTCAAAAAAACCCCCTAGCCACAGGAGAAATCACCATTAATAAAGGAACAATCAACCAAACCTCCCTCAAATCTACCCAAGGAAAATTCAATTATCAAAACGCCCGTTTAGATTTCTTCTTTCAATCTTTGTGGGATGAAAAATATCTAGGAATACCAGATATTAACTGGCAGGGGAGCAACTTAAATAGAGAGAGCAAATTTCTTGACAAATCACCCCTATTAATTACAGGTAGTTTTCCCTATCAATTACCCTTTGCTTCAGTCAAACCAGACCATGAGCAATTCAACTTAAAATTAAATATTAAAGACTCTGGACTCATGTTATTAAACATCTTTAGTCAAGGTCAACTCAACTGGGTTGATGGGAAAGGAGAAGTCAAACTAGACATAGCAGGAAACTTTGACCAAGAAAAACTTCAAATTCAACAAACTATGGGCAATGCCAAAATAGAAAATGGCACAATTGCCGCCCAATTTTTCCCCAAAGATCCCCTAACAGAAATCAATGGAGCAATCGGATTTAATCTAGATCGAATAACAGTAGAAAACCTCAAAGGTAAATTCAGTGGCGGAGAAGTGCAAATAAATGGAACTCTACCTCTAACCCCAGCAACTCCCCAAGAAAATCCCCTCACTGTCAATCTTCAAAACCTTGCCCTAAATTTAAGAGGAATTTATCAAGGAAATGCGTTAGGTAATATAAATATTACTGGCACAGTTTTCCAGCCAAAAATTGGCGGTCAATTACAATTATTCGACGGCAAAATCCAACTTACACCAACCCAGACATTAACAGGAATAAGTAATCAAAAAAGTTTAACACCAGAAATTTACTTCAATAATCTCCAATTCAAATTAGGAGAAAATGTTCAAATCATCCAAACCCCAGTCTTAAACTTTTTTGCCGAAGGAAGCTTAAGCTTAAACGGCACAAAATCTGAACTACTTCCAGAAGGAAGCATCCAATTAAAAGGAGGTCAAGTAAACCTTTTTGCCAGTCAATTGCGACTAGCAGAAGGAGCAAAAAATACAGCCAGATTTTTTCCCAATCACGGACTTGATCCATATTTAGATATACAATTAATCGGGTTAGTATCAGAAACAAATCGCAACCAGATCCCCATAGATCCTTCATCCCCAGAAATTAGAGATCTCCCCCAAGAATCCCTTGGTAGCTTACAAACAATTCGCATCGAAGCCAATGTCAACGGGTTTGCTAGCCAACTTACCAATAATATCAATTTAAGCAGCAGTCCTCCCCGTAGCGAAAAAGAAATCATTGCCCTTTTAGGAGGTGGTTTTATCAATAATTTTGGCACTAATGAAAGTACCCTGGGATTAGCCAACCTAGCAGGAAAAGCATTCTTTGGCAGTTTTCAAGGCCATGTAGCCGATGCTTTTGGTTTATCCCAATTTGCCATTTTTCCCACCCAAATTATTGAAGAAACTCAACGAACTTCTACCCTGGGATTAGGTGGTGAAATCAGTATAGATATTGCCAATAGATTCTCCTTTTCCGTCCTCAAAATTTTAACCAACGAACAAAAACCCCAATTTGGCTTTAGATACCGTTTAAATAATAACATCCTCCTGCGCGGTTCTAGCAACTTTAACAACGAAAGTAGAGGCGTAATTGAATATCAACAACGGTTTTAGTTAATGGTTAATGGAGTCTATCAAATACATTTAATAATCCTGGTAACAGCAGAATGAATAGCAGCAAGTTGGTCATTAATCGCTTCAATTTCTACCCCTAAAATACTAAAATCCCGCAAAAATTGACGAGTTGGAGTAGAATCCATATTCGCAGCAAATTCTTCTAAACGCACAGCTTGAAAATCATGGAAAATACCTTGAATCTGTTGTTCACTTACCTCTAAATCTCTTAAAGATGGTAGCCTAGTATTTTCTGTAAGTGAAGTAGCAAACTGAGCTAAAATTCCCTCAACTAGAGCAACAAATCTCACCAATTCTGGCACAGGAGCAGTCCCACGAAAATGTTCTAGTTGCGCCATTAAAACCGTTACAGAACGACTGAAACGATTCAAATAATTAATCAGAGTTAAGACTGGCTCAATCTGAGACATTTTAGTTTGAGGGTCACTACTAAAACGTTGAAAAGAAGCCTGAGCATTAAAATAAGCAAGTCGATTTTTTTGTCTCTCCTTCCCAATAACTAAAGGCTCATATTCAGCTTCTCCTAAATAAACTGCCATCACTGTTTGAAAATAACTACGAGTGGAATCAATGAGAGCTGCAAGATAAGCAGAAAGTCGTTTTTCTTCCCGTTCCCGAAACAGGAAAAACACAGCAACCACCGCCAGCCCTGCTCCTAATAAAGTACAACCAATCCGCATTAAAGCGATTTCCCCTCCTCCCACTGGGGTTTTTAATTCACTCAAAATCATCGCAAAAATAGAAATAAAGAACACCGCCACCCCATAATGGAAACGCAGCAGAGAATAAGCAATAGCAATAGATAAAATACTAATACCTTCTAAAATATACTCACTACTAATAATTGCCAACAAAACAACAGTAAAAACCACTCCTAAAATCGTGCCAATTATCCGATGAAAGAAACGCTGAAAAGTATTACCCACATCAGGTTGTAAAACCAACAAAATAGTAAGAGTTACCCAAAACCCCTGGGAAATATTAGTTAAAGAATAAATAGTTACTGCCACTGCGTTAGTTACCCCCAAACGCAGTCCATGAAGAAAAAGGGAAGAATCTAAAGTAAAATTATCTTGCAATGGTTCAAACCAAGACATTTCCTTTGACTCTAACTTATCCCTCTCATTTTTGAGAAAAACATTCCCCTTTGGCTGATGTTTACGGGGAACAGTATCCATGTCCGAAGCAATAGCAATTGTAGATTTTAATTGTTTAATTACCAATTCTAGGATCACCACCAACCGACCCACCACCATTAAAGTGGCATAATCATCAGTATTATCTTGAATAACTTGTCTTTGGAATTGTTTTTGTTGAGCGATCGCCTTAGCAATTAACTCCAAACTCCCCAAATCAACCACTGTCAGTTTACCCAAAATCACCTGCGCCAAATTTTGCGCAACCAAAGCAATTTTTGCTTCTGCATCATCAATTAAAATACTCACAGTCAGAAATTGAGGCGAATCACGGTAAACCTCCACCAATTCCCTCAAACTCACTACCGAAGTAATCAAACGGTCTGCATCTTCAATCAGTACAATTAGTATTTCCCCGAGGGGGCTACCACCCATGCGCCCCATACGGTGAACACTCAAAGCATCCCGCGCCGATTGTAAAGCCTGCTTCAGCGTCACCACCCCTTCCAATTCGGCTATTGAATCTGCACAACAACCTTGAATATATTGAGCGATCGCCTGATAACAACCAGCCACAGCCGAGCGCAAAGGTTGAAAAGGCCTAAGTGGCCACATCACCAAACAGAGAAACATCCCCCACCCCCCACCCACCAAACAAATCAACACCCGCTGTAGTCCCACCAACCAATCCCCTCCTGGCAATTCAATCCCAAACAGAAAAAACAAGCCCGTAATCATCCCCATCATCGTCCCAGGATGTCCATATACTGTAGCATATCCTGCACCAAAAAGCCACAATCCAGTTATCAACACCTTCAGCCACAGTATTGAGCCGAGGAAAGTACTAATAAACAAAGACACAGAGCAGCCCACAATAGTAGCCAGAGTAGTAAGCGCGCGAGTTTTATATAAACCCCCCACATCCCCCAACACAAAAAATATCGCAGCCAAACCCACATAAGAACCAATTTCTGGAAAAGAAGTCAACTTCCCAATCATCAGGGGAACAGCAAAAGCAAAAACAGTTTGCAAACCACGAGCTATTTCCAGTTTCCCCCCACGCTCAAAGAGAAACCCTAAGATCCGAAAATTAGAAGACATACTGTGATGGGAATGATTAAATGAGGACTATGATTAGATTATGGGTGAGGTAGTCATCAAAAACTGCAAAAGGACTATGATTAGATTATGGGTGAGTCCGAAAATTAGAAGACATACTGTGATGGGAATGATTAGATGAGGACTATGATTAGATTATGGGTGAGGTAGTCATCAAAAACTGCAAATCTTAACCTTATCTAGTATAACCTAGAAAGCGAGCGCCTCATATTTCTTCAGCAGCATAATCTAACACTTTAGTACTTTCTCCTCCCCACTAATCTAAAATATCAATCAACAAAACTTCCTCAATCCAAAAATTAGAAGACATACTGTGATGGGAATGATTATATGAGAAATATGATTAGATTATGGGTGAGGTAGTCATCAAAAACTGCAAATCTTAACCTTATCTAGTATAACCTAGAAAGCGATCGCCTCATATTTCCTCAGCAGGAAAATGTAATACTTCAGTACTTTCTCCTCCCCACTGATCTAAAATATCAATCAACAAAACTTCCTCAATCCAAGTTTTCGCCACCACTGTCAAAGGTAAGGCTAGCAACAATCCCACCAACCCAAAAATCTGGGCAAAAAAGATTTGAGCCATTAAGGTAACTGCTGGTAACAGAGATACCTGTTTTGCCATCACCGTAGGCGTAAGCCAATAACTCTCAATATTCTGAATAATAAAGTACCAAATCAAAATTGGCCCAATTTTCCAAGGAGTATCAATTAATACCACCATGATGGGAAAAACCACACTAGTAGTCGGGCCAATATTGGGGATAAAATTGAGTAACCCTGCCAACAAAGCATGAACCAACACCAACTTCACCTGTAACAACCATAGCCCAACCCCACTCAAAGTGCCAATAAACAGACAATTAATCGCAATTCCACCCAACCAGTTAACTATAGCCACCTCAGTCTTAGTCAGAATTTCATCCCCACGTCGCCGATAGAAAGAAGGAAACAACAACAAAAAACCCTGTCGGTAGGTTTGAGGATTAGCTAAAATCATCAATGTCAGCACAAAAACCAGTAAAACTTGCAAAATGACAGTCACCGAACCCGAAAAAAAACCCACAAAATTCTTAAATAAATTTGTCGCCAAAGGCTGTAACTGAGCAATTAAATCATTTAAATTGGGAAGAGGCGGCAACCAATCATACTGTTTAAGTGCAATTTCACTCAAATCTGCCCGCAGTGTTTCCCAAACCCTGGGTAACAAAGCAATCAATTCTTGAAATTGCTCCACAAAAGGTGGCACAATCAGCGCAATTAAGAGAAAAGCTAGGGGTACAGCAAGACAGATAATAATTACTATCCCCAAATTACGTTTTATCCCCAATCTTTGCAAAAAACCAACAAATCTATTGAGAGCCGTAGCAAAAATCACCGCTGTAAACACCAGCAGCAGCAATTGGCGAATTTCCCACAAAACGTAAAGGGAAGTAATCAAACTAAATAAACCAAGCCATTTACCAAAATTCATTCCTCATTTGTCATTAAGATCATTTCCCGCCCACTCCTTGGTCATTGGTTATAATAGACCAATGAGCGATTGGTCTAATTATTTTAATTTTAATCCAGTCTGGTCAATAATCCTCAATCTCATCCACCCAAGCATGATATACCGCAACCTATGTTGCTTACAATGCTCATAAATTAATTGCCCAGAGCAAAAACTTCATTTATGTTTTATCAATATTTTTAAGCTCATAAAAGCTAGTCAAATTACAAAAATCAACCATGAACCATCAAGCATCAACCATCAACAATGAATGGTTAGAAATAGGGACAATTGTATCACCCAAAGGATTAAAAGGAGAATTAAGAATAAACCCCAGTACAGATTTTCCCGCAAGATTTGAAGAACCAGGAAAACGTTGGTTACAAAGAAAAGAAAATCTGCAACCAGAACCAGTAGAACTTCTGAGGGGGTATCAAATACCAGGAAAAAATATTTATGTGGTGCAATTAGCAGAAGTAAAAGATAGAACTCAAGCAGAGACATTGCTAGGGTGCAGACTGTTAGTTAATAAAAGCGATCGCCCCCAACTCGAAGAAGATGAATATCATGTTGCCGATTTAATTAATTTAGCAGTTTATCATCAAATTACAGGGGAAAATATAGGCACAGTCACTGAAATTTTCTGGGCAGGAAATGATATCTTAGAAGTCACCCTGCACCAACAACCAGTAATGGCAGAAAAAAACACACCTGACCTTTCCAACATTTCCCGCAAAACCAAGCGAAAAAAATACAAACCCAAGGCACAAAAACCAGCCACAGTTTTAATTCCCTTTGTCAAAGAAATTGTACCCATAGTAGATCTCGAAAAGCAGCGCTTAGAAATAACTCCACCCCCAGGTTTATTAGATCTGAAATAAAACTGTAGCAATACTTACTCCAGTGAATTAATTATTAAAATACAAATATTTGCTACTGATATGGTATCCATTGCCCGAAAAAACTTATTAGAAGATATTCCTCGCTTTTTAGTCGCCCAAGCGGGGATTATGTTTGCAGCAACACTCGTAACCATTCAAACAGGAATACTCAATGGATTTAGTCGCTCTACAGTACTATTAATTGAAAATTCCCAAGCAGATATCTGGGTGAGTGCGGCGAAAATGGAACATTTTGAAGAGACAGAACCCCTACTAATGGCACAAGTAGAGCAAGCTACCCAAGTAAAGGGAGTGAAACAAGCAGAACCTTTAATCCTGGGGTTAGGTAAATGGCAGACAAAAATGGGAAAACTCAATTCAGTCAGGTTAGTAGGTTTTGCAATAGAAGGGGAACTTTTCCAACCAGGAAATATAGTAAAAGGAGAGCGGACTGTACTGAAAAAACCTTATACCGTAATGGCAGACGAAAGCAGACTCACAGAACTAATGATAAAAAACATTGGAGATACAGCCGCAGTCACCTCCTTACCAGTTACTTTAGGAGCGATCGCCCAAAACAGTCAATCCATTGTTGCTCCACCCTTCCTGTTTTCCTCCTTAGAGAATGTTAACACTTATCTCAACTCTGGATTTACCGTTGAATTAAATTGTACAATGGAGGAAGGAGGAGAAAACCTGAACTGTACCAAAGTTTATCTGAAAACCCCAGAAAAACTAGCAACACCCCCAATCAAACCTTTAAGCTTAACTGACCCCATTACCCATATTTTAATCAAAGCAGAACCAGGTCAAGATTTAACCACACTCAAACAACGTTTAGCCGCCGCATTACCAGGAACAGTCGCCAATACAACAGCAGAAATGGCAGCAAAAACCAGCACTTACTGGAAAGATAGAACAGGTTTGGGGATTATTCTCGGTTTAGGTGCAGCAGTGGGAATAATTGTAGGCATGGTAGTTGTGAGTCAGATCCTATATGCTTCCGTGTCAGACCATCTGAAAGAATTTGGCACACTCAAAGCAATGGGAGCATCAGACCTGATGATTTACGGAGTAGTGATAGAGCAATCTTTATGGATGGCAGTGATGGGATATCTTCCCGCAATGTTGATCTGTTTAGGAGTTAGTAGTTGGGCAGCTACCAAAGGAATTATCATTCTCATCACCCCAGGGACTGGGGTAGGAGTTTTCGGAATCGTGGTGACTATGTCTATAGCGTCAGGATTATTAGCAATTCAAAAGGTGACTCATGTTGATCCAGCAATTGTCTTCAAAGCCTAAATCAAATATAACCACTGCGATTACGGCTCATGGAGTAGGAATGGTATTTAAATCAGATTCGCAAAAGTTTCAAGCCTTGGCAGACATTAATTTAAGTATTCCCAAAGGGGATATTCAACTCTTAATGGGACCATCTGGTTCAGGAAAAACTACCTTGATCTCCATTTTAGCAGGGCTAATGACTCCAACCGCTGGGAATATTCAGTTATTGGGAGAAGAAATAACTTCCATGTCTCGCAAACAGTTAACTCAGTTTCGACGGCATAATATTGGGTTTGTGTTTCAAGGGTTTAACCTGTTTCCCGCCTTAACTGCCGCAGAAAATGTAGAAGTTAGTCTTAATATTAAAGGGATTGGGGGAAGAAAAGGGAAAAATGAAGCCCAAATGCTGTTAGCAGCAGTAGGGTTGGAGGATAAAGGGAAAATGTTACCGAAAAACCTTTCAGGCGGACAAAAACAAAGAGTAGCGATCGCCCGTGCTTTAGCAGGAGATCCCCAATTAATTATGGCCGATGAACCAACAGCAGCCCTAGACTCTCAAAGTGGACAGGCGATCGTGGAAATTCTGCACCAGTTAGCCAAAAAAAGAGGAGCAACAGTACTCATTGTCACCCATGACCCCCGCATTGTCAATGTCGCCGACTCTATCTTATATCTAGAAGATGGCAGACTTCAGCCCCCCAAATTTACCCCAACTGGTTAAATCAATGATCATCTCCTTTAGTCCTAACCATCTCCTTTATAATTACCGAAGATCCATTTTTTTTTATATATTACAGCATCTATCTATTTATCTTACATGGAAGATTGGGATGACTAGGACATTGAAAGCGGTAATATGCACATCTTTACCATTAATTGGCTGTGGTGGGCAATGCCCACCCTACAATTTGACATTGATTTTAATTATTTTCTAACTGACTTAATAACTCTTCTTTAGATAAAGAAGCTAAATTAAGCAGTAATTGAGTGCGATTTGCTCTTGGTAATGCTATTACGGTATCAATAATAGCAGATAATTCCTGATCTAATTTTCCAAACCGCCCTTCTATGAGACTTTCAACCATTAAACGTTGTTCTTCAAGTTTCCCTTCAAGTTTCCCTTCAAGTTTCCATTCCTCACGTTGTTTTTCATAAGCTGGTGATAAGTTCATAATGTCCTCCTTTTCTTCATTAGTTAAATTATCTCTTATTTGTAAATTTGTGCGCCATGATGCTAGAATTTCTAGCAAATTCTTCAATAAATTATCCCTTTCAGGTAAGTTAACTAACTCTTTTATCGCTTTTTTTTGTGTGCCTCCTCTTCCTAATACTCTTAAATGCAATGTCTCTGATATTTCTGGTAACTGATTAATCACTATTATTGCTGTTTTGTCTAATTCTGACATCAAATAAAATCCCGTTGGTAAGTTATTTGTTTCATCAGCTTCAGCTCTACAACTTTTGAGAAATTTTGGTGAACAAGTGGGGGTTAATATCCATAAAAATGGTAGAGCTTCTTCTCTTAAACGGATATTTTCGTTATTGGCTTGGCGCAACATTTCCCCCTGTTTGGCAAATAATTTTAATTTGCAGTTTCTCACTTCAATTACAGTAGGTGCATTGCGAAAAACTTCAATTAAACAGGATTGGGCAGCAATGATATTTAATAATCCTAAATTAGGTATATTAGCAGAAGATGAGGTTTCGGGAACAAACCAAATATCTGCTTGTCTTACTTCAGAAAATACATCAGAGCTAGTTTCTACTTGACCCAATAATGTTAATAATTCTGCTACATATTGCTTGGCTAATTGATCATGAGCTTGTCTGGTCATCTAATTCTAATGTTGTTGCT